>CAWHMU010000043.1:0-21083 GCA_963830365.1 uncultured Chlamydiae bacterium
GGGGAATCCAATAAACACCCGTAGCTTCCATAACACCAATTTCCACATTAGCCTCTTTAAGAACTTTGACTATTTCACGGAGTTCAGGTGTCGTTGTACCAAATTCCCTCACGTAAGAACCACCTTTACCATCGGGAATAGCTATATGGATTCCCTTATCTCCTATATCGATGCCAGCAACAGTAGGATCGATGTATCCAAGTTTGTTTTTATGTTGTTGTTTTTTGAAATGATTGGAATTGCTACTATTAGACATGAACGATCTCCTTATTAGCTTTTGTTTTGGTAAAAAGAAAGTTTATAAGAGATCGTTCTTTTTTCTGAAGATGGCATCTAATGACACCGTTACTTTTCAGATATCAGCGGTAAACCGCTTGGGCGCTACAAAGAGATATGCTTTGCCCAAAAGAAATAACCTTTAAGACATATCCATAACATGGTTCATTATCAGTTTCCTCATCCGATAACCTGCGATGAGTTTTTTTTAAGACTTACGGACCGATCTCTTTGTAGCCCGCAGCTAAGGCTTGCGAGCGCAAGCGAAGACTGCTGCAACTACGGGAAATCGGATATTTGCATTTAACTCCGTAGGAGTTCCTCTCTTTTGTGCTATATAAATTACTCTATTTTGACGACATTGGGTTAACACCTGTGGCTACATGCATCTGCCGTATTCACGGCTAACTTAAGCTGCTAGATCCTGGATGTTTAGATGGAACGGCCCGGGGTTAGGCTTGCGATTTGAAAGGAGTAGGGCTTTCTAATAGCCTGTAGGATTTTCAAATCACATAGCAGACCCCAAACCTTAAGTCACCACCCGCGCTATGAGGTTTTGCGAACTTACAAAATAACACCGATGGCAGATTTCGCCTTTTTAGCCTTAAAATCAACCATTTTTAGGCATGGTTCTCTAATTGGGATTTTGAGTAGAGGGATAAATATTGCATTTATGATATAGATAAACATCTTTTCAAAAACCTAAAGCTGGCAGTTTTCGCATTAGATGGATGGCGTAACTTTTCTTATCGATTTCAAGGCTTTGGCGCTGGTAGCACTATGCGTGCTGCCATTATGGCTGCTTTTTCGCTTTCGGCAGGGGTTTGTTGAGCCATCGATTGCCTTTTCGGATGTCGCTAGCCTATTGAAAAACCGGGGGCGGGTGAGTTTTGGCAATTGGCCGCAGCAGCTGATGTGGCTGGCATGGCTATGCTTGGTATTAGCCTTTATCGATCCCCATCTTTTAATCGAAAGGAAAGCTGAAAAACCGTTAACTCCTCCTACTGAGGGAGTAGCCATCTATCTCGTCTTGGACCAGTCGGGGTCGATGCAGGAGCAGGTATTTGCTCCTACCGATACGGGCATGCGCCTGCTTTCAAAGACAGAACTGGTAAAGCAGGTGACTCGTCAATTTGTCGAAGGAGATAAGCGCCTTGGCTTGCCAGGCCATCCCAGCGATATGATCGGCCTGATTTACTTTGCCAGAGGCGCGCAGGTGCTGTCGCCGCTGACGCTTGACCATGCCGCCGTCTTGCAGCAGCTGGCAAAATTCAATGTCATCGGGGATAAAGATTTGGACGGCACCTCGATAGGCTATGCCATTTTCAAGGCCGCCAGCCTGATGGCAGCGACGCGTCACTATGCGGAAGAGCTTAGTAGCAAGGGACAGCCTGCTTATCTTATCAAGAGCAATGTGTTAATTTTGCTGACCGATGGACTGCAAGATCCTAATCCTTTGGACAAGGGCAAGCGTTTGCGCAATATGGATGTGCCGGAAGCTGCGGCCTATGCCAAGGAGCAGGGCGTGCGGCTTTATATCGTCAATGTCGAACCCAAGCTCGGCGAGGAAGCATTTGCGCCTTACCGCCATATCATGCAGCGTGCGGCCGAACTCACCGGTGGCAAATTCTATATGGTGGATAGCCAAAGCAACTTGCAGCATATTTACCGTGATATCGACAAGCTTGAAAAAAGTGCGCTGCCGCAGCCTGAGAACATCTTTGCGCGTGAGCATCGTCCGGATCTTTACCGCCGAGTCTCTTTTTATCCATCCTTGATTATGTTGGGGCTTTGCTGCCTGAGTATGGCTGTGCTGCTGGAAGCCGGCTGGCTAAGGAAGGTGCCATGATTTGGCGCAGCATCCAATACGACTACGGACAGGCCGCTTGGCTGCTTTTTGGAGGGGTTTTGCTGGCTTTGGCCTTCTTATCGCTCTACCGTTATCGTAGGCGGTGCTTGAGTGCTTTTGCCGATCAGACGCTATTGGAGGTGCTGGTGGAGAAGCGCCAGCCGGCGGCTTTCTGGCTGAAATCGGCATTGTGTTGTCTGGCTTTTATATGCGGGGTGTTAGCTTTGACGCAGCCAAAGGGCAATGCGCGTTATGTGCCGGCGTTGCCGGGTCATAAGGCGGAGCAAGCTGCATTCACTGGCGTTGCCAGAAAAAAGATGCATGAGGTGATTTTGCTGCTTGATGCTTCGGCCTCCATGGGTGTGGCTGATGGCAATGGCGGCAGCACGCGCCTGGCTGTCGCCAAGGAAATTGTCGATGAAATCATCAGCCGTTTAAGCGGAGAAAGTGTTTCCTTACTTGCTTTTACTTCGGCGACAAGCCTGCTTGTGCCGGCGACAACCGATTATTTTTTCACACGCCTCATGCTTAGGCAGATAGAGATCAATGAAGGAGAGAGTGCCGGCACCGATATCAAGCAGGCATTGGAGAATGTACGCAAGCGTTATTTTGAAAAGGTATCGGCCATTCCCAAGACGCTGATATTGCTAAGCGATGGCGGCGATACGCATTATGAAAGTCTGCCGGCGCAAGCCCGTCAGCAGTATTTGACTGAAATCACCAAACCTGTGGCCGCTGCCGTCCAAAATCATTTGCGAATCTATGCTGTCGGCATCGGTTCAAGCCAAGGCAAAGTCGTTCCCGGCGTAGAGTTTGAAGGCAGCCCGGTGCTTTCGGCAGTGGATGACACTCTTTTGCGCACTTTGAGCCGCATAGGACAGGGGCAAGTGTGGCTGGTAGAAAAGACCACGCCTATGCAGGTGGCGCACGCCATTATAGACGCGATGGCAGAGCAAACTATTTTCGAGGAAGAGCCCGCTAATCTGCCGCCGGTAGAGGGCGGTGCCAACGAGCGCATTTACGATTTATATTTCCAGTTGCCACTGGCCTTTGCCATCATCGCCTTGGCCTTGTTTTTGCTGATCCCCGACACCCGCCGCCGCAGGGAGGGGGTATGAGCTATCGAATGAGGTGTTTGGTGGCTGCCATATTGGCCTGTGGTTCTTTATATGCCTTGCCGCAAGATGCTACCATGCAGGCGGCGGAAGTCTATTTCGAGGCTGGCGACTATGACAGAGCGCGCGCGCAGTATGCGCTATTGCAGCAAGAGAGGCTGCCTGGCTGGCAGCAGGCGATTTTGGACTATGATATAGGGACGGTATGGCTGGCGCAGGGCAAGTGGGCGGAGGCGTTGACGCGCTTTCACGAGGCTGCCATCGGAAACCTTCCCTTACCGCTGCTGCAGCAGCGCCGTAGCTCAAATATCGCTTTGTCCCGCCTGTTACTAGCCAGGGCACACTTCGACGCGTTAAAGGAAAATTCAGCCGCTACCGAGGGAGACTATCATTTGCTTATTGTGCAGTTTCATCAGGCACTTGAGGATATGGAAGCGGCGGCAGTGTCGGCCTGCGTATTGACCCGCGCCGAAGGGGCAAAGACGTGTCTGCCGGCGGTTGATATCGAGGAGATGCGCCGGCAGGCTGAAAAGCCTATTGGCATCACTTTTGGACAGCTATACAGCTTTCCGCAGCCAGCATGCTTCATTGCCAGCCAGCGTGGCGTTGCTTAGCGCCGCAGGCGCCATGCTTGCCGAGCAGGCGGAGTTTTTGCAGCAGCCGTCGCTTGCCAAAGGGCTGAAAGCCAAGTATCTGGCGGCCTATCTGGCGATAGGTAGCAGCTGGCAGCCTCTATGGGAGGGCTCGCAGCAGGCTGTGCAGCAAGCCGGCGGAGACAAGCAAGTAAGGCTGTTGCTGCAGGCGCGGCAGGATTTTGCTAAGGGTTTAGTCCTCATGCAGCAAGAGGAGAAGGATGGCAGCCAGATGGCCTTTAAAAACAGCGGCGCAGCTTTAGATGAGCTGCTGCGGCTGGCATTAGCCGGCAAGGCGCTGCCTGGGAATTTGCAGCTTTTGCTCAACAATTATGATGAGGTACTGGCGCAGGAGCCATTGCAAATACTTTCACTTGCGGCCCTTACCAACCTTCAAGGGCAGCTGTCAGGTGCTGGCGATAAGCTGGTTAAAGAGACGGGTCTTTATCAGTCTGCCCAAAATTATTTGAAAGACAGCGTGCGAGCCATGGATGACTTTAAGCCGCTGCAAGCGCGCATGTATATCGAAGTGGGCCGTTTCAATATTAAAGAGCTATTGGCAGGACTTGAGCCGGCGCCAACAGCTTTAGCTGAGGCGGCATTGGAAAAAACATTATCTCAGCAAGCTCTGGCCTTAAAGCTGAACGAGCTATATGAACAGGCTATAGCGCATGAGAGCGTGGATAGGGAAGTCGAAGAACTGCTGTCCGCCATGCAGGCAGAGGTTATGGAGACGGCCAAAACTTTCAATAGGGCTGCCATAGCGCAGCAAAAGGTCGATTTTTCCGGCCATAAAAGGCATCTAAAATATGCCTGGGATGAAATTATCGCGCTATTTTCGGAAGGACAGCAAGCCGCCCAAAAGGCTGGCGAGTTGCTCGCAGCGGCTGGACAGCAAGGTGGCGCCATGCCATGGCAGGAGACGGCCATCAAAAAATGGCGGGAGGCGCTTACGAAATTCCATGCAGGGGTCGCGGCAGAAGAGCAAAAGGCCGCGCCGGAAAATCCCACCGCGCCCGCGACCTCACTGTCACAGCAGGCCGCTTTCGATGATTTGCTGAGCCAGCTACAGGAGATGGAAAGCGATGATCGCAGCCGGCCGGAGCTGCAAACGTCACCTAGCAACAAAGGAGAAGAGAGGCCATGGTAAAGCCGGTGATGAAATGCCGTAGAGCACTTTGTTTTTTTATGCTGACGTTAGCGTGGCTGCCGCTTGGCGGTGTTGAAGTCAAAATCGCTACCGAGATAGATCCTTATTCGGCCTATGCCGACCAGCCTCTTAGCGGCACCGTCATGGTGACGCATGATCAAAATCAGCGCGTGGATGGTGGCAGTTTTTATTTGGATAAGGAGGCGCTGGCCGTCGATTTTGTCAAGGAGGTGGCGCTTGCACCGCCGGTGGTCATCTCCATTTACAACTTCCACATACCGGGCAAGGCGGCGGGGTTATATGCGTTGCCGCCCATCAGCGTGTTAGTGGGGGGTAAAAAATATTGGTCGTCAATGTCCAGCTACACCGTTGCGGTGCTTAAGCCTGGCGCGCCTCCCCCTTCAGCGCCTGCGGCGGCATCCGTGCCAAACGAAAGCCGGCCGCCGGCAGTGGCGAAAGCAAGAGAGGTTGCTACGGCGGCTAGTTTGCGGCTGGAAGCCGGCATTGCCGGACCTGCGTCTTTATATCCCGGGCAGCGCACAAAATTATATTACCGCTATTTTTATAGCGGTGATATCGATTTGACGGTTGAGCAGCTGCCGCTGCTGGACGCGAAAGGGTTGATTAAAATCGGTGAAAAGGAAATCAAAGACTACACGCAGGGCGAGCTAAGCGTCAGTGAGATCGGACAGGAGGTAGAAGGGGTTACGGCTGGCGATTATGTCTTTGGTCCCTCGTTGATTGAGGGTTATGCCTATAGCATCGATGCTTTGGGAAAGCATATTCCAAGTGCAGACAAGCTAACCTCCTCTGCGCCGGCGGTGACAGTCACGGTGCTGCCATTTCCAACTAAGGGACAGCCACTTTCATTCAATGGGGCGGTGGGGAAATTTGAATTTAAGGTGACGTTGCAGAGTGCTGGTGAAAGGAAGGTTGGTGAGGAGCTGGCGTTGGTCATCGACATTTCAGGTCAGGGAAACCTGCGGAATGTGCCTCTACCGTCCATTGCGCGGCAGCCGGGATTTAGCGGTTTCTTTCGTTTTAGCGATCTGCCGCCGGTGGTAACCATTTCCGAGGGAGTCAAGCAAAGCCTTGTGCGGCTGCGACCGCTGACAGCCGATATCAAAGAAATTCCGAGCATCGAATTTTCGTTTTTCGATCCAGACACTGGCCGTTATACCGTCTTGCATAGCCCGCCGTTGCCGCTGACGGTAAAAGCTGCCGATGCCATGCCCCAGCAGGTAAACAAGACAGCGGGAGGACATGCTGATGAGGTAATCCCTGTCCCTCAGATTATGCCTACGCATCAAGTTCAGCCTGTCAATGAGGTTAAAGTCACTGAGGGTGAAGGCTATGCGGCGCCGGCCATTGAAATTAAAGGTATTTTTAGTCTTAAGGCAGGCGATGTGCATAACTACTTTGGCGGCACCTGGTTGGTATTGGTCTTGCTGCCGCTCGGGATAGCGTTGCTGATCTATCAAAGACAGCTGTGCAATTATCTTGAGAGCGAAAGACTTAAGATCAAGCCTCTTACGACGCAGGATCTTATGCGGCGGGCGCTAGCACATCCTGAAGGTTCAGCGGCTTATTTTGAAGGCATCAGCCTGGCCTTAAGGCAGGCGCTATGTCAAACTCAGCTATCGCCTTCCATGGAGGTGGCTGATGAGGAGTTGGCAACGGACGGACTAAGCGGGAAGGTGCGCGTCTTTCTACTGGAGCTGCAAGCCAAGCGCTTTGCCGGCAAGAACATATCGTCTTATGCCGCGATAAATTCCCAGGCGCAGGCACTATTAAAACAGATTCAAGAGATTAAACCGCCGCTACCGGCCAAGGAGGCTATGCATGATACCTAGCCTGACGAATGGTGTAAAAGCCTTGTTGGTATTGTCTATGACAGCGCTGCTGCTGCTCATTTTAGCGCTGAATTTTAGACCTGCTGACAGCCGCCTGCAAGAGGCTGATGACAGCTACCGCCGGGGGAAGCTGCCAGGACCATCGATGGGCGAAAGACGGCCTTTAATCAGGCGTTGGAGCTTTATCTTGCCTTGGAGCATGACTATCAGCCGGATTTTGGCAATGGTCATTTGGCATATAATATCGGCAACACCTACTTCCAGTTGGGTCAATATCCAAGGGCGATCCTCTATTACGAACGCGCTAAGGCTTTGATGCCGCGGTCAGAGAAGGTGGCGGGTAATCTTGAGTCGGCGCAGGATAAATTGCAGCTTTCGCCTGATGTGCCGGCTGGTGCCATTGCCAAGTTATTTGGATATTACTATCTTTCTTTGCCTGAGCGACTGCAGCTATTTTTCGTATTTAGTCTGTCGGCTCTATTTTTATTTTCCGGCTGCATCTGGAGTCAAAGCGCTTGGTTTAAAAGGGGCGCCATTGTTGCGCTGATATGCATGGCCATCATGCTTATCAGCCTTGGCTATACGCGTTATTTGGCGCCTATTGAGGGCATTATGGTACAGTCGGCCGAGCTGCGGCGCGATGCAGGCCTGTACTATGCGGCGGCAGCCAAAGAGCCCCTGCCGGCCGGCAGCAAGGTGGAGGTGGTGGGTGTTTCGCCTGACGGCAGCTGGCTCAAGCTGTCGACGCCGGGCGGTGATTTGGGCTACGTGCCGCAGGAGTCAATCCGTTTAATAAATAATTAAAAGTTAGGCTTTGCTCACCTTTACAGGGGAAACTTTCGGTTACAGCTCTGTGTCAAAAAAGGTGGCTCAGGCTGAAATCCCCGCCATTAATTTTTTTAAAAAGTCATGGTTGCTGAGCTCCAAAGTAGCGACAATATTTGTAGCCCATGGTGTGGCGCCATTCGCCGCAAACCGTGGGTCATAACAAAAAAACAATCCAGCCCCAAGGGGGGTTATAATTGCATTTTTGCCGTTTCATTTTTATTGATACTATCGAGGCTTAAATTATAACGCCCCCTTGGGGCTAAATTATTTTATTTGCATATCCCACGGTTTGCATCTTCGACGCTACACCGTGGGCTGAAAATATTGCCACTCCTTCGGAGCTCAGCAACCATGATTTTTTGAAATAAAAGCCAAATAACCCAGAGCTTCATCATGAGTCGCTTTTTTATCATTGATCTGTAAATGAAAAAATTCATTTTTTGACCGAATAGGTTAAAGCCCTGTTCACCTTCATAGGAAAACTTTCGGTCACGATGATACTATCTTCTCTATCCCCTCTCCGTGGTCTCTGTGCCTCTGTGTTTCAAAAAAATCAAACACAGAGGCACAGAGAGCACGGAGAGGGGCTTGCCATAATCAATCGGTTTTTTTGACCAAAGGGGTGAATAAGGCCTTAAATTTGACCGAACACCACTAAAAGTTATAGCTCGTAGCCATACCATTGAATGTCTTTTTCATAGACTTTGAGTTTATCCCGTATCATTTCCATGATCATGTTTTTGACCTCGGCGGGGACATTCCCCTCGTCGATATGGTTGCCGTGGAAGCGGGTTTCGGTATCAAAGGCATAAAAATCTTTATATTCGTTGGTCAGATTGTTAATGTTTTCCTTGGCAAAATTGGTGATGACATAATCTCGATCGGCTTGCGAAACGTTGAAGGTAAAAACCTTTTGGAGTGTATCTATAATATAACCGATATCATTTTCAAAAAGTTCGTACTTTAAAATGATGCGATTTTTATAGGTCGTCAGAAAAAGCCGCATTTGATTAATTTGATTGATATAGGCTGTGATATATTTGTCGATAACCCTGTTTGCCTCGTCAAGATCGATGCCATTTCCCTGAGTTATTTGGTTTTCAAGATACCACACGCGTATTGAAGAATAACAAGCGTGGATTGGATTGCGGATAGTACAGATATGCAGTGATGGGCAATTTCTGATTAAAAAGCTATTAACTAAATCATATTGTAATTTCGAATCGTCTTGAGTAAAATTGTCCGGGGTGTGGCCTGGAAAATGCTGCTTCATCACGTCGGCATTGCCTAAGATAGTACGCACCACGTTATAAACTAAGGTGCTGCCGGTCCGATAGGGGGTGGTAATTGAAATGTCATGACACCGCCCCGTGTCATAATTGAAGCGGCTATAAGCTTCTTTGGAGGCGTATAACTGGCCTAAAAGAAGCGGGATAAAAAAGAACAGCCATTTAATTTTCATCGATACTCCAGCAATTTTTTCGATATTTAGCAATAGGAACTGCCAAAACTTTGGTGAATTTTCACAAAGCCCTGTATAGAGGCGTATAGGCGCGGTTTAATTTTTTACCAATTTGATGTAGATAAAGCAATAATTATTCGTAGAACTTTTTTAAAAAACTCCGGATGTATCTATGGGGCATTACTTTGCCGGTAAGGAATTGTCGCACCTCAAGCCTATACCATGATCTAGTGAGAATTTGACAACCACGCTTTTGCCCCCTACTGGTTTTTTTGTCCAAATTAGTAGGTAATTTGTAGCCGATGTGATATGAATACTGGTTTGGGAATTCGAAATCCCTTATAATAACTGGTAGTTGGTATCAATAACCCCCTTTTTTATTATGCAAATCAATCGCCGTCCCCTTTATAACTCATTGCGCATGAATTGGGTCATGGATCCCACTTTGGATGTGGAGCCATGGCAAGTGGAAGATTACCGCGCCATGCCTTTGGATGTGCTTTTTGAAAGACTTGAGGACAAGGGCATATGCCTTGACAAGTCATCATTTAAGATCTATGCGGAGAGTGTTGACACGCCGGAAGATTTAACAGATGCCTTGCTGGCCGATTTTGACGAGGCCGATACCAAGACGCAAGATCAAGTTTATCTGACTATCTTTGAGCTATGGCGCCGCCTGTTGCCGGAAAAAAACTGTTTATCGATTTTTTGTGACGAGCTCGACCATCAGATACACCTCTTTGATGGAGGACAAGTTGAAAGTATTGAATCCATTCAGGATGCGTTGGCCAACCTGCAAGCCATTCTTGATGAGAATGTCGACAATGGATCAGATCCGGTCGAAGCCTTTGAATGCATCGAGTCAGGCTGTGCCAATGATATTGAAATATTCCTGCATGACTTCATTGCCGAACTGATCGATGAAGGCAACTATTCCTATGCCAATGAGCTGCTGGATGGTTTTCTCAATTATTTGCATGACGTGAAATGGTTTGAATTCTTGCGCGCGCGGCTGCTGGCAGCCAATAATAACGTTGCCGAAGCCACGCTGATGATCAGGGAGCTAATCGAAGATAAATCAAGTCCGCCGGATCTTGAACTCAATCTTGAAATCCTCTCCTTCATGGTGCGCAATGGTGATCGGGAGACTTTTGAGCGTTTGGTGCGTCAGACGACGGATCTGTTGCAGATCGAAGAGGATTTTCAAGCTTTGCTGTCGATCTGCGCCGATTTCTTTCACCGTCTGGATTGCGAACAGGTGGAGGAAGCGCTGCTATCGTTGTTGAAGCAACGCCAAAAGCATGATGGCGAGAAAAAGTTCGATCGCCGCGAGCCGCAATTAAAAGAATTTATTAAAATTATTTCGCGTTAACCTGTTGAAGCTGAGTGTAAAGTGCTTTTGGCGTTGAAATGCTAAATTCCACTGCATCTTCCTTATTTTCAGAAGCCTAGCAAGACCCCTCTTAGGGGTGCTAAAAGCGATTTCAAAATAAATCTCCGTCTTGACTTTAAAGCTCAAAACACCGATATCAAGGGACGAAAAACACAAGCTGTTGTGCTTTGCGTGTTGAAGCAACACAACATGTTGTGTTTTAAGAGCTACAATGCGTTGCGTACTAGGGAAGAATGTGATAAAATTATATTTAACGGGGGGAGATTCATGACAAAACCAACAGCGCGGGCCGTGGCGACGGCACTGCGTACTTATCATCGTCCGATTCGCGAGGGGGATACCCTGCTTGAGAGCTGGGAACAAGTGGTAGAACGCGTCGTCAGCCATCAAGGATGGCTGTGGGAGCGGGCATTAGGGCGTTCGCTAAATGAACGGGAAGATGATGAACTTGAGGAAATGCGCTATCTGATTCTCAACCGACATATTTCGGCTTCGGGACGGACTTTGTGGCTGGGTGGGACCGAGCTTAGCCGTACGCGCGAGTCCAGCATGTTCAACTGTTCCTATACGCATGTAGAAACTGTTTATGATATGGTCGATGTCCTGTGGCTCCTGCTGCAAGGCTGCGGCGTAGGTTTCAGACCGATTACAGGCACGCTTAATGGTTTCAGACGCCCCCTGCATGAAATCAATGTTATCCGATCGAACCGTACCGCCAAAGGCGGCGTGCAGCACAATGTTGAGACTTATGATCCCCAGACGCATACATGGACGATTAAAGTTGGCGATTCGGCCATTGCCTGGGCAAAAGCCATCGGCAAGCTTGTGGCCGGTAAATTCCCTGCCAGAAGCCTGATTTTGGATTTTTCTGAAATTCGTCCCGCCGGCACACGCCTTAAAGGCTATGGCTGGATTTCTTCCGGTGACGAGCAGATATCCAAAGCCTTCAAAGCGATTGCCAAGATTTTGTCCGACCGTTCCGACCAGTTGCTGACGCGCATGGATATCCTTGATATTGTCAACTGGTTGGGTACGATCCTTTCCAGCCGCCGTTCGGCGCAGATTGCGCTGTTTGAATACGGACAGCCGGAATGGGAAGAGTTTGCTTTGGCCAAGAAAGAATGGTGGCTTAAGGGCAATGCCCACCGCCAGCAGTCGAACAACAGCCTGCTATTCCGCGCCAAGCCTTCCAGGCAGGAATTGGAACAGCTCTTTCAGCTGATGCTGGAATCGGGAGGTTCAGAGCCTGGCTTTATCAATGCTGGTGAAGCAGAAAGGCGGGCGCCTTGGTTTAAAGGCTGCAACCCCTGTGTTGAAATTTTGTTGGGGAACAAGAGTTTTTGCAACCTGACAGAAGTCAATGTGTTGGCTTTTAAAGGGGATAAAGTCGGTCTTGAGCGGGCGTTGTATATTGCCGGCCGGATGAATTACCGCCAGACGATGGTCAATTTGCGTGATGAGATCCTGCAGGAAGCCTGGCATTTGAACAACCAGTTTCTGCATCTTTGCGGCGTCGGCCTGACTGGCATACGTGCCAGACCTGATCTTACGGCCTATGATTACAAGCGTATGCGCAATATCACCGTCAGTGCCGCCTATAGCATGGCCAATGAGCTCAATGCGCCGCTGCCGAAAAACGTCACCTGTGTCAAGCCGAGCGGCACGCTCAGCAAGATCATGGGGACGGTGGAATGGGGTGAAGTGCCGGAGGGTATCCATATGCCGCTTGGGAAATACCTGTTTAACAACATCACCTATTCCAAGCATGATCCGCTGGTGACGCGTTTCCGTACGGCAGGCTATTCGGTCATTGAAAAACCTTTTGAACCGGAGTCGGTACTGGTGAAGTTTCCTGTGAAGTACGACAGCGTGTTATTCACGCGTACCAATGTGACGCGTAAAAATGGCAAGGTCGAAGAGGTGGAGATCAATGCGGAATCGGCCGTCGATCAGCTTGAGTGGTATCGCCTGTTGCAGGAAACCTGGTGTGAACAGAACGTTTCCAATACGGTTTCCTATGAACCTTCGGAAGTGCCGGCGATCATCGACTGGCTGCTGAAAAATTGGGAATGCTATGTGGGTGTTTCCTTCCTTTTCCGCAATGATCCGACCAAAAATGCGGAAGATTTGGGCTATGCCTATCTGCCGCAAGAGGTGATTACCAAGGAAGCCTATGACACCTATGTGTCACGATTGAAGGATATCGACTATACCGGTATCGAGGTGCGCGATGAGGAGTCGGCCGAGACATGTGCTACAGGGGCCTGTCCGATCCGTTAATTAATTTTGTTAATTGGGTATGAAATTTTAAGAGCAAGGCGACGTAGAGTGCCTTGCTCTTTTTTTTGTCTTAAGACGAGCTGCCAGTAAAGACGGTGGGTGGTATTAAAGCGTAGACTTCAGTCTGCGCTTGTTTGCACAGGTTTGAACCCAATGTCATCAAAATAAAAAATATTTTATATTTTTCATTCATAAAGATCCAGCCTAAACCTAACACCAGGTAGCTTCTTGCGTCGTCGCGTTTCCTCTGCGTCTCTGCGTTGGAATTGGATTCACAGACCATTGACTAGGTACAATGATTCAAGTTTTCCTACAGTAATACTTTCTAGAAAGTTTAACGCAGAGACGCAGAGGAGACGCGACGACGCAAGGAAATACACTTGCATTGTTTTTTATTTTGATGACATTGGGTTTTAACCTAAATTCCCGAGAAATCATACCTGGATTTGTGTAATTACCTAATAATAAGATGGTTAACGAGCGCAGACTGAAGTCTCCGCTACATAATTGGGACTTTTACAGGATTTGGATGGGGGTGAAATCGAGGTAGTCGCAGGAGGTAAGGCGGTAATTTACGCCATTTTTCAGGCCGAAAGGCAGGGAGTTTGGTTTTACGTTATGCAGATGGCCGAACACGCAGTGGCTGACGTGGTATTTTTCCAGCAGGGCAGAGACACGCGAGGGCTGCAGGTCGGCTCCGATGGGAGGGTAGTGGGTCATGGCCAGGCGTATTTTGCTGTCGCGCGGCAGGGCCCGCAGGCTCAATTCAAGGCGTCCTAGTTCACGCTCAAAAATCTTTTCGGCTTCGGACGGCGTATCGACATGCGTAAGGGCATTGGCTTTGGGGTTGTCGATATAATCGATGAAGGGGCCAAAAGAATATTCAGGTGAATCCCACATGCGCGCGCCGCAGACGGCGACATCATGCCAGGCAAAGGCATTATTTTGGATCACATGGATGGAAGGGGGAGGATTTTCTCGACCTTATTCAGCGAATTCCACCAATAGTCGTGATTGCCGCGGATCATCACCTTGGTGCCGGGCAGGGCGGCGATGAAGTCCAGATCTGGCTGGGCATCTTCGGTATGCATGGCCCACGAGATATCTCCGGGGAGGAGGACAAGGTCATCCGGCGCGATCAGACGCAGCCAGTGGGTGCGGATTTTTTCAGGATGGCCAGCCCATTTGTCGCCGAAGAGATCCATGCTTTTGCCTGGCACGCCGAAAGAAAGATGTAGGTCTGCTAAAGCCCATACCGCCATAAAAAGACTCCTGAAAGTAAAGCGTTTAATTTTTAAAGAATGAAGCCGTCGGGGATGGTGGCGCCACGCGGCACGATGATGATGCCATCGCGGATATATATGTTATGGCTATCGTAATGGTCCAATTTGTTTTTATTGATCAGCTGTACGCCATTGCCGAGGCAGGCGTGTTTGTCGATGATGGCGCGGCGGATGAGGCAATTTTCGCCGATCTGGAATTTTTCGGGCAGCTGGGAGGTTTCGACATTGAGGGCGAAAAAGTCATTCCCCATGAGGTAGGAGTCGCGGATGATGCATCCGTGTTGGATGATGGAGCGGGGGCCGATGATGCTGCCGGTGATTTCATCGGCGGCGATGGTTGAGCCTTCGCACAGGATGGAATGGGTGACATGCGTGTTTGACACGCGAGCCCCGGGTAAGCTATTGTGGCCGGTATAGAGGCGCCAATCTTCATCATAGCAGTTGAAGGGCGGGTTGGGCTGTGTCAGGGCCATATTGGCCTGGTAGAAAGATGCCACCGTGCCGATATCCTCCCAGTAGCCCGGGTGAATGTAGGCGGCGATATTTCCCTTGTCCACTTGTGTGGGGATGAGGTGTTTGCCGAAATCTTCCCTGCTGTCTTGCTGCAGCAGGTCGAGCAGGGCCTGGCGTTTGAAGAGGTAGATGCCCATGGAGCCGAGGAAGTCGAGTTTTTTTAAGGGGTCAAGGCCTAAGCGTATGCTCTCATTGGCAGGCAGACGCATCTTAGTTAACTCGCGTTTCAGCTGCGGTTTTTCGCTGAAGGAGGTAATAAAGTTGGAACTATCGATTTGCATTACGCCCATGCGTTTGGTATCAGCTTCAGCCACAGGCAGGCAGGCTACGACGACATCGGCTTGTGTTTCTTGGGCGAAGTGCAGCAGGTTTCTAAAGTCCATGTTGTAGAGCTGGTCGCCGGAGAGGATAAGGAAGTAGTCGGCCGGGGTCTCCACGAAATAATCGAGATTTTGGCGTACGGCATCGGCGGTGCCTTGGAACCAGTTTTTATGCTTGAGTTTTTCTTCCGCCGGCAGCACCTCGACAAAGCCGGCGGAGAAGGGATCCATGCGGTAGGTGGCAAAGAGGTGCTGGTGCAGCGAACGCGCCAGGAACTGTGTCAGCACGAAGATCTTTTGGCAGCCGGAATTGATGGAGTTGGAAATGGGGATGTCGATCAGGCGGTAACGACCGCCATAGCACATGGCAGGCTTGCAGCGGGCCATAGTTAGCGGGTAGAGGCGGGAGCCTTGGCCGCCGCCTAAGATGATGGTGGCCACGCGCCGCATATCGAGGAGATGGCGTTTATGAGCTTGTGGCGCAGGCTGCAGCGTGCGTCTGGAAAGCGATGCGTTGAGTGCTGCCGTTGGCATGTGGGCATCCTAAGTAGGTGTTGACTACAATATTTTAAAATTTAGTGTTTAAAAAAGCCAGTAAATAAATGAGAAAAAGAGCTATAAACGGCCTTTTTATTATTAGTTTTTATTTAAAAAAAAGTTGGCTAATTCGGCAAGCAAATTAAGTCGTAATGAAGGTTGATCGCACAAATGAGGGCGTTGCAAAAAATCATCGGCGCTATTTTTGCAACGCCCTCATTTGTGCGATGACCCATAAGGAGGTATTTTTTGGACTTCTTAAAATCCATGACATTGAAGTATGATGTAAGGTTTTTATGGAGAATATGACGGTGCGAAACCCGTCAACTTTTTGAGGTGTTTTCTTATGTCGCATGGGCGTTATTTTTCATTGTTGTGCGGGCTGTTGGGCGTTAAGGCGCTGGCCATGATTTTTGTGATTCTGTATGCCGGCATTGGACTTGGGCCGGATGAGGCGCAATATTGGACGTGGAGCCGCCTGTTGGACTTCGGGTATTACAGCAAGCCGCCCGGCATCGCCTGGGAGATATGGGTGGGGAGCGCCCTGTTCGGCAATACGGAGCTTGGTGTGCGCAGCATGGCCGTAGCCGTGGGTTTTGTGCTGGCGCTGTTAGTCTATGCCGCAGCCAAAGGCTGCCGTTTGTCCCCTGCCGCATGCTTTTGGTCGGGGGCGGCGATGGCCTTTACGCCGATGGGCGTGATGGGCTCATTTCTGGCCATCACGGATGGGGGGATGATGCTCTTTTGGACGGCGGCCTGTGCCTATCTGGTCAGTAAGATCCAGCAAGCAGAGACGCCCAGCTATGCCATCGTGGGGGTTTTGATACTTGGAGGAGCGCTATTTAAGTGGCCGATTTATAGTTTGTGGATTTTCGTGCTGGCGGCGTGGTTTTACTATCCGTGCCTTAGATCCTGGCGCCTTATTCCCGGCCTGCTGCTGTCGCTTGCGGCGTTGCTGCCAAGTATCTACTGGAATGCCACGCATGAGTGGGCGACCTTTAGGCATGTGCTGTCGACTGTGGCCGGTGGGCATGGCAAAGCCAAGGCCGGGGCGTGGCTGACGGGCAATGTGCTGGAATTTATCGGCGCGCAGGTAGCGCTGGTCTCGCCGATCGTTTTTGGGATTTTGCTGCTGGCTTTATGGAAGATGTTTAAGAAACGGCTGAGGGTAGCGCCAGGGGTGGTATTTTGCGGATTTTTAACGGTGGCTATCCTGGCGCTAGCGTGTGTATTGTCGATTTTCATGAAGCTGCAGGGCAATTGGGCTATCTTTGCCTATCCCACGGGCTTGGTGGTGGTGGGATGGTATGTGGGCGAGGGGCTGGCGGTGCGCAGGCAGTGGCTGGTAGCAGGGCTAGGGTTATCGGTTGTGCTGTGCGCTTTTATCTTCAGCCTGCCGGCGGTGCAGTCGGGTAGCATCTTCAGCCGCCTGCCAATCCCCTACCGCGTCAACCCTTTCAGGCACAATGTGGGATGGAAGGCCTTGGCAGAACCGCTGCAGCAGATGGGGTATGATCCGGCCAAGGATTTCCTGTGCGGCGACAAATACCAGATGGCCAGCATACTGAGCTTTTATGGTCCGGGACAGAAGCGGGCGTATTTCTTCAACCTGCATGGCGTGCGCAAAAACCAGTTCTCCTTCTGGCCGACTCCGGCGCATCAGCAGCTGGGCAGGCGGGCTTTTTTTGTGGTCGTCGAAAACATGCCGCAGCTTAAGCTTGCCGTGCCGGAGATGGCAGACAAGTACTTGCAGGAGTTGCAGCCCTATTTCCAAAGCGTGCACTTCCGTGGGGTATTCCCGCTCTTTTCGGCCTATGGGGAGGTCGTCAAAGGGGCGTTGATTTTTGAAGGCGCGGCATATAACGGGCTGATGCCGGAGGATCCTGAGCTGTATTGAGCTGGGATTAAAGCGGGATGAAATAAAAAAGGCCTTGGCGCTATTGCTAGTGCCAAAGCCTTGGGTGTGGAAAGAGAGGGATTCGAACCCTCGATACCCTCACGAGTATGCGTCCTTAGCAGGGACGTGCTTTCGGCCACTCAGCCATCTTTCCGTATAGATTGGGTAGTCGGCAGCTTTATAAGTTGCACACTGATGAAGATATGGTAACGGGATGTGGGGTTTTTGTGCAAGGGGCGATTTCAAAAGTTAAAGATTTGGCGGGAGTAAAGAAAAAGTTAGGCGGGTAGATGATATATCGGGTTAAAAATAAAATAGCAGGATGGCATGATAAGCAGGATAGAAAAGCGATGTGCGGTCGATTTGATGCAGTGTAGGTGCTAGCTTGTGAATTTGATTCAACGCAAAGCGGAGCAGCGGGAACCCCTCCCATAACTGGAAATAACATAATCTCAAGACTGACCATGTTGCTGAGCTCCTTAGGAGCGGCCATATTTGTAGCCCACAGTGTAGTTGTGAAACGAATGTTTCCCTCCGCAAGGAGGGAAACATAGCTGTATTATAAGATGAGGGAAGACCCCTCGGATCGGCATACAGGTGCTGATTCAAACCACTCTAAGCTGCATTAGTTAAATGCTACTTGTGGTGAACGTTAAGAGAAAAGGTGTGACCAGATCACATCAGGTGATGATTAGGGAGATGAACAACAAGTAAGTACCGTAAGTAAGTGTCGAAAGTGGGATAAGTGACATAAAAACTAGAGATCTCTACACGTTTCTAGGAAGAGTCCAACGGAAACCTGATGTACTGGTTGGATTGTGTCCGGCACAGAGGTAACATGAACCTAATCTAGGCTTAAAGTACGGAACGTTTGAACTTGTCGCTACGATGATAAGGGAAAAGTCACAAGGATACGAAATCCGAGGACGAAAGTACCAAGGCGTAGCACGAGGGCGGAGAGATTCGTAGTAGTGAAGAAGTCTTTGTAACGAAGATGGAGCGAAGGGGTCTCCTGTCCAGCCGATTTCAAAATAGACAACCGAAAGGAATGACCTAAATGGAGAAGGCAAAATCGTATCATATTTCTAAATATGCATTTATGGAAGCATATGAGTGTGTAAAAGCCAATAAAGGTTCAGCAGGAGTTGATGATGTATCTATTCAAGATTTTGGGAATGATCTGAAAAGGAATCTCTACAAGATTTGGAATAGGATGTCATCTGGAAGCTACTTTCCGCCGCCTGTTAAAACGGTAGAAATACCTAAAGCAGATGGAAAGATGAGAGAGTTGGGGATTCCCACAGTAGGAGACCGAATTGCACAGATGGTTGTTAAAATGTATCTAGAACCATTGATAGAGCCGCATTTTCATAATGACTCGTACGGATATAGACCAAATAAATCGGGATTAGATGCCGTAGAAGTAGCCAGAAGGATGTGTTGGAAGTATGACTGGATCTTGGATATAGATATCAAAGGATTTTTCGATAACATCGATCATGAACTCATGATGCGTGCTGTCAAAAGGCACACACAAGAACCTTGGATTCTCATATATGTGCAACGATGGTTAGAAGCCCCTGCAGAAGCCAAAGACGGAAGTTTGGTGAAAAGGACAAAAGGCACCCCACAAGGTGGCGTAATAAGTCCACTATTAGCCAATCTCTACTTGCACTACGCATTTGATGAATGGATGAAAAGAAATTATTCTGGAAATCCATTTGAAAGATACGCAGATGATATTGTAGTACATTGTAGAACCGAAGAAGAGGCGGTAAAACTTAAAGAAGACATCAGGAAAAGACTTGAAGAGTGCAAGCTTGAATTGCATCCCGAGAAGACCAAAATCGTATATTGCAAAGACTCAAATAGACGAGGTAACTACCAAAACGAGAAATTTGATTTTCTAGGCTATACTTTTAGACCGAGATCGTCAAGAAATCGACAAGGTAAACTCTTTGTAAATTTTACTCCGGCAATTAGCGACAAGGCAAAACAGAAAGCAAGGGATAAAATAAAAAGCTGGTTAAAAGAAGTCAAACCGAATGGAAATCTAAGAGAATTCACCAAAATAATAAATCCAGTCATATCAGGATGGATAAATTATTATGGGAAATTTAATGCGTCTGAACTTTGGCCTATAATGAGGAATGTAGACACTGTCTTGATGAAATGGGCAAAGAAGAAATATGAGAAGTTGAAGCATAGTTGGCTAAAAGCAAAAGACTGGTTATCTAGAATAAGAAAAAGAGAATCAAATCTTTTTGCGAATTGGCAATGGATGCAGAGACACGATTTGGACAGACGAGCCGTATGAAGTGAGAGCTTCACGTACGGTTCTGTGAGGGTTTTATGGTGAAAGTCCATTTAACTACTCGGCCGCCAACGGCGTAAACCGTGGGTCATAATAAAAAATAACCCAGTCCCAAAGGGGCGTTATAATTGAATTTAGGGATTTCATTTTTCGTTAGCAATCGAGGAGGGAAATTATAACGCCCCCTTGGGGCTAAATTGATTATGTGATGACCCACGGTTTGCGCCGGCTGGCGCTACACCATGGGCTACAAATATGGCCGCTCCTAAGGAGCTCAGCAATATGGTTTCAAGTCTTGAGATTTGTTATTTAGGAGATCGCAAAGGCGTAAAGAGATAAACTATATAATATATGACGCCCATTGGGTGGACAGTTGAGTGGATATTGGACGATGAGAGGTGATAAATGAGAGGTGAGAGATGCCCGGTATCGGGGGAGACGGCGGAAGAGGACCGTTTTAATCATTTAAGCCACCTGCTGGGGTTGGTATTGAGCGTTATCGGCGCAGTCTTTTTGATCGGTTATGCCGCCGTTTATGGGGATGACCATATTCTTGCTGCCGTTATCATCTATAGCGCCTCTTTGGTGGCTATGTATGCCGCTTCGGCCAGCTACCATGACTGCAAAGACAAGCGGCGCAAGCACAGGCTTAAAATTGTGGATCATGCCTGCATCTATCTGCTGATTGCCGGCACCTATACCCCGTTTGCTGTCGGGCCGCTTAGAACTGGCGACGGCTACAATCTGCTGGTGATAGAATGGGGCATTGCCGTCATCGGCATCATCTTCAAGCTATATACCGTGCATCGTTTCCAGGTATTTTCGACGCTGGCATATTTGGCCATGGGGTGGCTGATCGTCTTCACCTGGCCGGTATTGATACAGAAACTGCCGCTGTCGACGCTGCTGTGGCTGGCGGCGGGAGGTTTTTTTTACACCCTGGGGACCATCTTCTTTATGTGGAAGACGCTGCCCTGGAAGCATGGCGTCTGGCATCTCTTCGTTTTGGCCGGCAGCTTCTGCCATTATTTTGCCGTGCTCGACCTGGTTTAAATCCAACGAATATCAGCATTAATTGAAAACTTCATATTTGGTGATACTTCTTTGAATTCATCTTCGAGAAGTAGCATCTCCATCTGTTTGGTAAATTCTTCTTTGAAAAGGCTCCAAGTGCATTGGACAAGATCACGGTAGTCGGCAAGTTCTGCATAATTCTTGATGTCATCGAATGTGTGTTTATATGCATTTTCAAAGAAATAACTTTGTAATTTGGATGAAAATTCAATGTTATTGCGATCATGGATTTCCTTATCAGCCATTTCTTCCTGAGTTCTTGTTGATGATTTGGCTTTAAAGGGGACGCCCATGGCATAAGTTGACT
>CAWHMU010000044.1:0-25049 GCA_963830365.1 uncultured Chlamydiae bacterium
CTTAAAAGATGTCCGTAATGGACTTAAGAGTTATTTTAAGTTTTACAACGAGAGCAGGCCACACCAAGGACTGGGTTATAAAACGCCTGCGGAGGTGTATTTTTCTAGGCAGAGCCTTTAGGAAAAGGGGGCAAGCCCCCTTACCCCCCTTCCGCCTTCGTTGGACTTGGATTACCTTGATTTTTAAAGGAACTTGAGGGGGCAAGCCCCCTCAAACTCCCCCTTTAGCTGCAAGAACAACAAAAACTTGAGGTTATTAGCTTAACTTTTCCCATTTTTTGTCTAGACAAAGGGGACCACTTTAGTGCTTAAGGCATCAAAATTGTGCAAAGCCGATATAAATATACATTAATGTATATGCATCAATCTAAAAAATAAATTAGCCCGCGTTGCGAGGAAGGGCTTGTACACAAAAATGCGGCTCATCACGCAAATGAGTACTCATGAGGTTTTCCCGACCTTCTCTGCGACTCTGTGCCTCTGTGGTGAAATCTGCTTGTTGGAGGTATAGTATTATTAATCAAGGTATTACGGAAAGATTCACCACCGAGACACCGAGGCACAGAGAAGAAAAATGGAGATTGCTCTTAGGGTTTTGTTAATTAGGTACTCATTTGCGTGATGAACCAAAAATGCAACGCAAAGCGGCACGAGCGGAACCTTCCCATTATGGGAAATAACAAGGCTCTAAAACGTAAAGGAAGATAGGAGGAAGAGTCAAAAGGCACAGGGAACAAGCAGCAAAATATAAGCACAGGATGATAAGATGACAGGTTAAACATAGTAGAAGTAGAGGAAAGCCTCGGTCGGAATCAATAGTCATTAGGATGGCTTAGGAAATCCGAGGGCAGCCTTCACAGCCCCAGCGTTATAACTATCTGCGCTAAACCTGTCTGTCCGATTATCTAATTTGTTTACTTTTTTCTGCCGTTTTCTCTGTGTCTCTGTGCCTCGGTGGTGAATTTTTATTAATAAGTTTGTTACATGCGCGCTGTCCCTGCCGTTTTTTAGGTATGGGTGGGCATGGCAGCTTTAGAAGCCGTCATGCAGCAGCTGCCCATGGCGGCATGCTTAGGCTGCTTAAGCTGGCGCATGAGGTTGACCATTTCTATGGCCGTCATGGCGCCGTCGTAGCCTTTGTTGCCGGCCTTGCTGCCGCTGCGTTCCAGCGCTTCCTCGATGGTATTGGTGGTGAGTACGCTGAAGATCACCGGCATATTATTCTCCAAGGCTATCTGCGCAATGCCCGCGGCGGCTTGTCCGGCCACATAATCGAAATGGGGGGTGGCGCCGCGGATGACGGCACCAAGGCAGATGATGGCATCATAGCGGGCAGAAACTGCCATCTGCTTGGCGATGAGAGGGATTTCAAAGGCGCCCGGCACCCATACGGTAGAAATATTTTCATCAGCTACGCCATGCCGGCGCAAGCCATCCAAGGCTCCATTTAACAGGTTGCGGGTGATCAGGTCGTTGAACCGCCCTACCACGATGCCGATGCGCATGCCGTTGCCATGCAGCTGACCGCTATATTCTTGCATAATGAACCTTCCTTGATGTTGTCTAAATTTCCAGCAAATGTCCCAGTTTATTTTTCTTTGTGAGCATATAACCGCGATTATCCGCATGTGAAGGTGAGATCAGCGGCACACGCTCGACAATATCCAAATCATAACCGGATAGGCCGTTATATTTCGCCGGATTATTGGTTAATAGTCGCACTTTGTGGACGCCGATATCTTCTAGAATTTGGGCGCCGATGCCATACTCGCGCGAGTCAACCGGAAAGCCCAGCTCGAGGTTGGCCTCGACAGTATCCCGTCCACTATCCTGCAAATGATAGGCGCGCACTTTATGTCCAAGACCGATGCCGCGTCCTTCATGTCCGCGCAAATAGACGATGACACCGAGGCCTTCCTCTGCGATCTGCTGCATGGCCATATCGAGCTGTTCCCCGCAATCGCAGCGGCGGGATTGGAAAACATCGCCCGTGAGGCATTCGGAATGCACCCTGACAAGTGTCGGCGTAGCGCTCGTGACGCAGCCCTTGATGAGGGCCATATGCTGAATCTCATCGATGGTCGATTCATAGACGCGGGCCGTAAAATCGCCGTAGGCGGTCGGCAGGCGCGCTTCTGAGACGAGCCTGATAAGTTTTTCATTGCGCCGCCGGTAGCGGATCAGATCGGCAATAGAAATTAAACACAGCTGATGCTCGGCCGCAAATTTCTCCAGCTGCGGCAGGCGTGCCATCGAACCGTCCTCATTGACGATTTCACAGAGTACGCCGGCGGGTTTTAACCCGGCCAGACGCGTGAGGTCAATGGCCGCCTCTGTATGGCCGGCGCGTTTGAGGACACCGCCGGGTTTATAGCGCAGGGGAAAAATATGGCCGGGACGGCGGAAGTCGTCGGCATGGACGTCTGGGGAGATGAGCGCCTGGATGGTGGCGCATCTATCGGCGGCCGAAACACCGGTAGTGGTGCCTTGGTTGTAGTCGACAGAGATGGTAAATGGCGTGCGGTGGAAATCGGTATTGTTAGTCACCATCAGGGGAATGTGGAGCTTATCAAGGCGCTCGCCAGTCAGCGGCATGCAGATAATACCGCTGGTGTAGCGCACCATGAAGGCTATGGCTTGGGGAGTGACTTTCTCGGCCGCGATGATGAGGTCGCCTTCATTCTCGCGGTTTTCGTCATCAACCACGATGACAAATTTCCCCGCTTTGATTTCTTCTAGAGCTTGTTCGACAGTATGCATGAGCTTTTCCGTTATGAATGGTCTGTTGGGAATATAGCATATATAGCAAAGAGAGAAAAGGTGAAATACTAAAGCGGGGCTTTAAAACTCACCACAGAGGCACAGAGACAAAGAGAAAGATTAGGGAAGGCTCATCCAGTCAATGAACAAGCTATCACATTGCAAGTGCACAGCACTTCTCTTTCTCTCGGTGTCTCCAGGTGAAAATTGGGCGAAAATCCAATTTCAAAGTGCAGTAGAGAGGGCAGCGGTGCTTGGTTAGCAGTCGGATATTTTATCGATAACTTTGATGTCTTTGAGGGCACGGTCGGGGATTTTAATTTTTGGATTAGCAGGAATGAGTGCCAGCGGAATGATGATGGTACGCGTGGCAAGGACTTTATGGGTGGAATAATCAGCAGCCGAGGTGACGGTGTAATCTAAAACGTTGTTTAAATGTAGTGTAGAGGCATTGTTATCATCGTTCTTAATCTCAAGGGAAATGGATTGCTTTCCGCCGGCCACGCTTATGTTGGGGCCTAATATTGAGGTGAATATCGCATTGATGGTGTTTGTCGAATCTGCAATCCCCGCCTGCGTCATCAGCAGGCTGAGGCGGGTGAATTTCTCTTTAGCGATATAATGCGGCAGTGTTTTGCAGAGTTCGAACAGGTATTTGCCAGTATCGGTATGTGAGGCGTTGTTGATTTCAATTTTCTTATTATCGAAGAGCAAGGAAATTTTAGCGATGCGCGTAAGATCCAGTGTTGCTTGTTTGGGAGCATAGACAGAGGACTTCTGTTCTTTATCGGTAACTTCCACAAGCTCGGCATCTATGTGCTTGCTATTGAGAATTTCCAATAATGAAGTTTGCGGACGTTCTCTGACAAGCGCAAGGTCGACAGCCCATTGCACTCGCTCTGTCAATGACTTAGCGAAAATGTACTGTTTTGACTTTTGATATTCCAGACCGATCAGCGCATTTTCAATGACATCCCTCAACACATATAGTTCGCCTTTGACGCATTCTTTGAGCTGCTTGGCGACAGGCGTGCGGGTGGCATATGTTTCTTCTAAATTTTCAATACCTTTTTGGGCGGGAATAAGCAACTTCGATAAGTTTTTAAGGGCTAATATGGCTTCTGAAAGCTGTTCACAAGAGGCCTCCAGGCTGGCATCTAGCAGCTTCATCACCACACAGAATGTCTGCCTGGGTTCAGTTTGCAGCCACCTCAAATTCCGTTTGGCATTGGCATCCCAGTCGCTGAATATATCGTCCCAACAGCGCGAAATGGCCTGCAGCGGCCAGCCGAAAAATGATTTGCTGTCTCCAGATGACACCTTGGGGCTTTGACCCCGAGCGGTGAGGATCTTTTCATAGGGTTTTATATCGGCAATGGACACGAAATTCTTGGAATGGTCGTAGAGTTGGCTTAAAAGACCATCGACTTGGCTGACAATTTCAAAACCCATATCCACCCTTTAAAAATAGAAATCCTGAGGCTATAAAACGGACTATAAGAGCATAGTCAAAAATTTACAAGTCAGACATGTAGAAGGGATGTAAAAAAATAAATCAAAAATTCTGCGAAAACTATAGACGTTAAATTGGTGATGCGTCATACTTTATATAAGTGCATATCTTTAGTGAGGTCGCAGACTTATTCAAAAAGGCGCTTTAAGCGCGAACCTAATCGGCTAGTCCAGATAAAGTTGTTGTTGCAACCTACGTTAAGGCCTAGTTAGGATCTAAATCTTCGGTTTGTTAGTCCTTCGGATCAAAAACTCTGTTTATTTCCCCAGATTATATCGTGCCTTAAATCATCGCATCCAATGCGGAAAATTGCTTTGCTTTTTTTTTGTTGGAACATGAGGCAGCAATGCCGGGCGCGAGGCCGTTAGGTTGGTGAATGAGGAACGTCTCATGATAGCGTGCATTTGTAAACACTTTCATCCAAACGGAGAATTTTGATATGAAGAAAAAATTATTTGTCGGCAACTTGTCATGGAAAGCTACCGAAGATTCACTAAGACCAGTATTTGAAGCTTTCGGCAAAGTCGTGTCGATAAAAATCATTACAGACCACACAGGCAGATCCAAAGGTTTTGGTTTCGTCGAAATGGAAACTGCTGAAGATGCTTTAAGCGCAACTAACGGCCTAAACGAAAAACTGCACCTCGATCGCAACATGCGCGTTAGCTTAGCTCAAGAACGCACCGATCGTCCTGCTGGCGAACGCAGAGAATTCCGTAGCGAAAGCCGCGGCGGCTCAGGCGGCGGCTACGGCGGCGGCTCAGGCGGCTACGGTGGCGGCTCTTCAGGCGGCTCACGTGGCGGCTCAGGCGGCTACGGCGGTGGTTCAGGCGGCGGTTCACGCAGCCGTGACAACAACAGCTGGTAGTAATCGGCTTACAAACAGCAAAGCTCGCACCCAGCGGCTTTGCTGTTTTTTTTTGTCTTTCGCTTACTTTTCTTTCCGGCCTAATTTCAATTTTCAACTTTTATCATGCGCTTTTGTCATACATTGTATGTGCCAGCTGAGTCGTTTTTAACAGACAATGTGGACAAAATGGCCGAAGCGGACGATTCTATAGAGTTATTATCTCCATAAGCAAGGCAAACTGTGGTTCATCCGGTTTTTTAGGATTCAAATGCCTTCAGAGCTGCCGAGACGGCCATTGGGCTGCACTGGTGCGGGCTTGTTTGTCGCGGGAGCAACGATGCGCCTGTTTGTGGGGCAACATCTATACACAACATACCCGCTGCAGCAGTACAAGAGTTTTGAGTCCTGCCAAACTGGAAGAGCCCAAACTGTTAGCAATGTCCGCTTCGTCCCTTCTACATCATAGCCCGCCGCCACTACTTAAAAAGCTGCTTTAGCAGGTTGCTGGCGCCTTTTTTTATGTCTTCTACGGATGGATTTTTGGAGGTTTTTTTGCCGTCAGAGGCCGAGGCGTCATTATTTTCGTCTTCGAGCATATCGGCCCATGGCAATGGCTTGGTGGTCGGGGCTGGAGGAGCGCTTTCGCTCAAACCGCCGCCGGCGATGTGCAAAACGGTACCTAGCACAAAGCCTTGCGTGCCGCCCTGGGCTTGGGCGACAAGTGCGCTAATCCTGGCTGCAGCTTTTGTCTTGTCTATATCGGCACGGCTGAGCGTGCCGCGCAAGGGGAGTTGCAGCAGGTAGCCTGGTGGGATGCCAGGGACATTAAAGGCGCGGCTGATAGAGGCGCCGGAGAGGGCTATGATCATGTTGACGTTATCGTTGCCGATATCGACTTTGCCCCAGGCGGCAAGGGGGTAGTTGTCGTTGATGAGCATGTCGACGCGTTCGATCTGGACTAGTCCTTCTGTGATGGAGAAATAGAGGGGAGTGAGCCATACCGATAGCTGGTCTTTGGAAGAAACGAGCAGGCTAAGGACTTTGGCAAGTGACGACTGACTGGCGAAATGCACCTTGCCGAGATCGAGCGTGGCTGTGCTGATATTGACGGTAGAGAGCGAAGGCTCGTGCAGTGGCAAGGCAAAATCTGTATGGCTAACGGTCAGCTTTAAAGGTTGATCGGCATTGAGCATCCCATTGACGATCGGGATGACATCCTGCAAGACGTATTCAGAAAGTTGGGGCGTAACGGTTACCTGGGCTTGCAGATCTTTGTTGAGCTTGAAAATGCCGTTGGCAATATTGCCGTCCATGGTCAGGTGTCCATTCTTGCCCTTCAGTTCGGCAAAGACCGGGCCGTTCATCTGCTGCAATTTGGCTTTGAGCTTGGCATTTAGCGTCGTGCCGATGACGGCTTCGATCTGCCGCCGCACGGTGCTATCGACGCATACGAATTGGCAGAGCATTGATATGGGTAATGAATCGATATCAGCATCGAGGGTGAGCGACAAATTGTGTTTGTTCAAGCCACCCTCCTTGGTAAATCCATTCTCGAGGTTACCAAGAAATGTCCAGTCTGTAGAGATGCCTTGCTCGGTCTGCCCTTTGGCGTGCAAGTCGAATTTCACCATCTGCGCCAGATTTTGAGAGCTCAAACGGCTCTGCATTTTGGTAAGGAAGATTTTTTGCTGGTTTTTGCTGTTCATTCCGCTAAGGTTGTCAACCAGCAGATCGATATCGAAGGCTGCATTTAAAAATGCCGGTTGAAACGAATCTTTAGGGAGCGGCAGCTTTAGGGATTTTATGTTGAGACGGGCAGTGGCTGTTTCGGTAAGGACAAAGTCGCTGACGTCATCCTTATCCAGCCATTTGCGCAAGATATCGTAGCCTCCAGGTGTCAGTTCGAAGATGAATTCGGACTGGTTGGGTATCTCCTGCAGATGCAGCACATTGTCGCTGAGCGCCAGGGCGGTGTTGGCTTTGATATGGCCGCTTTGCAGATTGATTGAGAAAAGCCCCTGTCTATTTACCGGTGTAAAATCAGCGGTGGCACGCATATTCAGGGCATCACCTATTAACGGCAGCAAATCGTGCCGGCCCAATAGCACATGCAGAATTTTGATCGGCAGCTTGAAGGTGGTGGCGCCGATATGAAAGGTTGCCTGTGAGAAATCAACTGCCGTTTTATCCAGCCAGTTGTCTACAGCGGCATTGGCACTGATTTTGCCGGAGGCTTGCTGATCCAGCTGCGTGTTGGCGCTGACATTGAGCAGGATTCTGGGTAGAGCCGCATCAATCTCCCATTCTAAATTCAGATTGTCGATGGTTGCAAGGGCGGATGCGGCCAGCGCTTGGTGTGAAAAGGATAAGTCATCGACTTTTAAGCCGCCATGCATGCGCAGGCGGGAGATGTCTTCGGGCTTGAGCGGAATCGTGCAGGGAGCCAAGGTGAATTCGACTGCCGACTGGTGTGCCAGCTGATAGGTGTCGGTGGCTAGGTCAAGGCCTTTAAGGAGGCTTTTAAGGGCGGCCGGCGTTACCATATAACTGATTGAAGCGGGGGACGTGATGATCACAGTAGAAGTGTTTGGCAGCCGGCCCTGCAGCTGCAGGCGGGCTAGGGTGCTATCCATTTTTAAAGAGAAAGCATCAAGGCTTGCAGCGTTGGCATCATCGACTCGCAAGAGCGCACTTGCCGTAAGTTTGACATTTTCTCCCAGCAGATCGCGAAAAGAAGTTGCATCGGCAGGTTGCGAAATAGCGGCACCCGCGGTGATGTTAAAAGTATTGGCAGAGGCTGAGACAATATGGATTGAGCTGTCTTGCAAAGTCGCCATGCCAATACCGGGGAGTCCTGCCAGCTTGATAGGAGAAAGAATGAGATCGGCGGACAAAACCAGCTTCTTCAGTTCGGTAGAAAAGGCGGCGTTATCGCCGGCAAAGTCGGGCAGGGGGATGGAAAAGTTTTGCAGGGTGAGTTGGGCCGTTGCATCCGCTTGCAGGCGGGTGGTGATGGCAGACAATGCTTGGTTGACCAAGCCGGGAGTTATTTGCCAGGTGATGGTGGCAGGCTGCTGCAGCCTAAGTTGCTTGGTTAATTCGAAAGCCATGGCTGAGGTTTCCAGGCGTTCAGACTTCCATAGCAATTCTAGTCGATGATTTTTGTCATTGGCTTTAAGCGAGAACGATACATTAGCACTTGTGCCGAGAGCGTTTAGTAAAAGCCCATCCAGATTCATCAGATCATCGAGGCTTGACAATGGCAGGCCCGAAAATTGCCCTTGCAGGGAGAACTGCTGCATTAAAGTGGGCAGCAGCTGCTGCCAAGCGGCGGGTTTTGGCAGCGCGGCTTGCACATCGATGAGCATGGGCTTGCCGTTATGCACGGCTTCCCCTTTGATAATAGCTTCGGCGGTAGCGCTACCGCTGGTCGTCTTTAAGGTGGCATGTAGATTGTTGATGGCGAGCCGGCCATCCAGCGTGCCGCCTGAGAAGTTTGCCTGGTCCAAATCGACTTCTGCCATGAGCGCAAGCTTGGTAAGGTCGAAAGGCTGCGCCTTTTGTCCTGTCGATGTCGGCATCTCGAGCGGAAACTGTAGCTGCGAAACCACTAGGCGCAGCAGCGCGTTTTTGGCCAGCAGCCATGGCTTATGGATATGCGCGCCACTAGAAAGCTTTTCGATTAAAGCCGGCGTCAGCTTGAGGCTAAGCTTAGCTGGCTGTGCCAGTGAGAAATCGTGACCCAGATGCGCTGCGGCAGAGGCCGACAGGTTGGCCGAATTGGCCACGAATTGTAGATTGAAGCCTTGTGGGTTAACATCTTTTACACCGTCGTTAGGAGCGATTTTAACGTTTAGCTGCGGCCCCAGCAGCTCCAGCAGCACGCCGCTATATTGCGGCTGGCTATAGGCCAGCAGCTGGTCGAGCAGCACTACCGGCAGATTCACAATATCGACATTGAGCTTAAGCTCGCTATCGGAAGCTTGCAAAAGGGTGTCTATATCGACAGCCTGCTGCCGGAATTTTGCCGCCAAGGATCCCGCGAGTTGCACTTCGATGGTGAATTTGCCGTTAAGCGCGCCCTGCTGGGTGGTGCCGTCGATATGCAGCGCGATGGGAAGTGCGTTGGATGAAGAATTTAGACTGGCCTGCACGTTTTTCAGGGTGATGGCAGGCTGCGGCAGCAGTGTTTTAACGGGATTTGCGCAGCAGGCTTGATTCAAGGCTTGTTCTAGATTGGTGTTGCCTTGATCGTCGGCACTTAGCTTAGCGTTGAGGGCCTGCAGCTGCAGCACGCCAATAGCGGCGGGGTCTGCTATAATGGTATACAGTGAAGCTTGGAGGCTGGCGTTTTGCAGCGAAAGAATCTCCTTGCCTTGCGCGTCTTTGAGTGTAAACCCCTGCACCTCCTGTGGACCTAGCCATCCAAGCCTAAGCTTGGCGATTTCAATCTTTCCCGGAATCTGCGAGTTCACATAATCGACCATCAGCGTCTTGGCCCATGTCGTAGAAACGATCGTCGGTAGCAGCGCCAAAAATGCCAGCAGCACAAACGCGGCGATGACTATGCAGCCGCCAAGTATTTTGGCAACAGTCAGACGGGAAGAAGGGGAGGGGCCCATCGCAATCTCCTAGCAGTTGATCAACAGATAAGACACCATCATACCTTAAATGCAATTTAACTTTAAGACAGAAGAAATTAAGGCCTCGTATCTTCCTTGTGTGCATGAGCATAAAGGCATAAGGCGATCATACCTCGTTACTTCGTGGATTGATCAGTAATTTCTTTTTTGTCCATTTCTAGATATAGTTGAAGATAGGTCACCCTCAAGAAAAACAACAGGATGGCAGGATGGACAGGATAAACACAGCAAGCATGCGCTAAGCTCCAGAAGAGCGGTAGATGTGTCAACCATTGTGCAGCCCCCGGGGGACTGGAGATGTATTGGATTGTAAAAGCACCTTAATAGTTCCCTTGGAGATAGATATGGAAAGATTCATCCACCGCACCGCAGGAACTCGGTCTGCATAGGCAAGCCCATCTCTTTGTAGCCCGTTAGCCAAGGCTTGCGAGCGAAAGTGAAGACAGCCATACTACGGGAGCAGCAAGTAAAGTGCTAACCCCGTAGATGTTACTTTATTTTAAGCTATTAAGTTGCCAATGCATGCAGAGCATAACCCCTGCGGGGTAAGCGGTTTCCCTGAAAAACCCATAGCTGCGAGTGTCTTGGCTTTCGCCTGCAAGCCTTAACTAACGGGCTACAAAGGGTGGGCTTACCCTCGGTCGTATCACGGCCCAGCATGCAATCATGCAGGTGGCTGTTTTATCAACTTCAGGATTTCAGCCGCTTTGTTCTTTAGGTTCGCATCGTTATGATTTGCAAGGCTTGCGGCATTTGTAAAAGCGGCAGCTTTCCCTTTCCCCATTTTAACGGCGGCAAGCAGCAAATCTAAGCCATAGGACATTTCAACCGGACGGTTGGTATTTATAGCCGCCGTCGCCACCTGTACTAGGGTATGATCCCAATGCCCTGTTTGCACCCAGGCGAGAGATAGCTTTAGCCCAAGTTGCACATTGTCGGTATTATAACGCAGTAGTTGTCCCCATTGATAAATACTTTTTATCAATTCATTTGCGACTTGTGATGCGACTTTGGGGGGCATCTTTTGGCAAGCGATGAGGGCATCAACAAAGGCCGTGCGTTGTGCCAGACAACCTCGCTGGAGCCATCTTTCAACTTTACCAGGGGTGCTGAGAATGGTGTCTAAAAGGACACCGCCATCCTTTTCCTTTTTGGCCACAGCCTCCAATAATTTAAAATCGGAGATGGCAGGCGTAGCGTCCTTGCTAAAGGGGCCAAGGTTAAAGGTTTCTTTGGCGGCTTTAAGGATTTCATCTGTTACTTCGGGGCTTTGGTCCAAATATAACAAACGGGTAAGGAGGTCATTGCCAGCGTCGTGAATGCTCGGATCGTCATTTTTGGTCCATACCATGCCGACGTTAACCAGCGTGCCGATTTGTGCTTTGGTTGGTTGGCATGTTTTTTTCTCGATCTGTGCCAACCAATCTTTTGCTATGGCTACCACCAGCGGATAAGACTGCTTGTCGATGGTCACTATCAGCTCTTTGTCAGCGACAGTATTTTGCCACAGCGAAACGATATCGGCGACACTATCAAATTGGCCGCTTTCAATCAAAGACCGCTGCAAGCTGCCAATTTGCAGATGTGCGGTTCTGGCTTGCTGAATCAACAGGGGATTTTCATCGACTTGAGTCGGTATTGGTTCTGAGCTTGTAAAATACGTTGCAGGCACAGTAAATGCCACACCCAAATCTGAAATACGCTTTCCCGCTAGCCATAGGCTGCTGCCAGTACCATCATCAAGCGTGTCGCCCACCTTAGTAATTAGTGTGCCTGTAAAATCAATGACGCCGCCAACTAACTTTCTAATAACCCGTACGAGTAAAATATTGTCAGTACTACTGCCGATTGCTGAAAATGCACTTATGATTTTGCCGGCAACACGGATAACTTTTCCCGTGGCTTTGACGAAGTTTCCAGCAGCACTAACGGCGCTGCCTGACAAACCAATGACGTTCCCTGCAGCACCAATTATGTTGGCCCCGGCACCGCCACAATGCCATAAATAATCTTTAAAGCTATAATACGGGTTGACCGGTACATGAATGAGGCTGTCCAGTATGCCAGCAAAATGCTTAACAGTTCCAAAAGCGCTACCTAATGTTCGTCCAGCGAAGCGCATAAAACCTGGGGTGTTTTCAACGATAACACGGCTGACTTGTTGCTGATGCAGAGCTTTTCTATAGTCTAAGTCGTTAGCTTTTATGGTCGTGCTGATTAGCTGTTGGATAAGTGTCGGCAACTTTGGTTGCCCGATCAATCCTTTAGCATTGAATTCGGTGAGCAATTCCAGGGCAGCCTTTCTTGAATCCACGGTATTAATCCCAATCAACCCTGTAACGGCATCCATGGCAGGCTGGTGATAATGAGAACCTTTTTCTAACAACTTCTTGTAGACCGCGACCCCGATAAGGCTGCGCTCTTTGTAGGTATCGGCAGCCGGATTTCGCGTCAGCCAGGCTTGCATCAGTTTGGCTAAAGCTTGCAAGTCCTGAGTTGTGCCGTCCGCCAGCATAGGCTCTAGCAAGAGGAGAATGAGGTCTTTGGGTGGTTTTAAGCTGGTGCCAGTGACCGTACCGAGAGCGTTTAGTAGAAATGTTTGATTGTCTAATAGATCAAACGCTTCTGTTGACGAGGCAGATATGTCCTGAAAAGCTTGAAAAGATCCTCTTAACTCATTTACCATCTTCTGGAATTCAACATTTGCCAGTATCCTGCCAGGGCTCTTCTTAGCGTCCGTCAAAATAGCAAGGATGGTGTGGATGCTGGTTTTGATTTTGTCAAAACCTGCCAGCACAGCATTAGTTTTACCAGCTGCCTTTGCTGCAGGTGCAACGGTAATCTTAGCTATATTCGCTTGGATTTTCTCTAGGGTCTTAGTGATGGCGGCATCATCCGTTTTTGGCAAAGTCAGTGCTGTTAAATCGGCAGGCGTGATGTCAAGCGTACTTGTCAGCAGGGCGATTTGCAGGCAGAAGCTGGCGTAGTCTTTTCGCATCTGGGCAGAGATTTGCTTCGGCAGTAGCGAAAGCATATTTAACGCATGATCGATCTCGGCGGATTTGGCGTCAGTGTTTATCAAGTGTTTTTCAAATAGCCCGGAAACTACCTGAGGCGGCAATTGTTGCGGAGTCAGCTTGCTTAGCTGTTGCAAATCGGGGGAGCTCATCTTAGTCGTCTTGGCCAGCAGCAGCTTTACAATTTTTGCCCTCCAATCAATTTTTGGAACTGTTTTTGGCTTTGTTTTGGCTGTAGCAGGTTGTGGGCCTTTAGCGGGAGCTGTCGCTGGTGGAGATGAGACTTTAACGGGAGCTGGTGGTGTTATAGAGGTGTCAATGACCGGATTTACGACACTAGCATTGTTTGGCACGCTAGCATTGAAGATGGCTGTGAGATTGGCAAGAGACTGCGCGGTAGGTCCTGTAAAATTGGCAGGATCTGACAGGAGGTTGGTCGAAAAGTTTGGTAATGGTATAGCAACTGCTGTCTGATTGGCGTTTGGAAGGCCATTTGCTGGGGTAGGGACAGTGCCATTTGTCGAACCGGCGAAATTACTGACTAAATGGCGCCCAAGTTGATAGCCGCTGTATAATAAGATGCCTATGGCCAGCGTTTTTATGCTATTGGTCACAATTTGGCGCCAATTGTAAGAACTCTTTTTGATTTTTTGCAGTAAGGCGGCGGTGTCGGGGATCTTGTTCTCATCGAATTTAAAACTGGCGGGATCGATCGTTTGCTGGCTAGAAAACTGATTCTTAATTAACTGATTGAGCAATTTTTGAAATAGATCGACGGCATTTTCGCGGTCGCTGGTATAGCCGGTACTATGCAGCTTGTAAGACATTTGATAGCCCATGGCGAGCAGTGCCAGGGCATTGTCGGCGCCGACAAGTTTGACCAAGTTGGCAGGATTTAACTGCTTAATTTTGGCGCCTTTATGGGCGTCAGCGACGCCTTCAGCGGCGCCTAAAATCTCAGCGTTTATCCACTGTTGAATGGGATCGTTGCCAACGGTCATTTGACCCGTCAGGCTTTCGAAGTAGTATTCCTTGATGCTTTCCTGGTCAATGACTTTGTTCAATTTGGACGGCAGGCTGTCAGCCAGGTGTTTCACCATTTCCTTTGGGCCGATGCCGGCAATAACCGGCAATGCAAATGGTTTAAATGGCGACGAGTTTGAAACCAAGGGTGACATAAGTCTAATCCTTCATTAAATTATTTATATTAAACAGGAATTATATAATAATTTAGTTTAAAAGTCAATGTGATTATATCAGTTGTGAATTACAGCAACAGAGTGAGTAGGCAGAACTATATACAAAAAAATCAACGCCAGAAACAGCTAATCGGCGCAAGGCCCACAAAGGCTGCCACCCGCACATGTCAGGGAATGCCCCATGGCGAAAAAACACTTGTCCACATCCGTTATCTTCTCCTCGGATTGCCTCAGCAAGCCGAGGAGTATGCCTCTTTGCGACAGCGTCAAGTTATGAGAGGTTGTCTTTCTTTGCGCCTCTAGACTTTTCCTCCTAAATAACAAATCATATGCCGTTTAATATCACCGTGTCGCATTCCATGCTATTTCCCAATAGTAGGCCAAAGGAACTGTCACGCTTTGCGTTGAATCGGATTCACAGATTATCAAGCACCGACAATGATACACTAAATGACACCCGAATGCTGCGTTTATCCTGACTATCCTGCCATCCTGCTACATGGGGCCGTCATCCTTTGCATCATTTACGTTCTTTGAGTTCTTGGTTGTTTCTTGGCGTTGAATCGGATTTGCAAGCTATTACCGAACGATGTGGATGTAAATGAAAATTTCCATCATTTCTAGATTAGCGGCTCGATGCGCTTGATCCCATCTTTATCAATGATGATGCGCAGCTTTTTGAATTCGATTGTGGGAGATTGATCTTCAGAGACCAGGGTGCGTTTAATGATCATATTGAGATGATAGACTTTGGGCAGATGGATGGTGCGCAATTTGCGCGTGGCCACATCGATGATGAGGCGCGTTTCGATGGGATCGCCGGCTTGGCGCAGGAAGCGGTGGATGTTAAAGCGGAAAATGATGTTGAGACCCTGGCGGCGTGGATCGGCCGTTCTGGGTGGATTGTTAATTTCGATGATGCGTTTATAGAAAAGCACGCTTTCCGGCCGTTGAAAGGTTTCCAGCACGGCATGGAATTCGGCATTGCGGGCGGTTCTGATTTCAGGAGGCAGCTGCTGCTGGGCGATGAATGAGAATGACTCCTTCATGATGCCGAGGCGGCGTTTGCCTTCCAAAGGCTGGATGATGGTGGTGTAGTCGGGAAATAAGCGCGAGGCCTGCTGGAAAGAGACCGCGCGCAGCCATTCTTTGATGCGGTCTTTAAGGATATAAAACACGGCGGCGATGAGCATGAAAGGCAGTGAGTTGATCACAAAGACACTCCCCAGCCACGCAAACAGCGAAAAGTATATCAGGATGGCCACGCCGGCAGAAAGCGCACCGATCAGATGCTGATAGCGCTGGTTGAGCGACAAGCGGTTGGTGGTGAGCAGCAGGGCATCCAGGACAAACTTATCCAACAAATTGGCGCGGTATAACATAGCCTCGCCCGCCTGGCCATGCCCTTTATGCTGGGCTTTGGCGCGGTTAGCAATGGCTTCGCTCAAATGTTTTTCATCGATCAAAATCTGGCAAAGCGCTTTGTCGGCGGCCAGCAGATGCGCATGGGACGTCAGGCGCAAATTCTCCAGCAGTCCGGTGAGGTAATGCGTGATTACATCGCTTAAGAATTCATCGATATAGAGCATCTGGCGGTAAAAGACAGGATCGCTCCAGGTCGCTAGGTAGGTACGTTGGGCGCGGGTGAAGATTTCGCGCAACTCGTAAATGTCAGCGCATAGCTGCTGGACGGACGAGACGAAGTCTGTCGAGGCGGCCGAGATCACGCGCGCTGCCTGCAGCAGGGATAAAAGGCGCTTGCTTTCCTTGCGCAGCGTGCTGCGCACCACGTTGGCAAGCAGTTTTAACTCGTCGGACAGATGTTCGCGGTGTTCGGGGGTGTCGGTTTGACTGCAAAGCGTCAGCACGCGCGTAAGAGGGGAGTGTTCATCCTGCAGGTTGAGCAAGTCGGCAAAGGAAAATTCCGGCGTCTTATAGCGGATCAGCGTGGTCTGATCGAGGTAGAACTGCTCTTTAGTATAGGTGGTGTCGTTGATTTGCAAAGAACTCGGAATAAAAAGATAAAATTCTTCGATGGCGTGGTTTTGGGCTTTGCCATGCTGTGGTAAAAAATCTGATTTTAGCGCAAACTGCCATTTGTCGCGGATGTGTACTTCGCCGCTGTCGACATCTTCCCAAAACTGCTCTCTAACGGAATTCATAGCGGTATCACATCATCCCTTAATGGTGCGGCGCAGCATGAGATCCAGCGTATAGTTTATTGGCGCAGCTTTCAGCAAGGCATCGATGGCCGCCAGATTTTCGGCATATTGTTCGGCCTCCTCCGTGAGTATGATCGCATAATGCTCCTGCCGGGCCGAGTCGAGGGCATCGCAGACATCCTTAATGGTGATGGCTTTGATGTCGCGGCCGGGCTGGTAATAGCCGCTGATGCCGTTGCGCAAGGTGATCTCCACCAGCAGGCCGGCTTCTATAAATTGGTGTACGAGCTGGCGCGTGGCTGTGACGGCAACGCCGGTGCTCCTGGCGAGATCATAGATAGATGGCGGGGACAGCCCGTCTTGAAAGGCTTTTATGCAATCATGCATCACCAAAAGTCCCAGCACGCGCTCGTCGAAGTGGCGCTGCAAGGTGAGGGGATAACCGGCATTTAAGGCCATATAGTTCTCGGCATGATACGCCAGTTCAGCGCCGGCCAGGGCGATCAGCCAGCTGGTATTCAGCCACAAAAGGAAGAGGGGGAGGGCGGCAAAGCTGCCGTAGATAGCGCCGTAGCTTGCCAGCCCGACCTGGAACTGGATATAGATCCACTGTACAATTTGGTAGAGCGTGCCGGCGGTGATGCCGGCCATTAGGGCATAGGAAAAGGGGACTCTGCCGTTTGGCATGATGTAATATAGCGCGGTAAACAGCAGCCAGGAAAGGGCTAGTGGGAACAGATGCAAGACCAATACCACAAACGGACTAAAGGCTCTGCCCATGTCATTTGTTTCGGTGAAATGCATCAATTCCGTGGTGACAAATACCGTGAAGCTGCTTGAGACGGCAAAGAACAGCGGACAAAACAGCATCATGGCAAAGTAGTCGCTGATACGGCGTCCCCAGGAACGCGGTCTTTTGATCTTCCAAATGGCATTGAAGGAGGATTCGATGTTGCCCATCAATTTGAGCACGCTCCAAAACAGCACCGCCAGGCCGACCCCTGCAATCAAGCCGCTTTGGGTGTTTTTCAGCATGCTATGGGCAAAGACGATCAGCTTGTCGGCAATTTCGCGCTGGTCGCTGAAGCGCAGGATGATCTCGGCTTCAAGGTGCTGCTCGAAGCCGAAGCCTTTAGCGATGCCGAATGCCACCGCCAAGACAGGGATGATCGACAGCAGCGTATAGAAAGTAAGCGCCGACGCTTTGTCTGAACAGTCATCATCGGTAAAGCCGCGGATGGAGGCCACACAGATGCGCACGAATTTGCCAAGGCGTGCCGCCAGGGTATGGCGGCCTTTGAAAACCTGCCCCCAATATTCGGCGGAAAAATACTTTTCATAATGCCAACTCTTCATAAGGCTCATTCTGCCGTTCGGGCGGATTTTGTGCAAAGAGCTTATACAAAAAAATAGCTATATAGGTAGATCCAAAAGGTGTCAGACTTGGTATGTGGAGGTTTGAGTTTTAAAATATTGATAGCCGGATGTTTAAGCATCAAATCTCAAAATGCCATGCCTGACACTTTTTTTTCATATGGTGCCCTATAGGCTTATCATTGATGTAATAGGTCGTCTCAATCTCATAGCCGATTTTATTGTAAAGCCCAATAGCTCTTTTATTATGGTCAAAAACATAGAGTTTAAGTACGTGAACCTCATTTTCTAAAAGAAATATTTCAAAATTATGAAGAGCTTGCTTGCCAAGTCCCTTACCCTGGTACTTCTCTTCGAGGTAAATAGCGTCTAAATAAGCAGTTTGATCTCTCAGGGAGTATATAAAGTAACCATATTGTGTTCTGTTATCTTCAGAAGAGAGAATATAATAAACTTGCTTGTCATTGTCTAGTTGGTCTTGGTCTACTTCAGCTATTGCAGCCTCTCTAGCCTCTTTTTCGTTTTCAAAAAGACCAGCCTGCATGAGCTGCTCAGTATAAAATGCCATCATGGAATTGTGAATTTCATCCTTTTCGAAAGAATCAGCTGCACGAAAAAGCACCTGAGCATCTAAGGAAGAGGCTATCGAGACAAAGATCAACAAAAAAACTTTCATCTATAAAACGTCCACTAAAAGAGATGATTGAGATACACTTGGCTTAGAGAATACCAGAAGAAAAGGGCTAAGACCAGTTTTTTAGCTTCGAAAAGGTGTCAGGCTTGGCATTTGGAGATTTGACACTTTAGAATATTGATAGCTATATATTTACGCATCAAATCTCCAAATGCCATGCCTGACACCTTTTTTGGGTCCGTACCTATGAGCGTTGTTATAAAACTCGTAGTAAGGGTGACCTATGTGACTGTGTATATCTTGACAGAGCCATGATAGGACATCTGGACTTTTCTAGTGATGGTTACAAACAGTTCCCAATCACAGTTTTTACTTGTGACAACCCTGACCAGGTTCTAAAAAGACTATCTGTTTTTCGAAATATGCTTGAAAAACTGAAGTCGGAAGTTGCGGGTTGGGAACTTAATCCTCAATACTTCTGTAAAGTTCTATGCTTAAATGCTAAGATACAATTTTCTTTAGTAGACCTCGTTGAACATGCTTACTCAGCTTTCGTGCAAGAAAATCCAAATCATTTGCTTCTCTTCCAATTTCGATATATTTGGAGAGAAGAATACCGCCTTTCAAGACAAAATGCTCACGGTGTTTCGAGTTAGCCAAACGCACTAAAAAGCGCTCAAGCGTGAGATTTTGCCAAAGATCAGCGGGATCTCGATTTTTTTCTTTTGCGATAGCTCGCAGTTTTGCTTTGAATGATTTTTCTAAATCTGATGTCATGTTGTATAGGACAAAATGTATGGGGTTATATTAACACGCAATGCCTTTGCATATGCTCCTAATTTCTTAGGATCTGGCTTATATTTAGTACTCTTAAAATACCTCTGAATTGCTTTTATAGCAATTTCCTTGCTCAGATAGCGAAATGCATCAACAATGCAACGTTCCCTATCAAAAATGTGGACGTTATATTCCCCAAGCGCAATTTCAATTTTCCCGAGCTTTACATTACGCATTCTGACGATTCTAGTGTAGGGTCGCTTGGGAGGATAGGACTCGTGTGGTACAGCAATCCAAACCTCTCGCATAATTTGATCCGTCAAATCATAGTAACAAAGCGCAGAAATTAAACAAATGACTCCCTCAGGAATACTCGCTGCGACCAATGCCAAGCTTTCCCACTGGAACTCAACTTCTGGTTCATATTGAGAAAAGCGATAAGCTCCTGGATAAATTTTTTCCAATGTGCCTCTTTTCACGAAATAAGCCAGCGCATGTCTTGGAATATCCTGTTTCTCAGCATCTGCCGTTGTGAAAAGAGGAATATTGAGGAACTTTTCTAATTGCTTTATGTACTTTGACTGTCTCATTCCTTAAGTCTACAAAACCTACCCATTTAAGTCAAGTGGGTTGATTTTGAAGAATTCATGTAAGTGGTTCAGTCGCAAATTTCACAAATATAGCATCTTTTTGTGACTTGATGGTGGGATCAGCACAGAATTCGGAATATAAAGCATGTTAAGAATTTTAATGCTCCTAGATCTGATTAGTCTCCTTTCTATTAATTTTGGCTTGTCTCAAGCCATCATCATTGAGTTTCACAATTCGAATGTTGGGTCTGCCCCTATTTGAAGACTTTACTATTCAGCGGAGACTAATACGGGAGTTGACGATTCTTCCTCTTCTTTTGACTCAGCCACCACAGCGAAATCGGTGTAAGCGAACATTTCCTCGGGGCTTGGATATGACTTATTTTCAAAAAATCGCTTTGCTGCCTCTTCTCTTGCTGCTTCATCTGTTGCTTTTTCGTTGCCAGGCCCATACATTCTTCGAGGAATTGGAATCTGGCAATATTCTTGAAAAGAAGCTTCATCAAGCAGAAGCATTTTTATAATAGCAACCCTAGAGAACTCCATCAAATCGAACAAGTCCTTTAGTTCTCCGCTGTCCATAAGATTTTTAGTGGAATCACTAGATGAGGGTAAATCTGGCTCCTTAAGATAACCGTGAAGATCTGGGGCGCGATGAAGCTGCCAAATTGACGCTATACGTGATTTAATTTCTTCTTCGAACAATGGTTTGTCTAGCAACAGGCTTGGGACTTCCTTAAGAAATAAGCTTAGCCTTGTTGAAGCTTGCTTCTCGTGTTTATGAGTTGGGTTTCCAGTGAAAGAATCAATCAAGGGGAAAAGCTTCGAGAAAGTGGTGCTTGCATAGATCGAGCGTTCCCAAAGAGTCGCTTCAAAAAAGGCTTTTAATATGTAGTAAGGTCGTGGAGCAGTTTTTTTTGAATTAAAGATCTCAACAAAGCGCGCAAAACATACTCCAGCTTGCTTAAGATTTTCTTCATTATACTGTAAAATGTTCTCCCCGTTAGCATGACTGGAAAATGTATCAAGAGAGATGTTTGATTTATGGAGGATCCTGCTGGGCGTTCTGCCTAGAAAACCATTTTCTTCATTTCCATAAGTAAATCCGCCTGCAATTTTTATGTAGAGTGGTTTCGTTAGATATAACGCGGATGCCATTAACCAAAAGTAGCGATCTCTTAGATGGGCTGGAACGGTTGTATCTATTTTGATACAAGCATTAACAATGCCCATTCCTAAGCCATAACCAGGGTAAACCCATTCAGCTAAGGCAATGTTTTCTCTCTCGGTAGACCCTTTCCCTGCGGCTTGCGCAAGCGCATGCTGCGGAGTTGAAGCTAAGTAAATTCCAGGAGCTAATTCTATTGGGAGCTTATGGAAGAAAGAGCCATCTATTTTAAAGTGTAAGAAGAGAAAACATCTGTCACCAAAGGAAAAATCTTCGTCTCTATATTTCATTAATATCTCCTTGTTTGTATTGTGTATTACCGTTGTCATTTGATTTTGCGGCATCCCGAAGATCTGCCAGCTTCTTATAAAGCATACTCTCGCCTTTCCTGTCTTCGAATTCGCTTAAGCATATACATAGAGCCATTTCTACGATGGTAGTCTTAGTTATACGTTGTTCGCCCTTAAACTGGCGCTTAAGCTGTATCCAAGCTTTTTCAATGGTTTCTAGTGTACTCAGGGAGAGATTAAAGGTGGCCTTTTTTTCATTTCAAGTAGGAGTAGACCCAACAGCCAATGATTGGTGATTGCAACCAATGGCTGTGCGCAGCGCACTTCAGGATTCGAGAAGCAAAAGACGGGCAAGATTGGCAGTAATTAAATAACCCGGGGCCATGGGGACACCGTAACCATCCATAGCGACGGGATTTATAGAATTGTCTATCATGTAAAGATTTTCCACGCTATAGACTTGACCGCTGCAAAAGAGGATAAAAAGAATTTGTGGCTCTATAAGATGCGAAATTCGAGATATGATTCATGGGTGTTTGGTACTATAGAGGTCCGGATGGCATAACCGCATATTCGAGGCCTTCAGACATAATTACTAGGCCGCTTCTCGAATATGCGGTTATGCCATCCGGACCACAATAGTTTACCAACACTCCTGAGTCAAATCCCGAATTTCGTCGCTTTACAACACGCCAAATACCTCTTAGATGTTTTTATACATCTGACTTATTCATGCGTAGAATACATCTAAAGCTACATTTTCGAACATCATATGGAAGAGGTAACAAGATCCCTCATTACGCGGGGTGGGTCATTCTTAGTGATTGTTACCATTAATCAAAGCGTTACGAAAGACTTCACCACCGAGACAAGAGGGTAGAGAGGGTCGATCACTCGCCCTCCCCCCCGTTAGAACCCGCCGTGCCCAATTAAGGCAACGGGCTCATGATATCAGCCTTTCTCCATGCTATTACTTACAAAATTTACTATGCATCTGTAAATTTTGTTAGATATCTAGTTTAGGTTATCCTATTGGGTTGTGTTTTCATCCTGTTTATGAAGCTCTAAGTATCCTTTAAGATGTTTCCCCTATAGGTCGACTAATACCAAGGATCCTTCCCTCCATGGTCATTACAACCACTTCATCAGTACTACGATCCATCTGACTCCCTAGCTTAAAGCCGTTTCAGTTTCCTTGCTTTTTCAGCTTGTCTACCAATACTTCTTCGATTATTTGTTTAAATCGATTCTACAGAAGGGCCGCTAGGGTATCCCACGTCCACACATTATCTTTCAGTACATGCCATGCTCTTTGACCCCGGAGAGTCATCTATCTCTTCCCATTAGCGATATAGATGATGTAGCCTTCTACGCTCTCTGACGGTATCGGCTTTCTCTCAACATTACTCTGATTTCGAGGCTCAATCGCTCGGTTTTCACCTTACGGCCTGCACTTTTCCTGTCTACGCTTAAACCATATTGTTACCTCCTGGCTTCAAGACTCGGTATAAAATGAGCTGGGTAGCTCTTGTTTTAGTCGAAACTTTCATCGACTAGATAATGTGCGCCTCGTGGCGCACCAGAGGCACAGAGAAGGAAAATGGAGATTGCTCTTAGGGTTTTGTTAATTAGGTACTCATTTGCGTGATGAACCAAAAATAAGCTCTAAGCCATTTCGAATATCCCATAGATATTATCGCTGGGGAATGGGTAAGTTCTCAAAAACTCATGGCAAAGCGGTTAATTGACATAAAATCATTTTCAATATATTATCATTAATAATGTTATTAATAAAATCATCGAACACAGGGAAATATGATGTCACTTGATTCTGTAGGTCACGAAAGTAAAGACAGTATAGGTCAGATCCACTACCTTTCCGGACCATCCTCCAGTGGGAAGACAACTACCACAAGAGAAAAAGCGGCAGCAGGGTGGCTTCGCATTGAAGCAGATGTTGAGATAAATGCAGTGGAGATTACATTCTTATCAAAAGACTTTCGAGATGATTTGGCTTACATAAAGAAACATCTAAATGCCGATTCAACTATCTCTCAAGGAGAGGCTGCTCGGAATTTGATGGACGTTGTATATGGCGGTAAACCTCCTGATATCAAACCAGAAAACCAAAAAGATTTTGACCAAGTTCGTCAAAAACTTGTCACGTATATCAGACATGAAGATAGAGGCGATGACATCAAGAATGCGCAGCAGATTCATCTGTTTGAAGAAGCTATCAGGTTGGCAAAACTAGGAAATAATGTCATTATAGATGAAGTTCCTCTCGTTAACGAGCATGGATCTTCTCATGAGATAAAGGTTGATAGCAAGTCTCCAAATCTATGGTGTTTTAGGGATTTTAAAATTGAACAACAACTCAAATTTGTTCCCATTGACATCCTGATACGCAATCTCACTAAGCGCAACAGCAAACCTGAAGATCGCCGCGATATGCGGGCAGTACTTGAAAGACAATATTCCAAGCAGTTTGTCGCGGCAAGCAGCCAACCTTCAAATCAAGAAGTCTTGTGTCATGTTCAAGTTTCCAGTTTAAAGAAATCGATTGAGCGCGCTGTTAAGATCGACTTTTTTGATATTAATTCAGCACATTCTTTTAATTACGATGGCAATGGAGATATTGACGAAGCCATTGAAAAAAGAATGAAGGCTTTTGTCGAGGAAATGAACGATCCAAATATGGAAACAAAAGACAATGATGATTATCTAAAATTACTTGCGGAACGTAAACTAGAATATCCTGATCTCCAAAAGAACATCGACGAGTTTACGCAAAAGATTTTAGCAAATATGCAAGTCCCCAAAGATGACACAGAGTTTGATTTGACCTATCTTTCCAAAACAGGCATTCAGCCTACTATTATACGCGATCCAGACAAAAGATAAGAGGCTTTTGTGCTTTATTACTAGCCAAAATCCTCATAACTTGGAGCATATATACCGAAGTAAATTCAAAAGTTGGCAGCAGGGGCACCAATTGGCCTGAATTTATCCCTGACACGGCTCCTGAAGCATTTTCCTAGCTCTGACTCTTCTCCAAGAGATGATATGAGAGCAAAAAATCCAAAAATAGCCGATTTAAACTCGTCAAATCCTGGATAGTACGTGTTGTAAATAACCCTTTCCTTCATCCATTTCCATAGTCGCTCGATAGGGTTTAGGTTGGGGCTATAAGGCGGCAAAAAGTGGAGTTTTATTTTTGAGGTCTTTAGATAATTGTGGACGTCTTGATTTTTGTAATATCTGGCATTGTCACAAAACACGTGGATTTTATCATTGTCAGGATAGGCTTTTTCGATTTTTTGCAGAAAAGAAATGGTTGAATTGGCGTTTAAGGTCTGATCCGCTTGGACAATTACTTTATGAGAAATTACATCCACAGCTCCTGACAAATTTAGCCTGGATCGTCCGCTATTGGCTGGAATCTCTTTCCTAATTCCCTTTTTGATCCATCCGTATGCAGGCTGCACATTGTGCGTAGGATGCACCCCATCTGTAAAGCAGATCGTTTCATTCGCAGGGAGTTCTGCACGTAGTTTTTCGTATTCAGCTATCCATTCTTTTTGCTGTTGTTCATCGGCCTTTCCCGGGACGACTGCGGGCTTTTTATAAGAAAACAGATGCCTTTGGAGCCAGCTTCTCAGGCCGTGAACGGTATACTTAATACCAAAAGTTATTTCAACATAAGCAACAATATCCTTGACGTACAGATAGGTGTGTTTTAGCAGGTGGGCTTCAAGTTGTTGCGATTGTTTATTTGATAATTTTTCTTGAGAACCACCGCTTTTTGGTTGTAATTTTTTAGCAGTGTCGTAGTCGTGAATATGATTGCGAACAGCCTCGTCAGAGATTAATAAAGCTTCCGCAATTTGCCGAAGGGACCATCCCTTATCGTGAAGCAAGACGGCTTTGATTCGATCGCGTATCCGCCCATCTCGTTCTTTCTTATGTTGTATCGTGAGTCTTGCTCGTTCTGCGTCGTCTAGCGTCATGGACGACACATTACACAAGAGCTGAATTTTCCGCAAAACAAATTTTGAAACACGTTCGGTAT
>CAWHMU010000045.1:0-207035 GCA_963830365.1 uncultured Chlamydiae bacterium
CAACGATTGCTCTTGCCTATAGGTGCGACGATGTCGATGATGCGACCGGTGATGTTCTCTTCCGCACGGATGTCGCGCTCCAGTTTAAGTGGCTGGGTAGGGAAGAGTGGTGTCAGATTCTCGAACAGGATCTTGTTCTTGGCATTCTCGGGCGGCTCGTCGTTGACTTTGTCGACCTTGACCAGCGCAACGTAGCGTTCACCGTCCTTAGGCGTGCGGATCTCACCTTCTATGGTGTCACCAGTATGCAGATTGAAACGTCGTATCTGGCTGGGGCTGACATAGATATCGTCAGGGCCGGCCAGATAAGAGGTGTCAGGTGAACGCAGGAAGCCGAAGCCGTCGGGCAGGATCTCCAGCGTACCGTCGCCAAAGATGGCCTCACCTTTTTTCGCCTGACTCTTCAGCAAAGCAAAGATCAGATCTTGCTTACGCATACGGTTGGCGTTTTCGATTTGATTGGCCGCAGCCATTTCAACCAGTTCGGTGACGTGTTTGAGTTTTATGTCAGATAGATGCATAGCGATGCGTGAGGTATATAGAGGCGAGAAGGAAGGGGTTGAATCAGAAGGTGCTACAGCACCCGCGTGGCCAAGTTATTTGAATTGTTGGGCGCAGCGGGCGCGACAGTAAACGGATTAGATGTGGCTGTCAATGAAAGCGGTCAGTTGCGATTTGGACAGTGCTCCGACTTTAGTTGCTTCGATGTTGCCATTCTTGAACAGCATCAGGGTAGGAATGCCACGGATGCCGTATTTGGCTGGGTCTGTTGATTCTCGTCGACGTTCAGTTTGGCGACGCTCAGACGGCCGGCGTATTCCTTGGAAATGTCGTTAGGATCGGGGCGATCATGCGGCAGGGGCCGCACCATTCAGCCCAGATGCTCATACCGGCACTGATTGCGAGCTTGTATATCTGGTGTTAGGCATCAACGTGTTGCTTTTCGTACTTTTTTTCAAGGAATTCAAGATCACCACTTTTGATCCGGGTCTATCAAGGGCGCTTGGCATATCGGCAGTTTTTTTCAATTATCTGCTGATGGCCCAAGTCTCTGCTACGGCTATCGGAGCTTTCCGTGCGGTGGGAGTGCTGATGGTGCTGGCGTTTATTACGGGCCCTGCCTTAACATCACGCCTGATTACCGATGACTTGAAAAAAATGCTCATGCTGGCCGTTGGGCTAGGCAGCTTGGCTTCTGTTTTCGGTGTGGCGCTTTCCAGGCATCTGTTGACGGTCTATGGAATTGCCTTATCGACGGCCGGGATTGTGGTTTGCATCATTTTATTTCTTTATCTTATTACGGCAGCTTATGCTAATAAAGGCAGATGGCTTCATTTAAAATATTCATGATGGCTTACTTAAGGAGGATACGATGGAAATTTGGCTTGATACCTGCGATACGCCAGCCATAGCTACGGCCAGCCTTGTCGGCGTCGTTTATGGCGTGACGACAAATCCGACGATCCTTTCCAAAAGCACTGAAGATCATGAGAATGTGATCAATGCCTTGTTGGATATCCAAGACGGCCCTCTTGCCATCCAAGTCACAGCCGCCGACTCAGACGAGATTATCAAACGCGCCATTGCCCTGCAGGCCTTTTCCAGCAGGATTATCGTCAAAGTGCCCGTCACAAGGCAGGGGTTGATCGCCATTAAAACGCTTTCAGAAAAGGAAATTCCGGTTATGGCCACGGTGGTCTTCAATCCCAGGCAGGCCCTCCTAGCGGCGCTCGCTGGCGCCCAATATGTGGCCCCTTATGTCGGACGCATGTTTGATGCCGGTATGGATGCATATCAGGCGCTGCAGTCGATGCTGAAAATCTATCAGCAGCATGGCTTTACAACTAAAATCATTGCCGCAGCACTTAGAACCACGGAACAGATCGTTACTTGTGCCGAAATGGGCATCGAAGCGGTGACGCTTAAAGAGGCCTTGTTTTTGCAGTTTATCGAAGATGAGCCCATGACAATGGATTGCCTGAAAACGTTTTCCAAAGACTGGCAAGCGCGCGGTTATCAGTCCGCATCACCCCTTGTGCTGTGATATACCAGGATCTAGTGGGGAATTTGACATATTGGACGCGCCAAAGCTCTCGCGGTTGCATGATCGTAAGCCTCCCCATATTCGCTAATATTGGGTGGCTTACGATCATGCAACCGCGAGAGCTTTCGCGCAGTCCAAATATGTCAAATTCTCACTAGATCCTGGTATAAGTTCAGAATTCCTTACCTCCTCGAGGAGAAACAAGGATTTGCGGGTTTCTAATGATCCCGAAGATTGGAAATATTGCCGAGCCGAATTTGATGTGCGGAAACTGGTCTCCAGTTTGTTTAGCTCGACTTGTTGACGTACGTAAGCGTCAAACCTAGACATGATTATCAGATACCCGCATTTCCGAGGCGTAGAAATGTTCTCAACATTCGCACACCACTACATATTCCTAGAACATACGTCTAAAATCGCTTTTCTCCAGAAAAATAAAACTATTTTGTTGTGCCTTAGCGTGTAAAGAATGGTATCATGCTATTTCCTTGAGATCGGGATGTCTGAAGCTAGTAAATTAAACGAAATTTATGCAAAGTAGTCTTTTAGCTAACGGAAATGTTTTGGAGTATATGGTGGAGATTGAGACACTTGCCTATCTGGATGTGGAAGGTAAGCTGGCGCCGGCATGCCGGCACGACATTCCCGATGCCGACCTTGTCAAAGGCTATCAGACGATGGTCATCACGCGCCTTGTCGATGACAGGATGGTCACGCTGCAGCGGCAGGGCATCATCTCTTTTGCCATGAGTGCTTTGGGAGAAGAGGCTTGTGCCGTAGCCAGCGCAGCGGCCTTGGAGGGGCAGGACTGGATGTACCCCCAGTATCGGGAATCCGGCATCATGTTCTGGCGGGGATTCACCATCCAGCAGTATGTACATCATATGTTTGGCAATGCCCAGGATTTGAGTCTCGGCCGGCAGATGCCTAACCACTTCGGCGCGCGCGCCATAAATGTCGTCACCGTATCCTCTCCGATCGGTACCAAGATCCCCCATGCTGCCGGTTGTGCCTATGCCATGAAGCTGCAAGGGGAAAAGAGCGTGGCCATCTGCTATTTCGGCGAAGGGGCGACTTCTGAAGGCGATTTCCATGCCGGCTTGAATTTTGCCGCCGTCAGGAAGGCGCCGGCGATCTTTTTCTGCCGCAATAACGGCTATGCCATTTCAACCCCCTGCAGCCGGCAGTTTGCTTCCGATGGCATCGCCCCGAAAGGCATCGGCTACGGCATGCCCGCCTACCGCGTGGATGGTAATGATTTTTTTGCCGTGCATGCCGCCGTCAGCCGCGCGCGCGGCCATTGCCTGGAAGGCAAAGGCCCGGTGCTCATCGAAGCCATGACCTACCGCCGGGGAGCGCACTCCACCTCGGACGACCCTTCGGTTTACCGCAAAGATGCCGAAGTGCAGGCCTGGGAGAAGAAGTGCCCGGTGCTGCGGTTAAGCCGCTATTTGACGGCTAAAGGGTTATGGGATGCGCAAAAGGAGCAGGCTCTCATCGACAAGACCAATCAGGAAATTACGCAAGCTATCGAGCTGGCCAAAGCCAGCCCTCAGGCACCACTCCAAGGCATAGTTGAAAATGTCTATTTCGATGTCCCGCAGTCCCTTAAAGATGAATTTGCAGAACTTAAAATCTTTTTCCCTGACAAGTAGAGAGTGATTGTATGCCCGTCATGAATATCATCCAAGCGCTCAACTTAGCTCTGCACCAGGAGTTCGCCCGCGATGGGCGCCTGTTGACATTCGGCGAAGATGTCGGCGCCTTTGGAGGCGTTTTCCGCGTTACTTCAGGACTGCAGGAGAAGTTTGGCGAAGAGCGCTGCTTTGACACGCCGCTGTGTGAGCAGGGCATCATCGGCTTCGGCATCGGCGTGGCCCAAAAAGGGCTGAAGCCGATTTGTGAAATCCAATTTGCCGACTATATCTTCCCCGCCTATGACCAGATAGTCAACGAAGTTGCCAAGATGCGCTATCGCACCGGCAACCAATATACAGCTCCGCTTGTCATCCGTACGCCCTGTATGGCGGCGGCATCCATGGCGGACACTACCACTCCCAGTCGCCCGAAGCGCAGTTCTTGCATACGCCAGGCTTGAAAGTCGTTGTCGTCTCAGGGCCCTATGATGCTAAAGGCCTGCTCACCTCCGCCCTGCGTAGCAATGACCCGATCTTGTTTCTGGAGCCAAAACGCATCTACCGTTCGCTTAAGGAAGAGGTGCCGACCGAGGAGTATGAAATCCCTCTCGGTGTAGCCGCCGTGGATATTTTCGGTGCTGATGTCACCATTATCGGCTGGGGAGCCCAGCATCATCAGAATATGGCAGCTGCCCATGAACTGAAAGCAAACCATGGCATCGGCGCTGAAGTTATCAACTTGCGCACGCTTAATCCATTGGATATCAATGCCATCACCGCCTCGATACAAAAAACAGGCCGCTGCGTCATCGCCCACGAAGCCCCCAAGACGCAGGGCTTCGGCGCTGAAATCGCCGCCCAAATCATGGAGCGCTGCTTCCTGCATTTGCAGGCGCCGGTGAAACGCTGCTGCGGACTTGACACCCCCTTTCCAAATGCGCATGAGCATGAATATCTGCCGGACGCGTATAAAGTTGTGCAGGCAGTGCTTGACGTGGTAAATTATTAACAGGCAATTGACTATGGCAGAGCAAATCTTTTCATTTAATCTTCCTGATATCGGCGAGGGTGTGGTCGAAGGCGAAGTCATTGAATGGCTAAAAAAAGTCGGCGACAGCGTAAAGCAAGATGAACCGGTGGTCATCGTCATGACGGATAAAGCCACGGTCGAATTGCCGGCCCCATATCCCGGTGTGATCTGCAAGCACTATTACAAGCCCGGCGAAATCGCCTTCAAGGATAAGCCCCTTTACGACATACAGCTGGCAGCCGGCAGCAAGAACCATGCGGCGGCTGAAAAGAAATCGCCAAAGAAGCCTGCTGAGAGGTCAGCAGAAAAGGCGCTAGCAAAAAATGCCGCGGATTCCCCACCAAGGGCTGTTAAAAACACATGCCCGCGGGAAGAACGGCAGGGGGCTAAAGCCCTGGCGCTGCCCAAAGTGCGCCAGCTGGCCAGGGAAATGGGCATTGATATCGAAGGGATTACAGGCTCCGGCAAACACGCTGAGGTTACATTGTCCGACCTCAACGGCGCGCGCCAAAAGGAGAAAGTCCAGCCCCAGTTAAAGCTTCTTGAAGGTGATGAAGAACAGCCACTCATCGGCATCCGCGGCCTGATGGCCCGCAAGATGGATCAGCGCGATATCCCTCAATTCTCCTATTTCGAGCCGGTCGATGTGACGCGCCTGATCCAGCTTAGAAACTCTTCCAAAAAAATAGCTTTGGAGCAGGGTGTCAATCTAAGCTATATGCCATTCTTCATCCGCGCGCTCGCCTTGACGGCCGCGGCATATCCCCAGCTCAACAGCTCCATCGACATGCAGAAAAACGCGCTCATCATGCATAAGCAGCTCAATATCGGCACGGCCATGGCCACCTCGCAAGGATTGATCGTGCCGGTACTCAAAGGCGTGCAGCAGATGGGACTAAAGGAAATTATCGATGGGTATGAAGCACTTAAGGGAAAAGCCCTAAACGGCAAGCTGTCCTCAAGTGATATGAAGGAGGCTACCATCTCCCTAAGCAACTTTGGCGCCTTAGGCGAAGGGCGCTGGGCCACGCCCATGATCAGCCATCCCGAAGTAGCTATCCTGGCCATCGCCCGCATCGCCAAAGCCCCCGTAGTCAGGAATGACGAGATCGTCATCCGCGACATGCTGACCCTGTCGTGGAGTTTCGACCACCGCGTCATTGACGGCGAACTCGCCGCCAAAATTTCTAACCACTTCTGCAAGCTGCTGCGCGATCCCGCCCTGCTGCTGTAAATCTATTTTTCCTTATGATCTCCGAAAAAACGATTAATCAGGGCGGTGTTGTATTCAAAGATCAGGTTGATCCCTTCAAAGCAGGCGATACTGCCGACATAAAATGTACGATGTTCCCCCTGTAACTTGTTAATTAACCACGGGTATTCCTTTTCGATACCAGCCGTGTCAAAATGTTCAAAATAATCGAAGGTGCACGTTTTTATAATATCGACTGGACCAGTGCTGATTCCCTTTAAATCGTTAAGTAGTTTGTTTTGAATTACTTCACGAGATTCAGTCTCTGCCAAGCCACGCAAGTCGTACTGGAAAGCTATACTCGTAGTTTTTGCTGACGCTTGCTCAACGTCTTGTGTTTCAGCTGTATTTCGTAAAGCCGCATCATTACGAAAAAGAATTATTTGGTTTACATGTTTATTCGTCTCTTTCATCATTTCACTCAAAACGCATGTCAGTCTATAACCCGGCAAGAGATTTGTATTAAAAAGTGTTGTAGTTAACGAAAATTTTTGGGAGGCCTTTAAAAATTCATTTTCCATGGAGGTTGGCTTGTCTAGAAATTCGGAAATACTTTTTGATCCACAGGCCAGAAATAGATAATCAAAGCATTCCCTAGATTTTCCAGCTTCATTCTGATAAGTAATGGCGATAGGACTCTCGCTCTTGCTTGCGTTATGGCGATCAACCTCAAGAATGTGAGTATTGTATCGAATTTCAAGATTTTCTTTTTTGGCAAGGGACAAGAATAGCTCTTCGAAACCATTTACAAAAAGTTTAAGGCAGGGTTTATCCATGCCGATTTTTGAAAAGCTAGCTTCTCTTGCTAATGAAATGATTAGCTTTGGGGTCGTCCACATGAGGGCATAGTAAGTGGGGATGGAGGACAAGTCTCCATAACCCTGACATGTATGCGAAAATTCAAAAAAGGGAATTAAGCGCTGAAGTTTATGATCTTTTATAAATTGAAGGAAGGGTTTTATCAGTTCTTGTTTTTGTTCAACCGAGATCTGCCAGTCTAAGACATTCTGTTTTGATCGTTGGAAAAATTTCCGGTGGAGTTTACTATAGCGAATGAGATTGATCAATATATTTGGACCAAATGATATCTTCGGTACAAATCGTCTAAGCCATTTCGGAATATATGTTTTAAAGAATACGTCGGTTAAATAATGTTCAAAAGGGACAACGTTTCCACTGGCGTCAGCAACGAATCTCTTGCTAGCCTGTATGGGTATGAGTTCACAGCCATATTCTTCAGCCAGCTTCAAAACTAAGGGATAATCGACACTGACATAGCAGGCTCCCATTTCATAAACTTGACTGTCGTGTTTGAGGGTGTAAACTTTGCCGCCCAAACGATTCGTTTTTTCAAAGATGACGATGTTTTTGAAGCCCCTATTCTTCAAAAGTTTGGCTACGTGCAGACCGGCCGGACCTGCTCCGATAATAGCAATTTTAGCGTTAAGGTTTCTTTCTTTCTCTATCTTTCTCTCTTGTGACAACTCCCATTTCCTTATTTATTAGTTTAGAAAACACTCCATCAGCTCATTGACGGGCATGGCAGAGAGGCGGACCTGGTCTTGGAAGAGCGCTGTCAGCGTATGGACTTTATCTTCAGGGAAGCGGGTGGCAAGGTTGGCGGAGAACTTTTCGAAGAGCAGGGGCAGCCCTTCCTGACGTCTACGGCGATGGCCCAAGGGGTATTCGATGGCGATGCGGGGGGTGGCGGTGCCGTCATTAAAGCGGATGGTGAGGGCATTGGCGATGGAGCGTTTGTCGCTATCTAGATAATCTTGGCTGTAGAGCTTGTTTTCGACGACGTGCATTTTGGCCCGCAGGTCATCGAGGCGCGGGTCTTGGCTGGCTGCTTCCTCATAATCATGGGCGGTGAGGCTGCCTTTCAATAGGGCCACGGCAATCATATACTGCAGGCAATGATCGCGGTCGGCGGGGTTGTGCAGCGGCCCTTTTTTGTCGATGATGCGGATGGCCGATTCATGCGTTTCCACTTCGATGGATTTGATTTGATCGATTTTGCCTTTGATGAGCGGATGCAATTGGAAGGCGCATTCCACAGCCGTCTGGGCATGGAATTCGGCCGGAAAAGCGATTTTGAAAAGCACATTTTCCATCACGTAAGAGGTCAGCGGTCGCTGGAATTTAAAGGGCTGCCCTTTGAACAAGACATCATAAAAGCCCCATTGCTTGGTGCTCAAAGCCGTCGGATAACCCATTTCTCCTTGCATGGTGAGATAGGCCAAGAAGACGCCGCGGCTGGTGGCATCGCCGGCCGCCCACGACTTGCGCGAGCCGGTATTGGGGGCGTGGCGGTAGGTGCGTAACGGACCGCTATCGATCCAGGCATTGGAGACGGCATCCAAAATCTGCTGGCGCGAGCCGCCCAGCAGCTGCGTGGCAACTGCTGCCGTGGCCACCTTGACCAGGATGACATGGTCCAGGCCGACACGGTTGAAACTATTTAATAAAGCCAGGCCGCCCTGGATCTCATGGGCTTTGATGGTGGCGGTGAGCAGGTCGTGTACCGTAAAAGGGGTTCTGTTGTTGGCCGCCCGCTGTTGACCGATGAAGTCGGCTAGCGCCAGCAGGCCGCCCAAATTATCGGAAGGATGCCCCCATTCGGCGGCCAGCCAGGTGTCGTTGTAATCCAGCCAGCGGATCATGGTACCGATGTTGAAAGCGGCGCGGATGGGGTCTAGCACAAAAGCTGTGCCGGGCACGCGGCTGCCCTTAGGGACGATGGTGCCGGGGACGACAGGGCCCAATAGTTTAGTGCATTCATTAAAGTTTAAGGCCAGCATGGCGCAGCCTAGGCTGTCGGCAAGACAGGCTCTGGCCGTCTGATAGGCTTCATTGCTGTCGACAACATAATCATGGACGTAGTCGGCGATCATCTGCAAGGCTTCATCGGCCGGCTGATGATTCTCAGTAGGCTTTTGGGTGGTCGTCATCGCGTTTATGCCCTTTTTCTGTCATGGATGGGTTTCCACGCTTGTGGTGGCGGACCGATATAATTGCTTACCGGACGGATCAGCTTGTTGTGTTCGCGCTGCTCCATAAAATGGGCAGACCAGCCGGTGATACGCGACATGACAAACAGCGGTGTAAACATAGGGGTGGGGATCTGGCTATAATGGTAGGCTAAAGCGCTATAGAAATCGAGATTGGGGAATAGGCGTTTTTCCTCCCACATCACCTTTTCGATGCGTTCGGCGACAGGATAGAGGTAGGCGTCGCTGGCCGTCAGGCTGAGCTTTTCGGCCCACTGCTTGATGATGGCGGAGCGGGGGTCTGACGTGGTATAGATGCGGTGGCCAAAGCCCATCACGAGCTTCTTTTGGGCCAGTAGCTCCCTGACACCTATTTCGGCAGCCTCGGGCGTCTTAAACTGTTCCAGCACGGCCATAGCCTGCTCATTGGCGCCGCCATGCAATGGGCCGCGCAGCGCGCCGATGCCTCCGCAGATAGCCGAATAGAAGTCAGAAAGCGTCGAGGCGATGGTTCTGACGGTGAAGGTCGAGGCGTTGAATTCATGTTCGGCATAGAGGATCAGCGAGACATCCAGACAGCGCCTGTGGTCGCCGTGAGGAGTTTTACCTTGCAGCAGATGCAGGATTTGGCCGGCCAGGGTCTCCTCGCCGGTATCCAGCTTGATACCCTTGCCGGTCTTATGAAAATGGTACCAATAGAAAAGGATCGAAGGGAAGCAGGCAAGTAGGCGGTCGGCAATGGCGAGCGGCGAGGTTTGGGGCGTTTCCGCTTCAAGAGTACCTAAGGCCGAGCAGCCCGTGCGCAGCACGTCCATCATCGAGCAAGTGGCGGGGATGTTTTCCAGGATTTTCTTTAGCGGCAGCGGCAGCTCGCGCATGGCCTGCAGCGTCTTCTTATAGGCGGAAAGTTCGACGGCATTCGGCAAATAGCCGCGCAGCAGCAGCCAGGCAACTTCTTCAAACGAGGCGTGGGCGGCCAGATCGCTGACAGTATAACCACGGTAGAGCAGGTTCTCATCCTCTGCACTGCATAGGCAGATCGATGAATCGCCGGCCACAATGCCTGCCAGGCCGCCCGTTTTCTTTTTGTCTTTTAATTCGGCCACTAGCGCCCCCTCTTTGTTAGTAGATGATCGGCAGCCCTCTCATAGGCTTCATAATCTAGAAATCCATATAACTCTTCACGCGTCTGCATCTGGTCGACAAGGAATTTTTGGGTGCCCTCATTACGCAAGCTGTCATAGACTTTAAGGGCAGCCAGATTCATGGCCCGCCAGGCCGACAAGGGATAGAGGATCAGGCCGACGCCTGCGGCAGCGAGCTCGTCTTTAGTAAAAAGAGGTGTTTTGCCAAATTCGGTGATGTTGGCCAGGATCGGCTTTTGCAGGGTTTTGGCGCAGACGCGATAATCTTCAAGAGTGGCTAAAGCTTCAATGAAATGCATATCGGCACCGGCTGCTTCATAAGCCAGGCAGCGCTCGATCGTTTGAGGAAGTCCTTCAATGGCGTAAGCATCGGTGCGGGCCATCACTACAAAGGAGGCGTCAAGGCGCGCATCGACGGCGGCCTTTAGGCGCTCGACCATGTCGGCTTTGGAAATGACAGCCTTGTTATGGCGATGTCCGCAGCGCTTTTCAAACGGCTGATCTTCGATATGCACGGCGGCCACCCCTGCACGCTCCATGCTTTGGATGGTGCGCCGGATCATCAGGCTGTTGCCCCAGCCGGTATCGATATCGACTAATAAAGGAAGATCCACGGCGGCGGTGATACGGGCAGCTTCGGTCAAGACATTATCCAGCGTGGTCATGCCGAGATCCGGCAGCCCATAGGCTGCGTTGGCCACGCCTGCCCCCGACAGATAGATAGCCCTGAAGCCTACATGTTTGGCCATCAGGGCGGCATAGGCGTTGATCGTGCCGACGATCTGCAGCGGCGTCTCTTGGGTAAGGGCCTTGCGGAATTTTTGTCCCGGGGATAGTTGTTCTGGAGAATGTTGCATCGTTTACCTCACCCTCTGCTTATCCTTGTTGCCATATTTCTCTTCAAGAGAAAACAGGATCGGAGAGGTTGGCACAGGGGAGCGTTTGTTTATTAAGAAATTCAACGCAGAGGGACAGCCAAGAGGCGCAAAGGCGCAAAGAAACAAGCAGCACCATACAATAGCAGGATGGCAAGCCCTCGGATTGCTTAGGCAATCCGAAGGGGGGCTATTGGTCCCGGCCTAGGTTTTCATTTTCTTCTATTGTGTTTGCTGTTTACTTCTTTGTGTTGAATCGCACTCACATTTTTAGCGGAGAAGTTCAAGGCTTCGACGGTACACTCACCAGTTCGGTAGCTTTTTCCCATGAATAGAGGTTGCCGGGCAGGATGGCTTTCCAGTTGGTTTTGCCGTCGCTAGCAAGCGGCGCCAGCAGTTTAAGGTGTTGCTGCGTGGCGGGGAGAGTGATATCGGCTCTGACGCTGTCAGACGGCAAGGCGAGGGGCTCGCATTCGTCAATATGGTAAGCCAGCACGCTTGTAGCCGTAAAATTCTTGGTGGTGCAGCCGAGCATGATGGTATCTTTAACCGTGAGATTTTCGGCAGACACATTCAGTAGCAGGCTGTTTTGGCAGTTTCCGTGGCCAATATGGCAGCCGATAAGGATGGAGTTTTCTTCAGCCGGCAGACGGTAAAATTGCCGCATCAGTGCGCTTTCTTTACCGGCTTTAGTCATCATGATGTTGTTGCGGTAATAGGAGTCAACCGTGCCATAATCCCACCAATAGCTGTCTCTGCCGATGTCGACGCCGCAGAAGAAATTTAGGTCTGAGGCGTCATGTTGCTTTTGAAAGGAGGTTTTGAAGCGCTGCATTCTGGCATAGTGCCTTTCGATATAGGCGGAGCTGACTTGACGCACTTGCATGGCCGCGGCATAAGTTTCCAGATCCAACGTCATGGGCATCCAGAAACAGGGGTCGCTATCCAGCAAGACCGTTTTGTCCGCCAGCTCCTTTGCAAATTCATCCAGTAAAGCTTGCGCCATGGGCAGCGACAGGCTGAAGGCCCCCATGCTGATGGCGACGCCCTTTTGGGCCATGGCTTTATTTGAGGCAAAGATCTCCTGAAAAGTTGTAAAGCTGCATTTGTCAAATAGCTTGGCAATGCCGGCACCATCCCAGGCCAGCAGGCCGTAGTTGTCGAGATTCTGAGCTTGCCAACTTTGGAGGGTGATATCGGGGATGATTTTGACGAGGATGTCGATATGGCTGTCTGCCGCATACATGCAGGCATTGGAGGGGATGAATACCTGGTCGCTCCAGAATACCGATACGCGCCCTTTGCGGCTGGCACCATACAGCATGCTTTGCTTGATGGTAGCTTCCAGCAGGGTGATCAACGTGATATCGGGATTATCGGCCGAAAGAGGGTGGAGCAATCCGGGCAGTTCGACGGCCGATTTGATGCCGTTTTCACAGATGGTAAGCGGCGCTAGGCGTTTGCCTATGCCGGCGGTATGATAGATGGCAATGGCCGCGCCTTGGGCCTGTCTTTCCAGGATGTCGATGCCAAGCTGCGCTTTGGCTTTTTCCTGGCCTTTTTTGAGGGCATATAAGGTGCCGAGGCCGTTGCCGGCGCCGCCTTTGGCCCAATCCTCATCTACGCAGATCACCAGGGCTTTAGCAGGCAGGAGATGGGGGCGGGTTTTGTCCAGGCGCTTTTCCCAATAGGCCGCAAGCGCTGGACTGCTGGCGCTGACGATGATGATATCCATGCCTTCAGATAGTGAAGGGGGGGTGTCTAGAAGGGCAATATTGGTGCTAAGCTGGTTTGGCGGGACAGCATTGTCGCAGGTTGAATCTATTTCGTCTGAGAAAAGTAGCGTTGCAGCGGCAATGGCTGGCAACAGGAGTAGGGAATTTAAATATTTCATGGTTCACCTCGGACCAAGGTTATCCTTAATTGCGGCATTTTTATGCAAAATATTTCAGGCCGTGTTATGGTTTAGACCTATGAAAAAAATCAAAATTATCGCCTGCCTTCTTATGCTGATCTCGTATCTTTCCGCTGATGGGAATGAAGTTTCAGATAGAACGCATAAATCCAGTCTAGATGCTTTTGAGCCACTTATGTCGAGGCTTGATGCTGCCTCTAAAGCGGAAAATTTTTCTGGTGCTTTACTGATTTCAAAAAATGGTTTGCCCTTAGTGAAGCAGGCTTATGGCTTGGCATGTAGACGTTATCTAGTGAAGAACAAGGTTGATACGAAGTTTAATCTAGCTTCCATCGGCAAACTCTTTACATCGATAAGCATTGCCAGGCTAATGCAAGATAAAAAATTGGATTTAAAGGACCCTGTCAGCAAATATCTTGTGGGTTGGCTAGAACCTGATATTGCAAAGGAAATTACCATTGGTGATTTGCTGATCCATGCCTCCGGTTTGGGCACTTTTTTCGATAATGAGAAATTCAAATTGGGAGATACCTCTGGCTTCTATCTCGCCGTCAGCGATTATAAGCCCGTTATCAGGGATGAAAAGCCCGCTTTTAAACCCGGCACTAGCCAGCTTTACAGCAATTCCGGATATCTTTTGCTCGGGGCCGTTATCGAGGCCGTTAGCGGCTACGACTATTTCGAATATGTGCAAAAGTACATTTTCGCACCTGCGAATATGGTGAATAGCGGTTTTTTCGAAATGGACGATCCTGTTCCCAACTTAGCGATCGGGTTTGGACGTTATCAAAAGCAGGGAACTGTTTATTGGAAAAACAACCTGTACACCAATGTATTTAAAGGCAGTCCTGCCGGCGGCGGCTTCTCAACCCTGCAAGATATGCAAAACTTTGCCGAAGCACTTATAAGCGGTAAGTTGCTCAACGAAGAATATACCAAGAAGGTTTTGTCCGGCAATATCCGTCAACCTACTGACACAACAGGCTATTATAGCAAGACAATTGAAGCGCAGGGACAGAAAATCGAGGGGCTTTTTTCTGCTTATGGTTTTGCTGGAGAATGGAATGAATTTGGTGTGGCTATTTTAAACAAAGCGCCTCTGATTATTGGACATGATGGTGGCGGCATGCGGGGCATAAGCGATGCTTTTGCGATCTATCCGATGCATCAAATTGTCTTAGTTCTCTTCTCAAACTATACGGGCGAAGGGATTGTCGATCCTCATAATCAAATTAGCGAAATCATAAACAAAATGTTATTGCATTAACATTTTAAGAAAAAGGCAAGGAGAACGTTTGTGAAAAAGGGTTTAGTTATCATTACAGGAGCAAGTTCAGGCATAGGCGAAGCGTTGGCGCTAAGTTTTTCAAAATCGGGTTATCCCCTACTTCTGTTGGCGCGCCGTCATCACAAATTACAAGCGATGAATTTACCTAATGCCTTATGCGAGGAGGTCGATGTCACAGATCTTGCGAGCTTCAAATCGGCGGTGGAAAGGGCCGAAAAAAAATTCGGACCGGCGGAATGTATGGTCAATAATGCGGGGGTTTTGTTGTTGGGTTTAGGGCAGAACCAGCATCCTGATGAATGGAAGAAAATGTTGGATGTCAATATTTTAGGGGTGCTGCATGGCATACATCTGGTGCTTGAAAAAATGATAGCCAGGCAGACAGGGACGATCATCAATATCAGTTCGATTGCCGGTAGGAAGACCTTTCCCAATCATGCGGTGTATTGTGCCACCAAGTTTGCCGTGCATGCGCTTACTGAAAATATCCGTGAGGAAGTGGCCGACCATAATGTCCGTTTGATGACGATAGCTCCAGGGGTGGTAGAGACGGAAATTTTGGATCAGACAACTTCCCAAGAAATCAAGGACCACTACAAAAGCTATAAGAAGACAATCGGTGAAACGTTGCAGTCAGAAGATATCGCCAGGACGGTTCTCTTTGCCTATGAGCAGCCCCAACACGTCTGCATCAGGGAAATTGTCATCTGTCCAACTCGTCAACAACCTTAATCCATATCAATGGTACGACCGTGGTGGTAATAGGCGACCGTAAGATTGTAGCGCAGACTTCAGTCTGCGCTCGTTTGCGCAGGTTAAAACCCAATGTCGTCAAAATAAGGCATAAGATATTTAAAAATAACAAGATATAAAGATGGTTAGGATAATTCAGCATCATGTCCGTCCTAATATCATGTTATTTTCTAATATTCGGCTTAAAGGCTAAACAGCCTTCTCGTGCCATTGTGGAATTTTATTTCGTTGCGTCGTCGCGTTTCCTCTGCGTCTCTGCGTTAAATTTTCTAGTAAGTAGCACTATAGAAAAAGTTGAATCATTGTACCTGGTCAATAGCCTGTGAGTACGATTTCAACCCAGAGACGCGGAGGAAACGCGACGACGCAAAGAGCTCCAGACTTGAGGCTTAAGCTGTATCCTTATAAATGAAACAAAATATAAGATATTTTATTTTGATGACATTGGATAAAACCTGAACAAACGAGCGCAGACTAAAGTCTACGCTACAATATCGCGCGCACCTGTCCACCTTGGTGCTCAACCTTGGCAGAGGATGGAAATGGCCAGCTGGCATACTTTTGGGCAGGTGGTGGCGCCGAGGTGGCCGTGTTTGACGTGGAAGACCTGTTCCTTTGGCAAGGGTGAGACTGTGGCCGATATGGCATCCTGGGTGGCTATGATATCATAGATATTGTGATGGTGCTGCTGTATGGTTGCGATTTGCGCAGGTGTAAATGACTGCGCGATATTTTTCTCGGAGAAGACTTTCCATGGATAGATCTCTGCATGGCCCGGTTCGCAGAGGGTGGTCTCATCACGTTGTCCTTGGCAGCACAGCCAGGTGGGGGCGGCCACAGAAATGACCTTTCGTACTTTGGGGTTGCGCTGGGCAGGGTCAATGCAATGCCAGCGTCTTTCGACTTTAGTTTGTTCTTTGATTTCAATTTGATCGGGATTAAAGGCTGCCAGGTGGCCGGCATAGCCGCCCAGGGAGTGTCCGATAATATCGACTTGAGCTGCAGGCAGTTTGTTGACTTCCCGGTAGATTTCAGCAATCGCATCGATGGCTTTGTAGACTACTTGCATGCGCTCTTCTATATTGTTGGGGAGCTGCAGCGTAATCACCTGGCCGATTTTTTTATCTTTCTCGGCCTGTTGCAAGGTGTCGGCCCATGGCAGCCAAATATCTGGCGTGCTGAAAACTCCGTGCAATAGTAGTAACGGCGTTTGATTGTTGGCAGGGTCTTGGCCTTTTAAGGTGTCGCGCAATTTAGCTAAGCTGTTGCTATCGGCGGCATTATAAAATCCATGGCTTTCCCAGGAGGTCTTCCAACCAAAAATGCGCCTTACGGCCGATTGGATGCTGGCACAAGGTTCACCAAATAGGGAGGGGACGATCAGCGAGGCTACGATCCATCCCTTTCTAAAGAGATATTGACTGAAATCCTGGACGGTCCCCAGATAGGCATCTGAAATGCGTTCGAGCAGAGATGGCTGGTGGCGGCCAGTCGTTAGGGCGTGGTTTGTTTGGTCGATGGCATATGGCTGAATGTTTGGTAGCGTAGCAACGCGGCACATACTAATGTGTTCCTATATTTTGCATTAATTTCATAAAGCGTAGTTCGTCTTCCTTGGCTCCAAGATCTTTGGCGCGTGTTAGTCCATTTCTGCAAATTGCCATGGCAATTTCGAATTGACAAAGTTCAAGCTTAAGCTGCGCCTCCAGATATTCCACGTGCATGATAATGCGTGTCGGCAGTTTTTCATTGCGCAGGGCATCAATGGTGGATTGCGCGGCTTTATAGTCTTTTTGGAACAGATTCACTTTGGCTAAGCGGATACTCGTTTTGGCTAGATCGTCTGTGCTCGACTGGAAACAGGTAATGGCCATGGCATAGCAGCGAGCGGCCTCAGCGAGATTTCCTTGGGGATTGTCGGCATGGGCAGCACCCAAATTGAAGAATATTTTGCCATTTAGAAACTCGTCTTTAATTTGCTTTTCAACATAAAGATCTGCGGCATCTTTAGCCACTTCTATGGCCCGACGATAAAGCTTTTGCTGTTCCTTTACGTTTGATTCTTTACCAGCCAGAGCGCGAAATATAGCCGATTCCAGATATAGCGCACGGATATAAAGGCTTGGATCGGTGAATTCCCGAGCTAATTCGTGGCAGCGCAGGGCACAGATTTGCGCTTTGGAATAGTTTCCTTGATAGAAGTAGGAGGATGTAAGTTGCGCACAGATTTTAGCCTCGAACTGGAGATTTTTTTCAACTCTGGCTGAATGCAGGGCTAGCTCGCCTTGGACCGTGATTTGCTGCCAATTTTCCGCTTTGGAGAGGTTTTGGAAGTTGTTGAGAAATTCCTGCATAAGTCCTTCATTCTGAACGCTCTTTTGTCGCTCAAAATTAGTAGTAAGATTTGCCTGCTTTTGGGGGCAGCCAAATAGATTGGAAACGCAGACAAATAGTTTCTTTACGACTTGGGATAGGCCGGATGTAGGCATGTGCAGTTCTGAATGGGTTTCAACGTTTTTTTCCCAATAGAGATCTGGCTTTTGCAAAACAGCCACGGAGGCATTATGGATATCTTTGATTTTTTGGTAGTGGGCCGCGTTGATAATTTGCAATGACCCTTTGACTTCGGCTGGTTCAGTTTTGCGCTTCCAGGTGGCTGCTAAGGCGGCCTCCTGGCTGACTCCGCCGCGATAGTAAAAGTCGATCTCATCGGCATAGGTTAAGAAATCATTGATGCGCTGAGGAATTAATAAGCCCTTTTCCTTCACATCCTGTTCGGTTGTCTGCACGAAGGTTTTGTCTCTTTCTTTAATCGATTCCCAGCGTACATCATCGGGTGCGCTAATATGGATGAGCTTGATGCGGTAGCCTTGCTGTCTGAGGAAGTCGAGGAAAAATTTTGTGGCCGGACCGGATGAGGTGGTGCCAAAATAGAAAGCGAATTTTTCGCGGATCAGGTTGGCAAGGATTAAATGCGTGGCGGCATTGGACGCCGGGCGCCACTTGTTGTAGGCGGCTTGTCTTGCGGCCAATTTTAACTGTTCGTCTATTTCATGGTCTACCTTGGTTAGATCTGCCATATGGGTCAATGTTTGGGCCTTCAGGCAGACGTCATCAGGGCAGATATAGGCATATGACCTGCCTGCCAGCGTTTGACTTGCCAGCTCTTTGCGCAGCTGCATCGTCTTTCCCACGCCGGGGGCGCCGGCGGTCATGACAGCCAGGCTTTCTTTCATGGGATGGGCTGCTAAAATGGTATGATAGATGTCTGTGATGTCTGTCTTTAGCTTTTCAGATTCCTCTGCGGAGTAAGCTTCTTTGTTATCAAAAGCTTTGCCGGAAATATAACTTTCTAAAATTGTTTTGGGGAGAGAATAGGCGTAGCCACCGTTAATATCGTAAATATGGTTTAGATCTAGAATATCGAACATAGCAGCGTTTCCTGTTTTTAAAAATAAGTTTAATGTGATAGATGGTTTGCAGATTTGGTTTAGTTGGCGTTTTTATTAAAAAGAGAATAACGGTTCATCCGGTTTTATAGGACCCGCCTAGAAAAGGATGCGTAGAAATGGGGAAATGTAGGTAACACATCGGAGCAAAAACAACAGGATATTAGGATGGACAGGATGAAAGATTTAAACTTTAGTTTGCCAACTTTGCGATTTACATAAGTCTTGGGTGATCATCCTATTTTTCATATCCTGACCATCGTAATATCCTGTTATTTTTGCTTGCCCTTTTCTCTTTACAAGTCCTGCAAAAACGGAAGAACCAGAATAACATGAATATCTTAAATACTGCAAAGGCATAATTGAAGCAATTGCTGAAAAATATGGTGCGGGCTTAGGCTTAGATCACGTTATCGGAACAAGATGATTGATCATGTAAAGCCTCTCTGGTGCATCGGGCGGCGCAACAGCCATACGTTTCTTTCAAACAGACTGGTCATATTCAAGATTAAGGATTTGGCGTGCGTTGAGGTTTAGTTAAAAGGCGATCCATATTCTTTTTTATTCTTTTAAAAATTAAAGTCGATTTTTTCACCGGCTTTATGGTGTCAATAGTGTCATCCTATTTTTGCTTGCTAAGTAACGCTAAAGGTGATAAATAAAAACACTTTTTTAGCCAAGGTAAAGCCATATGCATCGCCCGACTCCACATGCTTTCAGAATAGCTTTTTTTATGACAGTTTTGCTGGCCAGGATGTGTTCGCTGGAAGGGGCGGCAGTTGCATGGGGGGGGGCAGGGAGTACGTCGTCGACTGCCGATCTTTTGCTTAATACCAATTGGCAATCCCAAGTGCAACCTCAAGCCGGGGGCAATCCCGCCGCCTTTGGTGCTGGTGGCAGCTCGACGCCGGTGTTAGCAAACAACGAGGTCTTTTCCCTCGATCTGCTAACTTTCAACCCGGGGGCGCAAACCTACATTTTGCATGTAAATGGCAACTTGAATTTTGTCGGCGCCCCGCTGTCAGCTCCATTTATGACGGGCGTGCAGAACCTGGGAGCTGCCCAGCAAATTTTCAAGATTTACGATGGTGGCGAAATTCTTTTTGCCAATAGCACTAACGCAGCTTTTGGTGTCGCTTCAAAGGTGAATAGCCTGACATATGATGTGGGGGATACCTCCAGTGAGACCTTCGGCGTGATGAGTTTTGAAAATAATGCCACCGCGGGCGGGGCAAACATCAATATTTATGAAGATTCCGCGCTCAACTTCAACAATAACAGCACGGCAAAATCGGCACATATTGTCCTGCAAGCAGATATTGCGACGCATAATTATCCGACACTCAATTTTCATGGCTCTGCCGATGGCGGCATGGCAATCATTGAGGCGACAGGCTCGGATATCAACTTTTCCGATCTATCTTCGGCTGGAGAAGCCACAATCACCCTAAAGGGGGCAGAGCTAGCGCCGGGCATCTATGTGCCAGGTCTGCTCGATTTTAATGAGTTTTCATCGGCCGGAAATGGCATGATCAATGTCGTCGATGGTTCGATGGTGACTTTTTTCGATACTACGGATGCTGAAGAGGCTTTGATTTTTCTAGGCAGCGGCGCTAGCAGCACGTCACCGGTAGGTTTACTGGACTTCCTGGATGAGTCGCAGGCAGGGTCGTCCACTATTCATGCTCAAGGTGGATATGTGGTTAACGGCATCACCTATCAATCTTCGGTCGTCTTCGCAGATTATGCCGGAGCCGCTGGCTCAACGATAAATCTTGGCGACAGCCTCACGGGCATGGGAGCTAAACTCGGCTTTTATAATTTTGCCGGTGCCGACACTGCCACTATCAATGCCGGGCAGACATCGACGGTGGTTTTCAATTATCACGCCAGTGCTGATGAAGCTGTCATTACGCTTAGCGATAAGGCAGTTTTGAATTTTAGGGGTGCTTCCACATCGGATCAGGTTACGATTGATTTAGCAGGCAGCAATACAGTTGTTAATTTTGCGCAAACGGAGGCGGATTCCTTTTCAGGGGTGCTGACCGGCAACGGTACCTTTAATAAAGTGGGTGCAGGCAGGTTGTATTTTTCAGGCACGGGCAGCGGCTTTAGCGGCACCACAAATGTCAATGCCGGTTTATTTTCCTTAGACAGCAGTTTGGGCGGAGATATGGCGGTGAGGGATGGGGGGACGCTGACGGGGTCTGGGATGTTGCTGGGAAATCTGACGCTGCTGAGTGGCGGCAAGGTGTCGCCTGGCCTCGGCACGCTGACGGTGAATGGGGATTACGTGCAAGAAGCCGATTCGACTTACCAGGTTTTGGTCGACATTGCAGGCGACCCTTCGCTGATCAATGTGGGGGGGACGGCGACACTTAATGCCGGCGCCGGCATCAACATCACCACGCTCGGCACCGGCAGTCAGTTGTCGCCCAACCAGCAGGTGCAGGTCATTGTATTGCAGGCTTCAGGGGGTGTTTCCGGCACCTTTTCAGTGATGACATCCAGCAATCCGCTGATTGTGGGTGGCGTGAGCTATGACAAAGATGGCGTGTATGTGGTTTTTGCTAATACCTTGTCAAAGGTGGCCGCGACGCCAAACCACACAGAGGTGAGTAACCAGCTGCAGACGATTGCCCAGCCGACGGCTTCACAGGGTATTATTTTAAATACCATTGCTTCTTTGCCTGCGCCCCAAGCGCAGCTGGCTTTGGACCAGTTAAGCGGCGGGCAGTACAGCCATGTGATCGCTGCTGCCGAGTTGTCCAACCAGCAATTTTTGCAGCGCCTTTACGACCCCTTGCGTCCGCTCATTACGGCCGATCCCTGCTACGCCGACACCTGTTACGATCCTTGTGCCGACAAGGGGTGGGGCATATGGATGGATGGCGGCTTTGACAGCACTGACATCAAGGGGCGTCATAAACATGAAGGCCTGAGCGCGCGGGGTTTTGACTTCACCGTCGGCGCCCAAGCGGTGCTCAATCGCGACTGGACGGTTGGCACGGCTTTATCATATGAAAAAAATCATTTTCATTACCATTTGGGTGGTGTCGGCAGAAACTATGGAGTGCTGGGAGCTTTATATGCGCTTTATCGTCCGGCAGATTATTATATCCTAAGTGATCTTATCGCCGGCTATAGCCGACAGAAGTTGGCGCGCAGGATCGAACTTGGAAATTCTAGTTGTCATGTGCACGGCAGCCCGGAAATATGGCAAGCCACCTACTATGTGGAAGGCGGCAAGGATTTCACCTGCTGTTGCCTGCTGCTGCAGCCATTTTTGGGACTGGAAGCCGGTTATTTCCGCCGCCAGCGCATTACCGAATACAACCAATGCAATTCCTTACTCAATTTAGCTATCGATGAAAAAGCTTGCGGCCTAGGCTATAGCCGTTTGGGTGTGCATCTGACGACACAGCGCTATTACGGTATCGTTTTAGCTGTCGATCTCGCCTGGCGCTGCCGCTTGACAACTCTGGACAACGACCTAAAGGCGCGCTTTCAAGGTTTTGGCAGCAGTTTCAATGTTAACGGTCTGGATGTGCGGCGCAACAGTATCGATGGGGCGCTGAATCTGTCGGCCACGCTGGCCAATGGCTGGGATGTCTTTATCGAAGCTTCAGGGCAGTGGTGGCAACGGGCAAGCTTTGGCAGCCTGCTCGGAGGACTGGAAATCGACTGGTAATATTCCATGCTTGTGCTAGGCATTACTTGCTAAATTAAATGCGATAATTCAGAATGCAGAGAAGTAAATAGACTTTTATTTATAAAGGAGCTTTCATGACTCAACAGTACACATTGCCAGCGCTGCCTTATGATCTCAATGCTTTAGAGCCGGTCATCAGCGCAGAAATTATGTCCCTGCACTATAACAAACACCATGCCGGTTATGTGGCCAATCTCAATAAAGCTTTAGAGCTATTGGCTGCAGCCGAACAGAAAAACGATATTGCCGCGGAAATCGGCTTGCAAGCGGCCATTAAATTTAACGGCGGCGGACATATCAACCATTCGATATTTTGGACCAATCTGGCTCCCATCAGCAAGGGCGGCGGCAAGCTGCCTGAAGATGCTTTAGCCAAAGCCATCGAGCATGATTTCGGTTCGCTCGACAAATTCATTGAACAGATCAGCGCCAAGGCTATCGCCATTCAAGGTTCCGGCTGGGCATGGCTGGGCTATAACAAAAATAAGGGAAATCTGGAAATTGCCACTTGCGACAACCAGGATCCGTTGGTGACCAAAGGCTTGATCCCTCTTTTGGGCATTGATGTATGGGAGCATGCGTACTATCTGCAATACAAGAATGTACGCGCCGATTATGTCAAAGCCATTTGGAAAATCATCGACTGGAAAAATGTCGCCGAACGCTACGCCGAGGCGGCCGGCAAATAGGCAAAAGGACATAAAGGACCTAAGGGATGCAATGGACAGTCGTTTACGTCCGTTAGGTCTTTTGCATCCCTTTTAATTTATGAGGGTTGGGGTCTTAGGATTGGGATCTGGCTTGTGATTTGTGATTTGAAAGTCCACCCATGTATATAGACAGTCAGATTCCTTTCAAATCGCAAATCGCAAGCCTGAACTCAATCCTTTCAGCCGAAACCTGTGTCACGAGTTTTTGAGAAGTTGCGATCTTTTAGCCTTTATCTTTATGGCAGTGTGTTTTATAATCGTTTGAATCTAAAAGATTAATAATCACCAAGGAATGATATTAAGATGGGATTGTTTTCGCGAGATAAGCCCAAAATTAAAATCCAAACGGCTAAAAAAGACGGATTTAGTGGCTGGCTCAAATGCACACATTGCAATGAGCTGATCCATATCAAGGAATTGGAACAAAATGGCAATTGCTGCCCCAAATGTGATTACCACTATCGCCTTTCTGTTGAAGAGCGCATCAAAAGCCTGGTAGACGATGATACGTTCACGGAAATGTTCGGCGATTTGCTGCCGGTCGATGTGCTGAAATTTGTCGATACCGAATCCTATGCCGAACGCCTGCGCTTGGCAAGGGAGAAATCGGGACGCAGCGAAGCTGTCGTCGTCGGCACCTGCAAAATAGGTGGACAAGCCGTAGCCATGGGCATTCTTGATTTCAGCTTTATGGGCGGCTCCATGGGCTGTGTCGTTGGCGAACGCCTGACCAGTCTCATTGAACACGCCATCGCGGCCAAGTTGCCCCTGATCATCATTTCAACTTCCGGCGGCGCGCGCATGCAGGAATCCATCCTTTCGCTGATGCAGATGGCCAAAACCTCGGCCGCCTTAGCCAAATTGCAGGAAGCCCGCCTGCCCTATATCTCGGTATTGACCAACCCTACTACCGGCGGCGTGACGGCCTCTTTCGCTTCTTTGGGCGATGTGATCCTGGCCGAGCCTAATGCCTTGATCTGCTTTGCCGGGCCGCGCGTCATCGAACAAACCATCGGCCACCAGCTGCCACCGGGCGCGCAGAAGTCGGAATTCCTCTTGCAACACGGCATGATAGACTGTATCGTGAACCGGCATGAATTAAAAACTAAGTTGAGCGATCTATTGGAGTTTTTTGGCGGCCATGCATCGTCTGAAGAGCCTGGGCAAATAGCCCCGGCCGCTGCCAAAGCGCAAACCAAAAAAAGCTCTTTATCACACCACAATTCCTGAAGGATTTTCCATGAGCTCTCACCGTCATGTACAGATCGAAGTGCCTATGTTAGCTACAGAGGGTACCGAAGTGCCGCATTATGCTTCTTTAGCCGCTTCCGGGGCGGATGTCAAAGCCTTTATCCAGGATGATATCGTCATTCCAGCCGGCGGCTCGCGTCTAATCCCTACCGGGCTGCGCTTTGCCATCCCGGCAGGCTATGAGATTCAAGTACGCCCGCGCAGCGGCCTGGCCCTAAAGCATCAGATTAGCGTGCTTAACACCCCCGGCACCGTGGATGCCGACTATCGTGGTGAAGTAAGCATTATCTTGATTAACTTTGGCAAAGCAGATTTTATTGTCACACCCAACATGCGCATCGCCCAGCTGGTGCTGGCGCCGGTGGTGCAGGCCACTTTTGTATCAGTGTATGAACTGACTGAAACACTGCGTGGTGCGGGCGGTTTCGGCCATACGGGCATGCGCTAAGATGCGCTTTCAAAAGATGTGTGGTAGAATTATATGATTAAAATATCCAATTATCTTGATCCGCGCCTGGTGGCCTTCTTAGAGGTTAATTCACGCGATGAAGCTATCCAGGCCTTGGTGGAGATGATTCATCAAACAGGCCGCCTGCACGACAAGGAAGCTTTCTATGAAGCCATCATCGAACGCGAAAAAATTGTCTCCACCGGCATCGGCATGGGGGCTGCCATTCCGCATGCCAAGCTGGCGGCTTATAATGACTTCTTTATAGCCATTGGCGTGGTGCGTAAGGGTTTGGATTGGAATTCTTTAGATGGCTCGCCCGTGCGCTTGATTTTTATGATTGGCGGTCCCGATGATAAACAAACCGAATACCTGCAGATTTTGTCTAATTTAACCCTCGCCATAAAAGATGAAAACGTGCGAAAAAAAATGTTAACATTGAATTCTCCAAAGGATATGATAGAATTCTTTAAAACATTATAAATCTTGGTCTAATCTTAGTCTGGTCTAAGCTTGGCTTAGTGCATCACTTCAAGAGGCGTTTATGGATCTAAAAATTAAGGATGTGGCAGAACTGCTCAACGTGTCGGAAACAACGATCCGCCGCTGGCTGGCCGATGAAAAAATTCCGGCCTACCGTCTCAACCATCAATACCGCTTCAACCGGCTGGAAATCGAAGATTGGGTGATGAGCCACAAGCTCGGCAAAACAAGCCATGGCAGCACGCCTTTTCAAGAACTCGCTAAAGCCGATGCCGAAACCTCTGATGCTGTCCCAGCTAATGCCAGGGGCAGCAAGCAATTCAGCTTATACCGCGCCGTGCATAAAGGGGGCGTGTTGTATGATGTACCGGGCCGCACCAAGGAAGAGCTTATCCGCGCCACGGTAAAGCGCATCGCCGCCGATTTAAATCTCGATGCCGATGTGATCACCGAGCTGTTGCTGGAGCGCGAGATGCTGCAGCCTACGGCCTTGAATAACGGCATCGCCATCCCCCATACCAGGGATTTTCTGCTCAACGCCCATTTCGATATGGTCACGGTGGTATTTCCTGAAAAACCACTTCCTTATGGAGCGTTAGACGGTAAACCGGTGCATACCCTGTTTTTCCTCTTCGCCAGCGATGACAAGCGCCACTTGCACCTGCTTGCCAAAATCGCCCATCTTAGCAGCCAAAAAGACACCATGCAGCTGCTGCAAAGCAAACCCTCGCGCGAAAAGCTGCTCGAATATATCAAAGATTGGGAAAGCGGCATCCAGCAATCCAAAGGCTAGTGCCAATCAAAAAAGCTCCGCCTGCGAACCGAAGCCATTGAGGAATAATCAATAGTTTTTTCTCTGGGCTTGATCTCAACCCTTTAGCTATTTTCCTATCTTTTCATATAGGCAACGGCCTATTTTTGGCAGAAACTCCTTCTTTAATTAAATTATCGTCTATAATAAACCAAATATAAGTCGTCATATCCTTATGAGTGAGTCCGTTGCTACCGTCCCTCAGCTGAGCGCTGTTGGGTCAAAAGAAGTTCCGGCATGAAAAATATATATCGTTTAATTTTAAAAAAGTTACATAAATAGGTAAGTCATCTTTTGGTGATTACGCAATCTAGTTGTGTGGAGATAAATCATGACCACTGAAGCGATCGCCGAATTCGTAAAGACCAATTATCTTAAAGATTTGGAGTTGGCTGACATTCAGCGACTGGAATGATCCAGTGCTTCCCAAGTTGTGGGGGAAAGTCAACCGCAAGTGTGCTGAACAGTACCAGCAGGAAGTAAAAGATGCACAGAAAGATGCACAGAAAGATGCACAGTCTGATAATTAAACTAGCAGGCTATCAAGGCTGAAAAAGCTTCAATGTATTGTCTGCCATTCTCTGTCTCGCCACTACCATAGATAGCCCATCCACTCAAAAAAAATCCGGCCATACTGATTAGGTATGGCCGGATTTGCATATATCCTGATGAATCAGCAGTGGCCGGCTTAGGTAGAGCTGCCGGCTTTCTGGCGCCCTTCCTTGTTCTCTTTGTGGCGCGGGAAGACTTCCTGGTCGACGAAGACCAGCTTGTCGTCTTCGACGCTGACCAGGCAGCGGCGTCCTTCATTAGGATGCATGAGCAGCTTTTCGGCCAGCGGATCTTCCAGATACTGCTCGATGGTACGACGCAAGGGGCGCGCGCCCATTTCAGGCTGGAAGCCTTTATCGACCAGAAACTCTTTGGCTTTATCATCCAGCGTGATGAACACCTCGCGGCGTTGCAGGCGTGCCAGGAGTTTCTGCAGTTCGATATCGATGACTCCCATTAAACCTTCTTTCTTGAGCGGTTGGAAGATGACCACATCATTAAGGCGGTTGAGGAATTCTGGTTTGAAGTGTTTCTTCACCGCCGCTAGGATCTTTTCTTTGATATGCTCATAGTCCATCGTTCCTTCTTGCACGGCAAAACCCACTTCGGTGCTTTTCTTGATGAGGTCGGCGCCGAGGTTCGAGGTCATGATCACGATGGTATTGCGGAAGTCGACTTTGCGGCCGAAGGAATCGGTCAGGCGCCCTTCCTCCATGATCTGCAGCAGGATGTCCATCACATCGGGGTGGGCCTTTTCGATTTCATCAAACAGCACCACGGAATAGGGGCGCTGCCTGACCTGTTCTGTCAGCTGGCCGCCTTCTTCGTGTCCGACATAACCTGGAGGGGAGCCCGTCATGCGGCTGACGGCAAATTTCTCCATATATTCGGACATATCCACCTGGATCAGGGCGTCTTCGCCGCCGAACATATTGATGGCCAGCTGGCGTGCCAGCAGGGTCTTGCCAACGCCTGTGGGGCCGAGGAATAGGAAGGCGCCGATAGGGCGCTTGGGGTCTTTGATGTCGGCGCGGCTGCGGCGGATGGCGCGGCAGACGGTGCTTAAGGCTTCGTCCTGACCGATGATATTTACGCGCAGCACCTCTTCCATTTTGAGGGCTTTTTGGGTTTCCCCTTCGGTGAGGCGGTTTAACGGGATGCCGGTCTGTCTGGCGATCACATTGGCGATATCATCATCCTCGACGATGACTTCGTGTTCTTCCTTATTGATCTCCCATTCGGAGCGGATCTGCTGCAGCTGCTCGCGCAGTGTTTTTTCCTTATCGCGCAGCTTGGCGGCTTTCTCATATTCCTGTCTGCCGATAGCCTCTTCTTTGGCGATGCGCGTCTCTTCGATTTCGGTTTCGTATTTGGTGATGTCTTGCGGCTGGTTCATCATGCCGATGCGCATCTTGGCGCCGGCCTCATCGATGAGGTCGATGGCCTTATCGGGCAGAAAGCGACCGGGGATATAGCGGTCTGAAAGGATGGCCGCGGCATGCAGCGCTTGAGGGGTATAGATGCATTTATGGTGTTCTTCGTACTTTGCTTTCAGTCCATTTAGAATCTCGATGGTCTCCGTCACGCTTGGTGGCTGGACGACGATTTTTTGAAAGCGGCGTTCCAGGGCGGCATCTTTTTCGATGTGTTTGCGGTATTCATCGATGGTGGTGGCGCCGATGCATTGCAGTTCGCCGCGCGAAAGGGCCGGCTTTAGGATGTTTGAGGCGTCGATAGCGCCTTCGGCAGCGCCGGCACCGACGATGGTATGCAGTTCGTCGATGAACAGTAGCACGTTGCCATTCTTTTTGATCTCATCCATCACGGCTTTGATGCGCTCTTCAAATTGGCCGCGGTATTTCGTGCCGGCGATCATCAAGGCCAAATCGAGGGTGATGAGTTTCTTTTTGCGCAGGTTGTCAGGGACTTCGCCTTTGACGATGGCTTGGGCAAGTCCTTCCACGATGGCAGTTTTACCCACGCCGGCCTCGCCGACGAGTACCGGGTTGTTTTTGCGGCGGCGGCAGAGGATCAGAATCAGGCGTTCGACTTCTTCTTTGCGGCCGATGACAGGATCCATTTTGCCCTCGCGGCACATCTCTGTCAGGTCGTGGCCGTAAGCTTTAAGGGCGGGCATCTTATCCGTGCCGGCATTGAGAGTCTTCTCAAAGGATTTGGAAGCCCCGCTGCTTGAGGCGCTGCCGCTTTGCTGCGTGGGAGGCGCGCCTGGGGTGGTGCCGGTGCCGCCGATGGGAGGCAGCTGCAGGTTGAAGGTCTCCAATTCTTTAAGGACTTCTTTGCGCACTTCTTTCAAGTTGACATTGAGGTTTTCCAGCACCTGAGCGGCCACGCCATCAGTCTGGCGCAGCAGGCCGAGCAGCAGATGTTCTGTTCCTACATAGTTGTGGTTGAGGTTGGCAGCTTCCTCATTGGCGTATTCAAAAACCTTTTTGACTTTACCCGTCAGGGCCGGATCGCCATAGACTTGGATTTCCGGTCCATAGCCCACCAGCTTTTCCACTTCGCTGCGCACAGTTTCAAAGTCGATATTGAGATTGCGCAGCACGTTGACGGCCACGCCTTGGCCTAGCTTCAGCAGGCCGAGCAGCACGTGTTCCGTGCCTAGATAGTTGTGGTTTAGCCGTTGCGCTTCTTTTTTGGCTAATTTGATGACCTGTTTCGCGCGATTGGTAAATTTGTCAAACATGGGATCGCTCTCTTGGTTGAGAATGAATGCCTGGTTTTCAGCATTGTCTTTTATGTTCACTGTAGACGCCGCCTCTTTTTTAGGGAAGCAGAAAGCGTGCCACTGGCTGAAAAGCACCTGCGTTAAATCTCAGCAGCTGGGGTATAATATTGTGCAGCAGTCGAAAAGGACTTAAGGGACGTAAAGGACGGTCCCTTAGGAGCCTGTATGTCGTTGGTTCATCGCACAATCGCGTACCTCCCCATATGTAAATTAATGGAGGATGTTAAATAAATCATACATAATGGCAAGTTGCGCGTTCGATCCTGTGAAGGAAGGATTTGAGTTGGCACTGGCATACAAGAGATAGGGCACAAACCATGATAACATTTTTACAGCCTCGATAGAGGCAGTTGCATAAACGACAATAGAATGTTTTACAAACTGTTTATGTCAGGCATTTGCTTGAGTTCGTGGATTAGTGATCTTGCCAGTCGGATTAATGAGTCTGCCCTAAGCATCGGAGATGCGGCTCTAAAAGAGCCCATGCCTCCGGTCACCACTGCAGGGCTCCCTGCTGGCTGGGCTCGTTTAGAGACGCATCTCCGATGCTTCGGAATTTTCTCGGCATTCTCACACCATTATATATTCCTTAAACATACGTCTAGAATCGCTTTTCCCGTGAAAAATGAAAATGTTTTGGCGAAGAATCGATCTAGGAATGCTCAAAACATTCTGCAATTGCCTCAAATGAGTGGTTGACAGAGCTAACATCTCAAAAACGCATCATGTAGGCTTTGGCTGAACGGTTTGAGGTCAGGCTTGCGATTTGCGATTTGAAAGGAGTCGGGCTTTCTAATGCATTTAGGACTCTCAAATCACAAGTCTGACCCCAATCCTCAAAGTCCTTTCACGTCATGAGTTCTTGAGCGGTCATCTCTGTCAACCACTCGTTTGTGTGATGAACCAATTGCAGGAGATGTGGAGACGGCACGATAATGCTGGCATAGTTCAAGCGCATGTCACTAAAGAAGAATAAAAAAATAACTTTCATAAAATTTTCAAATAATTTACTGTCTTATTTTGAATTGGTATTAATCCTGAAGCACGGCATGCGAGCATGTTGTTGCAGGTATATAAGCGGCCTAAATTAAAAGGTTTATGGATATGAAATTCATCAGACAGACACTTGGCTTTCTCTTTTGCCTAACCATTTTTGCCGGCAGCCATCTCGAGGCTGTGCCCTTTGTCTGGTCTCCGCAAACTCCGCTTTCGGTGCCATGGATTGACTCCCCCTCTTTCATTCATAATGATCAGGTCCAGGCCAATGTAGCCACAGACGCCAGCGGCAATGCCGTGGCTGTCTGGAATCGCTGGAATGGATCCAACTTTGTCATGCAGGGTGCCACCCTGGCCGCGGCCGCAGATCCCTCCACGGGATGGGTCCTGACTAATGATATTGGAATGTCCTCTCCTTATGCGAACCCATCAAATACATTTCTCGCATTAGACGCCGCCGGCAATGCCATTACCCTCTGGGTAGAGCAAATAGGGCCTACTTTCTATGTTAACAGCTCACTGCTGTCTTTTGGCTCTTCTACCTGGTTGACGACAAGCCCACTGGGGACGACGCGGGACACTAGTTCTGTGAATTATTCACCGTACTGCTTGGCGGTAAATCCTGCCGGCGCTGCCATTGCCATTTGGGAGAATGCGGCCGGCACCGCCATAGAGGCCGCTAGGTTGCCGGCTGCCACGACGACATGGCTGCCTGTCACCACCCCATTGGCCACGACAGTTTTTTTTGGTGGCGTCCGTCCTCTAGCCGTTACGCTCGACACAGTCGGCGATGCCGTCATGATATGGAAGACGACGGCGGGCTTTAATGGAGCCGCCCTGTCTAGCGCTGCCTCGGCGTGGAGTATTAAAACATCCGCATTTTCCACCATTTACGATCAGGATCCTTTTTTGTTGGGGATAGATGCGTCAGGTGAAGCCCTTGCCGTATACTACAAACAGCAGCTAGGCTTACGTACACTGATGTCATCCCGTTTGCCGTATGGCGGAGCGGCATGGGGTCCCATATTATCCGTTTCAGGTCCCAACACGAACAACGTACCGCTGAGTCTGGCGGAAGATGCGAGTGGCCATGCGGTGACGATCATGCTTAGGTCCGGCGGGTTCGATCCCATCGTTGGAGCATCTTTAGCCGCCCCCCCTAATACGACATGGGTGGTTACCACGCCGGATGTGACCCTTTCAAGCCAAGATTTTTTCGATTTCAAGGTTTCTATGGATGGCAGCGGCAATGCCTATTCTGCGTGTAATGTTTTTATTCCTTCCAGTAAACTTATCAATAGCGTGCTGCCGGTTGCCACGCCTACGGTATGGGAAGGTCCGACCGATATTTCACAGCCATCTATCAATTCACAACCACTCTTCCTTACACGTGCCGGAAATATAGCCGCCGGTGCCACCTCCGGCACTGCTCTCGCCACCTGGCTGTCATTCAACCAAACGACACAAGAAAAATATGTCATGGCATCGCGCGGCCATTACCTGACGACGCCGGTAATAACCGGTGTCAGCCCGAATTCCGGCTCGGTCGTCGGCGGCAATTCTGTCACGATTACAGGACATGATCTTTCCACCGCCTCGGCGGTGAAATTCGGCACGCTCGATGCTGCCAGCTATACATTAGTTTCCGATAACGAGATTGATGCCATCGCGCCAGAGAATTTTAATCCGGGAGTGGTCAATATCAGGGTGACGACTTCTATCGCCACAACAGCTATTACTCCCGCTGATGAATACACCTATGTTGGCGTGCCGGTAGTATACTCTATCTCTCCGGCTTCCGGTCCCATATTTGGCGGCACCGCAGTCTCCATTAATGGTGTGCTCTTCACAGGCGCCACAGGGGTTAGTTTCGGCGGAACGCCGGCAGCTTCCTTTACGGTCAACTCCGACGACACCATCACCGCCATGTCCCCGGCGCATCTCACCGGCCTGGTCGATATCGTCGTTAGCAATACCAACGGCAGCTCGCCAATAGTTGCCGGGGACAAATTTTACTTCGGCACGCCGACTGTGACTTCAATCAGTCCGACTGGTGGTCCGGACTTCGGTGGAAACACTGTCGATATTATCGGCACCGGCTTTAACTCGGCCACACAAGTCTATTTTGGCACTGATGTGGCCGACGGCTATAGTCTAAATTCGGACACTGAAATCTTTGCCTATCCGGCGGCGCATGCTGCGGGCACGGTCGATGTCCGAGTGGAAAACGACGCCGGCAAATCGCCAACGTCACCCGCTGATTTATACACTTTCAATACCACACCGAAAGTGACCGCTATCAGTCCGAATAAAGGCAATACCGGCGGCGGCACCCTGGTCACTGTTACAGGCACAGGGTTTGCCAGTGTTTTCGATGTGCGATTTGACGGCAATAGCGTGCCATTTACGATTGTTAATGACACCAAGCTGACCGCCACGGCACCTTTTCACGCTGCCGGCATGATCAATATCGTCGTCGAAAACTATAACGGATCATCGCAACTCACGCTTGCCAACCAATACACCTACCTGCCTCCGGTCGTGACAAGTATCAGTCCTGCCGGCGGTCCGGCCTCCGCATCTACCCTTGTAACTGTTACCGGCACGGGCTTTCTGGGCGCCTTGGGTGTCAATTTTGATGTAACCAGCGGTACAGCGCTACAGATCTTGAGCGACACCCAGCTTAAAATCCTGTCGCCGGCGCTTGCCGACGGCACGGTCGATGTCACCGTCATCAATGCCGGCGCCACCTCGGCTACATCCAATGCCTCCAAATTCACTTTTGGCGTGCCGGTAATATCCGGCGCAAGCCCGCAGTCGGGTCCGACAACCGGCAATACCACCGTCACCATCACGGGATCGGGCTTTACGGGAGTGACGGGCGTAAAATTCGGCACATCGAATGCGGCCAGCTTTACGGTCAACTCTTCGACGACGATCACGGCAAAAACACCGGCGCATGCCGCCGGCACGGTCAATATCACGGTGAGCAATGCTGCCGGCACCTCGACAACCTTTGCTCAATTTGTTTTCGGCACGGCGAAAGTCACAGCTGTCACGCCAGGTTCTGGGGCGCAAACCGGACCCTATGATATTGCGATTACCGGCCAGAGCTTTACCGGCGTGACCTATGCTTATTTTGGGGGTCTTAACAATTTCTTCCTCCCGTTTACGATAAACAGCGACACCTCCCTTACCATCCATGTACCGGTTGGTATTTTTCTAAGCGAGTATCATATCCAGTTGCAGAACAACGCCGGCCCTATTAATTCGCAGAGCAGTCTTTCACCGGCTACCGACGCCGATGTCTTCGTCTTTGATGTGCCGGGCGTATTTCCGGGTTTGACCACACCCGGCGCCGGCCCCACAGGTGGAGGCACGCTGGCAAGCTATGGGGGCAATCTTGCCAATCTCACGAGCGTGCTTTTTGACGGCTCGCCAATCGCTTACACCAGCACCACAAACGTACCGCCAAATGGCGGACCCTCCACGACTACCGTTAAGATGACAACGCCGCCGCATGCCGCCGGCTCAGTGGTCGTCACCTTCACCAATGCCCAAGGCTCGAGCCCGGGCATAAGCACCGCGTTTTTCACTTATGGCGCCCCGGTAATATCGAGTCTAAGTGCCGGTTTCGGCCCGCTTTCGGGCGGCAATCCGGTCACCATCACCGGCACAGGTCTAGGTAATGCGACGGCGGTAAGTTTCGGCGGCACCCTCGCCACCAGCTTTACCATCAATTCAGGCACTTCGATCACAGCCATCGCGCCGCCGCATGTGGTCGGCACGGTCGATATCAGGGTGACAAATGCCGCCGGCACATCGGCCGTAGTGCCTGCCGACAAATACATCTACACCGGTGTTCCCGTGATCACCAATGTCAGCCCAAATAGCGGCACGACCGGTGGCGGCACAGTAGTTACGCTGACAGGCACGGGATTTTTATCCGCGACCAGCGCCACCTTCGGCGGCACGCCTGGCACTGGCATCCAAATAATCAACGACACCCAGATGAAAGTCACTTCGCCAGCAAAAACGGCTGGCACTTTCCATATCATCGTCACAAACGCGGCGGGTGCCTCAACGCCGGTAGCTGCCGACCAGTTTACTTTCCTGCCGCCGGCCGTAACCAAAGTTTCCTCGAATGCTGGCCCTACCGGCGGTGGCACCGTTGTGACCATCACCGGTACGGATTTTTTTAGGATCACCGGTCCGACGGGTGTCTTGTTCGGCGCCACTCCGGCTACAAGCTACACGGTAAACTCATCCACTTCGATCATAGCCACCTCGCCGTTCTCTGCAATTTCCACAGCTGTTGATGTCAGGGTGCAAAATAGCGGCGCTATCTCTGCCATCACGGTGGCCGATGAATTTACCTATGGCTTTCCTGTACTCTCAGCCATCAGCCCAGGTGCCGGTTCGACTGGCGGCAGCACCGTGGTCACGCTGACAGGAAAAAATTTCAGCCTGGCCACGGATGTCACTTTCGATGGCATTCCGGCGTTAAGCTTCACTGTCAACAGCGACACAAAGATCACAGCCACCACCCCGGCGCATGCTGCTGGCACCATTGAAGTCGTTGTGACCAATTTGAATGGTTCTTCGACATCATCTGCCGGTTCCAAATACACCTACGGCGTACCGGTAGTGACGCTGCTTACTCCCAATCTCGGTATCAACACCGGCGGCACTAGTGTTGCCATCAGTGGCTCGGGCTTTTATTATGCCACGGCAGTCAGCTTTGGCAGCACCCCGGCTGCAAGTTTTACCATCAACTCCGACTCATCGATCACTGCCACCGCGCCGCTGCACACAGCCGGCATAGTCGATGTCAGAGTAACAAATGCCGCCGGCACATCGGCCATAGTCCTCGCCGATCAGTATACCTATCTCATCATCCCTAAAATCACTGCTGTCACCCCAAATACCGGGCCGGCCGTGGGCGGTACGACAGTCACCATCACCGGATTAGGGCTGGCCAGCACGACAGCCGTCTTCTTTGGCGGTACCCCCGGCGTTATCAACACACATACCGGCGATACCCAGATCACGGCCACCTCGCCTGCGCATGTTGTGGGGGCTATCGACATCACGGTCAGCAATGCTGTCGGCACATCGCCGACTTCTGCCGCCGATATCTTTACCTATTATGGCTCGCCCACAATTACCAGCGTCACGCCTAATGCCGGACCCACCTTTGGGGGTACCTCAGTGACTATCAAGGGCACGAACCTTCTCTCTGTAACAATTGTGAACTTTGGCGGCTTTGCCGCAACAAGCTTTACAGCTAATTCCGACACAACGATTACAGCCATCGCCCCGGGGCAAGGCGCCGGCCTGGTAGATATCCAGGTTATTAATCCTAATGGCGCATCGTCCTTAACGCCAGCCGATCAATTCACCTACTTTTCTCCCCCGACGGTCACCAATGTCGTTCCTAGAGGCGGTTCCCAATTCGGCGGCACATCGGTCGCTATTACGGGTACGAACTTTACCTACGCTACGGCGGTAAAATTCGGCACAACAAACGCCACCAGCTTTACCATCAACTCAAACTCATCGATCACGGCTATCTCACCCCCAAATAGTCCTGCCACAGTCGATGTTACGGTGGTCAATGCCGCCGGCACATCGCCGACGTTTACTGCCGATCTGTACACTTTTGGGACCCCTGCCGTGACAAATGTCACACCGAATTTTGACGTTTACACCGGCGGCGCCCCCATCACCATTTCGGGAGCCCGTTTCAGCAACGCCACGGCTGTCAGTTTTGGCGGCACGCCGGCTGCCGCCTTTAATGTCGTTAACGATTCGACGATCTCAGCTACGGCACCGGCGCATGCCGTCGGTGTCTACGATGTCACAGTGGCCAATAATACCGGCACATCACCTGTGTCCAATGCTGACAAATTCACCTTCAAAGGACCGTCTGAAATCACTTCTGTTACGCCGAACAAAGGTGGCACAGCCGGGGGGACGTCGGTCACCATCATCGGCGCCAACTTCGATGTTGTCACCAGTGTGTCATTTAATGCTACGCCTGTGACGAGCTTTACCATTAATTCGGCCACGAAGATTACGGCCATCATGCCTCCTGGTTCTGTCGGCACGGGTCATGTCCGCTTGCAAAACAGCTATGGATATGTTTCAACGGACACTGTGGCCGACGAGTATACCTATGTCGATGTGGCTACCGTGACCAATGTCAGTCCTAATATCGGATTCCCCGCCGGCGGTACCTCCGTCACCGTCACCGGTACCAGCTTTACTTACGCGACAGCCGTCACTTTCGGCGGCAAGCCCGGCACCAACCTGGTGGTGATCAATGACAACCAGCTGACAATCACCTCGCCGTCAAATCCCTTTGGCATCGTCGATATCAAGGTCGTCAATCCTGCCGGCACTTCGGCGGCTGTGCCTGCTGATCAATTCAGTTATGCTCTGCAGCCGGTGATCACATCTGTCAGCCCGATTGCCGGCACGATCAATGGCGGCACTTTGGTCACCGTCAACGGCAACTCCTTTAGCGGTGCCACGGGGGTTAACTTCGGCTCCACGCCCGGCACAGGGCTTACGGTGGTAAACGACAACCAGATAACGATCACCTCGCCGGTGCATGTGGCGGGTGCCGTCGATATCTTTGTCATCAATCCCGGTGGCTCATCGTTACCATCGGCCGGATCTCAATATATCTATGACGACGTACCGACGGTAACTTCGGTCAGCCCCAGTGCCGGCTCTACCGGTGGCGGCAACACCGTTACTGTTACAGGAACGGGCCTGGCATCGGCCGCGGGTGTTGATTTCGGCGGCGGCGCCGGCACGAATATCGTCCGCATCAGCGACACCCAGCTGACTGTCAAAGCTCCGGCGCATAGCGCCGGCACAGTGCATGTCACGGTCACCAATACGACCGGCACTTCTTCCGCGACGAATGCAGACAGATACACCTACGGCGCGCCGGTAGTAACCCTGGTTAGTCCTACAGCCGGCACGACAAGCGGTGGCACCGCTGTCACTATTACAGGCACAGGTTTTGCCAATGCCACCTCCGTTAAATTCGGCACGACGGCTGCGAGCTTTACGGTCAATTCAGACCTGTCGATCACGGTCACCTCGCCGGCAGAAGGTGCTTTACCAAATACCGTCGACATCATCGTCGCCAATGCCGCCGGCAGCTCGGCTGTTACACCTGCCGACAAATTCACTTATGGAGTCCCGGTGGTGAGTTCAGTTAGCCCGGATGCAGGCACGATCGCCGGCGGCACTTCTGTCACTATCAAAGGCAGCCGCTTTACCAATGCCACCGGCGTATTTTTTGGCGGCACTCCCGGTACGATTGTCACCAATACAGGCAATATCATCACAGCCCTTTCACCGGCCTCTGCTGCTGGCACCATCGATATCACCGTCGTCAATGCCGTCGGTACATCGGCGACTTCTGCCGCTGACACCTTTACCTTCGGGCCGCCGTCGATCTATTTCCTTTTCCCGGGAGCCGGTTCACCTTATGGCAATACCTCTGTGAGCATTATCGGCTCAGGCCTTGGCAATGCCAGCTCAGTAAGCTTTGGCGGTGCTAACGGCACTATCGTCAGCCGATCAAATTCGTCTATTGAGGTCAAATCGCCGGCCCACGGCGCAGGCCTCGTCGATATCACGGTGACTAACGCTGCCGGCACATCGACCATAACCTCTGGCGACCAATATGTGTTCGGCACGCCGGTGATATCCCTGGTCAGTCCGAACGCCGGCGACACGGCAGGCGGCAATGTTATCACTATCACGGGCAGCCGTCTGACAAATACTATTGATATAACCTTTGGCGGCATATCGAGTTCCTTTACGGTCGATTCTGACACCCAGATCACTGCCACTGCGCCGGGCCATCTTCCGGGTACTGTCGACATCATAGCGACTAATGATTTCGGCACATCGGCTATTACGGCTGCAGATAAATACACCTATGGCACGCCTGTCATAGCAAGTCTCAGTCCGGCTGCCGGAACGACAGCTGGCGGCACCTATGTCACTATCACAGGTTCAGGCTTTACCAATGCCACAGCAGTAATCTTTGACAGCATACCGGCCACAATCGTCAGCAAAACAGAAACATCGATTTTCGCAATAGCCCCTGCGCATATTGCCGGCACGATCGATGTGCGCGTGCAGAATGCCGCCGGCTTTTCGGATTTAACCAATACCGATAAATATACCTATGGCCCGCCGGTAGTGACGTTAGTCAGTCCTTCTAACGGCGGCAACACAGGCGGCACAATAGTTGCCGTGACAGGTTCAGGCTTTACCAATGCCACAAAGGTATACTTCGGTAACGCCCTTGCCCATAATTTGTCGATAATTTCCGACACCTCGCTTAGCGTGATCTCTCCAAGTTATGCGCTGGGTACTGTCGATATTACCGTCCTCAATGCGGCGGGTGCTTCGGCCACATCTCCTGCCGATCAATTCACATATTATCCAAAGCCTGTAATCAACGGTATAAATCCTAATGTCGGCGTCACGTTGGGCGGCACTGTTGTCACCATCACAGGGTCCGGATTTACCTCTGCCTACGATCTTCTCTTTGATACCACCATGGTGGCCTTTACGATAAATTCAGACACTTCAATCACGGCCACAGCGCCGGCCCATGCCGCCGGCATGATAAATGTCGTGGTGGTAACTCTTGGCGGCGAATCACCGATTGGGCCAGGCAATGAATTTACCTATACGCCATTGCCTGAAATTACCAACGTGAGCCCAAATGCCGTCGCCTCCCCAGGCGTCACGGGCGTGAACATCACTGGTTCGAACTTTACCGGGGCTACTTCCGTCAAGTTCGGCACCGTCGAGGCCATCACCTTCCATGTCATCAATGACTCTGTCATTAATGCGCTATCGCCGTCCCAGTTTCCCGCTACCGTCGATATCAGGGTGCAAACGCCAGTCGGCACATCGCCAATCACAAGTGCCGACAAGTTCACTTATGGTCAGCCGTTAGTGTTCGGAGCAAGTCCGTCTAGCGGTCCCGCGGCAGGGGGAACCCCTGTCACCCTCACAGGTTCAGGGTTTGCTAACGCCACGGCCGTTAACTTCGGTGCCACCACGGTAGTGAGCTTCACGATTAATTCGGACAGCTCGATTACCGTGACTTCGCCTGCGCATGCCGCAGGTATCGTCAATATAACGGTAGCTAATGCTGCGGGTACTTCGCCGAATTTTGCTACGTATCAATATAACCCATGATCATCAGCAAACGGCTGATTTAGGAAAGCGGACATTAGCCTCCGCTTTCCTAAGTGGTTGGCCAATTTGTCCGCTCAGTGGCGCTTCTGTATATCCGAAAAGTCTTTTGTGTTTGCTGAAGATCAGCGCGGCTTAAGCTTGGGCGGCTGCCAAAGCTTCTGCGATGCAGTCGTTGATGGAGACGCCGCGCCAGGCGCTGCCGATGAGTTTTAGGCGAGCATTAGACCAGCTTTGTAAAGCTATCTCAATGCCTTGCAAACGTGCGAGATGACCGACTTCATATTGGGGGATGGCCTGTATGGCGCGGGTGCATTGCACAGCGTCAGGCGGGGCTGAAATGGCGAGATGCCTGCGCAAGCCTTGACGCACACGGCGGATCAACTCTGCTTCGGGCAATAGCACAAGTTCCGGATGATGGGTGCCGCCGAGCATGGCCGTCAGCCTTGTCTCTGGCGACGTCTTATTTTGCTGGGGAAAGGCTGAAGAATCCCAGACGACGCCCAGCAAATCCTCTTTTTCTTTAGAGGGGATCAGATAGCCGAAGCCTTGCCGATTGAGGACATCATTTTTCCAGGCCATATTGACGACAGCCACCGAGGCTGTCTTTCCCAGGGCCATTTCATCTGCCAGTGCGGCATGCGTCGGTCTGATGATCCCGGCGGCGGCTTGCGCCGGCACGGCCATGAAGACCTGGTCGGCCGTAAACTTTGTGTCATCGTCGGTGTAGATGTTGATGGCTGCCGGCTGGACATCAATCGTCTTAACGCCGCAACCTAGTTTTAAATCGGGGGCAAGGTTGTTAGCCAGTATAGTGACAAGTGTCTGCATGCCATGGCGCAAGGTGAAGAGGGGCGATTTTTGGATGCTTTGCACAAACGATGAGGTGGCGGCTTTGCCGTCCGGCTTCCACATGCTCATAAGGAAACCTTTGCCAAGCGAACCATGTTGCTGTTCCATGCAGTAGAGGGATGGAAAGCAGGCGCGCATCGACAAGCGATGCATGTTGCCGGCATAGATGCCTGATGTCAGTGGATCGATCAGCCGTTCGGCGATCTCATTAGAGAAGCGCCGGCCGATGAACCCGGCGATGCTTTCATCAGCGCCACCTTCGGCGGCAGGCCTCTGCCATTCCTTAAGCAGAGCTAGCGGCAGGCCGTGCATCAGGGGGGAGCGCAAAAAGGCCCACAGATTCCTTGGCAGGGGCTGCAAAGAGCCTTTGTCATAAATAAAGCGCTGTTGCGCGGCAGGGGCGGCGGTGATGACCTCATCAGCCAATCCCAAGGCTTCGATGAGCTGCAGGGTGGCACTGCCTGCGCCCCGCGAGCGGCAGCTGCGCGGTCCCTGCTCGAAGCAGAAGCTGCCGACGGGCTGCGAGCTGATCCAGCCGCCGGCACGGGGGCTTTTTTCAAGGATGTTTAAATCAATACCATCTTTAAAGCGCTGCCTAAGCGCCCAGCCGAGCGCAAGGCCGCTGATGCCGGCGCCGATGATGACGATGCGGGGCCTCATCGCTCGCTATGCACACAGTCTACCAGTGCTCTGACAGCATCGATGGGGGTGTCGGGGGCCAGGCCATGTCCAAGATTGAAAATGAAGCCCGGGTGGCCATCCATCTCTTCAAGAATGCGGTAAGTTTCCTTGCGCACCACATTTAAAGGGGCATAAAGGATATCGGGATCGAGGTTTCCCTGGATGGCAATGGTAGGTGGAAGCATGCGCCGCACGGTAGTAAGATGTGCGTTCCAATCCAAGCTTAGGGCGTTGGGATTTATCTTGGCGATATCGGGCAGATAGGCCGCGGTACCCTTGCTATAGAGGATAACCGGCACCTTGGACTTCACGTGTCGCAGAATCTTGTCGAAATAAAAAAGGGAAAACTCTCGAAACTGTTCATAGGCCAGCCTGCCGGCCCAGGTGTCGAAGATTTGCACGGCTTGTACGCCGGCTTCGATCTGCATCTCCAGGTATTCGATGGCGCAATCTGCTAGCCGCTGCAGCAGGCGGTGAAAGGATGAGGGATCGCGCAGCATCCAGCGTTTGGTCTTATGTAAATCAGGGCCGCTCTTACCCTCGATCATATAGCTGGCCATGGTAAATGGAGCCCCGCAAAAGCCGATGAGCGGTACTTTTAGTTCGGGTTTTAGCAGGCGGATGCCATCGGTCACATACTGGAGCTTCTCACGCATATTGGCCTTTGGCAAATTATCGACATCGGCCGCGGTGGAAAGCGGGTGTTCGAAGATCGGGCCTACATTTTCTTCAAAGCGCAAGCCGAGGCCCAAGGCTTCGGGAATGACCAGGATATCGGAAAATAAGATCGCCGCATCCATGCCAAAATCGTGTATCGGCAGCTGTGTCACCTGGGCAATCAGCTCAGGCTGATGACACATCTCCAGAAAGGTGTATTTAGTACGCAAGGCGCGATATTCTGGCAGCCATCGGCCGGCCTGGCGCATCAGCCATACTGGCACCGGTCCTTCATTCTTACAATGAAGGGCATCAAGCAAGAGGTTATTTGTCATGAAAAATCCTTCTTAGTTTATAGAATGCGTTTCAGGATGGCATCGACGGTAAAGCCGAATTCTATGGCCAGTTCCTTGGCTGGGGCAGAGGCGCCATAGCCATGCATGCAGATGGCGATGCCATGCCGGCCGATGTATTTGTGCCAGCCTTGGTCGACGCCGGCTTCGATGGACACGCGCTGTCCGAGGTCTCCACCGAAGATGTCTTCTTTATATTCAGGAGATTGCTCTTCAAAGAGCTCCCAGCAAGGCATCGACACCACGCGCACGGCTTTGCCCATCTTTTCCAGGGCATCGGCGACATCAAGTGCCAAATGCACTTCCGAACCCGTCGCCACCAGCATGTAGTCGGCGGCGCGCGTCTCTTTCCGGATGATATAAGCCCCGCGGCCCACGCCTTCGGCGTAAGGGATCTTGGTGTGTGCAAGCTCTGGCAGATTCTGCCTGGACAAAATGATGGCGCTGGGTCCTACATAGCGCAGGGAGGCCAGCCACGACATCTTCACCTCATTGGCATCGGCCGGACGGAACACCTGCAATTGCGGAATGGCGCGCAGCGCGGCATAATGCTCAACGGCCTGGTGTGTGGGGCCGTCCTCGCCGAGGAAGATGGAGTCGTGCGTAAATTGATAGATGACATGCGCTTTCATCAGGCTGGCCAGGCGGATGGCATTGCGCATATAGTCTGAAAATGTCAAAAACGTGCCGATGAAGGGCGTCAGCATGTCTGTCTGTGCCATACCGGTAGCCATGGTCGCCATGCCGAATTCGCGCACACCGAATTTTATGTTGCGCCCTTTGAAAATTCCCGGCAGGACCACAGGATATTTCTTGATCATGGTCAAATCGGAACATGAGAGGTCGGCAGAGCCTCCGATAAGCTGCGGCAGCCAGTCGGCCAGCGCATTGAGCGTGTCTTGCGAAGCTTTCCTGCCGGCCACAGGCGATGGGATTTGCACCTCCCACAATTTTTCTTCCAGATCGTCAGGCAAATGGCGTTCTCCCATGGCGGCAAATTCTTTCAGCAAGGCGGGGTTGGCTTTGGCCCAGGCATCAAACGTTTGCTGCCATCCTGCTTGCTGCGCGGCATCCTGCTTGAGTTTATGGTTGAAGAAGTCGTAGACGCCGGGCGGGACATAAAAAGCTTCTTCTGGGGCCCCCAGCGCAATCTTGGTGGCCTTTATTTCTTCAGGGCCCAGCGGTGAGCCATGCACTTTGGAGGTGCCGGACTTGTTGGGCGAGCCCTTGCCGATGATGGTATGCATCAGGATCAGGCGTGGCCTTTCCTGATTGTGCCTGGCTTGGGTGATGACGGTATGCAGGGCGTCTAAATCATTGCCATCGACTTCCAGCACCTCCCATCCGTACGCGAGATAGCGCTGTTTGGTGTTTTCTGAACATGAATCGCTTAAAGGGCCATCGAGTGAGACTTTGTTGGCATCGTAAATGGCGATCAGGTTGTCGATCTTGAGGTGGCCGGCCAGGGAGGAGACTTCGGCCGTCACCCCTTCCATTACGCAGCCATCGCCCATCAGGCAGAAGACCTTATTGTCGATGATTTTGTGCTGTTCGGTATTGAAACGGGCTGCCAGCAGCTTCATGCCGAGAGCCTGTCCTACGGCATTGCCAAGACCTTGGCCGAGCGGGCCGGTAGTGGTTTCAACACCTTCGGTATCGAGCGATTCGGGATGGCCTGGTGTTTTGGAATGCAGCTGGCGGAATTGCTTGATGTCATCCATGGAGAGGTTGTAACCCGACAGGTGCAGGCAGGCATACAGCCACATCGATCCATGGCCGGCGGAGAGGATGAAACGGTCGCGGTTGAACCACTTGGGGTCTTTGGGATTATAACGCATAGCCTGTCCCCACAGGTAGGCGCCGAGTTCGGCACAACCCATCGGCAGGCCGGGATGTCCGGAGTCGGCCTTCTGCACGGCATCCATCGCCAGGATGCGGATCGCCAAGGCCGTCTTGGTCAACACCTCTTTAAGCGCCGGATCCAGCGGCTTTATTTCACAACCCTGCATTTTTTCTCCCGTGACTTGTCCGCTAGCAACCATAATGATTCCCTTTTATCGTATTTACTTTAATGTCTCGATCGAAATTTACTCTATTGCCCGCCAAACAGGCAAGTAAAAATAGAAGTCCACGGCGAGCACCGTAAAATCGCCATACCCCAAATAGAAAAGAAATTCACCACAGACTAGTCCGCTTAACTCGTCTTGGTGATTAACACGCGATATTGCCTAGTTTATGTTCAATTTCCATTGCGTCTCCGCGCCTTCTCTGCGCCTCTGCGTTGAGATGGATTAATTGGTTATTGCGCAATTGCCATGTTTCAAGTTTTTTTGCTGTAATGCATTCAATAAAATTCAACGCAGAGGCGCAGATAAGGCGCGGAGACGCAATAGGACAAGCGGTGGATAAGCCAGGGGAAATATATATGACACCGTGCTGGTGTTTTTCCTGTGTTTTGTTTATTCTTCATATTTTCCCTTATAGGCGAGTGGCACGGCATGCGTTTTTTCGATAGATATGCTTCATTTTGGCTGGTGGTATGCTGCCTGCCGCTGCTCTTTTTGCCAAAGATCAATCTGATTAGTCTGGGGGATCGCGAAACTGCCGGGATACGTCTCGATGATTTTGTGCTGCTCGGATTTTGCGTGATCATTTTCTTTGCGCATTTTGCGTTGCGAATGAAGATGTGTCCGTTGGAAAGGTGGATCGTGGCCCTGTTGGCCTTTTCGCTGTTTTCCTTTTTTTCCAATCGCATCCTGGTGACAATGGGGGTATTGCAAGTCAATGCCAGTATTTTTTATTGCCTGCGCCTGTTTGAGTATTTCCTATTCTTTTATATCGGTGCGTTAAGCACGCTTTTTTTCAGGGCCTCATCGGTTATCAAAGCTTTTTTTTTATGGAATCTGCTGCTGATGGGGTTGCAGAAAGTGGGGTTAATCGGACAATTCAGTGTCTCAGGATATGTCTCGGAGGCTTCCGATAGAGTGGCCGGTATTGCTTCCTTTCCGTCTGAAGCCGGCGTCTTATTGGATATGGTATTTTGCTTTCTGGTATTCAATGAAGAAAAAAATCCGCGCTGGCAGGCGCTGCTGCCGCCAAACCTGCGGATTTTTTTCAATAAGACGTATGTGTATTGGCTGTTTTTGCTATGCGCCGTCTTGGTGATCATCACCGGTTCAAGGATTGCCATCGTAGCTTTGGTGGTGGCCTTTCTCTTTCGCATCAAGGATGATCTCAACCGCCGCTCCATCAGCACCTGGCTGCTGGCCGCAGTCTTCCTTTGCGCCGGCGCCATATTGACTTATCAAGTTATCCAAACAACCGATTCCATTGTCGTGCGCAGCGCCGGCCTGTTATCATTCAAAAATCTCGATCTCGTCCGGCTGGTGTGGGACAACATCGAACTTTCCTACGACCCCATTGGCTATGAGGTCATCGATCATGATGGCCACTATGATATGAGCTGGTGGATGCGTATCCATAAATGGTGCTACGCCCTGAAAATCTACTACCTCAATCCGGAGTGCTGGCTGCAGGGGATCGGTCCAGGCTTTGCCATGGCGGCCGTCGACGGCGGTTTTGTGCGCATCCTTACCGAATATGGACTGATTGGCTGCTACCTCTTTTGGCAGGTGTTTGCGCTGATTTATCGCCAGAGCACGCCGCTGCGCTGGATGGTGATAGCCTTTTTGATCAATATGATCTTTTTTGACGTCTATCTGGCCTATAAGCCCATGAGCCTGCTGCTCTTCGTTTCGGGCTGCACCTACAGCCTGTCCAGGCAAAAGTCGATGGAAGGCGTTATGAGAGCCTCATATGTCAAAGCTTAAATTGCAATGAACAACCTAACCGCGCGTGGTATATCGCAACCGTCATTATTTACAGAAAGCTAGGGGTTGAGGACAATACTAACCTTATGTTGGCCTCCATCATCGAGTAAGGGGATTTCTAGTGATGAAAGTAAAACCCCATCCAACGTGATGCTAGGATTTCCGCTACTCAAATGATGTGGATTTGTCATAGTGATATCATACAGGGAAGTCTTATATCGGTATTTTAATTTGAATTGATCCCATTCTTTTGGAATAGAACAGTTCAACGATAGGGTTTGGCCGCGCAATTTAAAGCCCAGGATCTCTTCTAACCATACTCGATATACCAAGCTGGCAGAACCTGTGTACCAGGTCCAGCCACCGCGGCCCACTTGATTTTTGAGATCGTAAATATCCCCTGCAATTACATATGGTTCGACTTTATAAAGCTCATTTGCTTCTGCTGTTGGGGTATGCAAGGTTGGGGATACCATTCTCAATAAGTCGACGGCTTTATTTCCATTACCGCTTCTTGCATATGCCATGGCGAGCCATGAAGACCCATGTGTATATTGCCCTCCATTCTCTCTAACCCCAGGAGGGTATCCTTTTATATAACCTGGATTTAATGGCATTTTATCGAAAGGCGGTGTGAGCAATAAAACGAGATTGTTTTTAGCTTTTACAAGATATTCTTCAGCAGAATTGAGCGCCACTGCCATCCTCTCGGGATTTGCCAGGCCTGCAATGACCGCCCATGATTGAGGCAATGAGTCAATGGAAGCCTCACTGTTTTCTTTTGAACCCAACGGAGTGCCATCATCGAAATAGGCTCGGACGTACCAAGCGCCATCCCACGCGGTTGCTTCGACGACTTCGGCCAGGCGCCTAGCTGCGACTCGAAACCCATCTCCTGCCTGTTTATCGCCGTTACTAAAAGCCAGCAGATCTGCAAAGTCATTCATCACATGTATTAAAAACCAGGCCAGCCACACACTCTCTCCTTTTCCATGTACGCCGACGAGATTCATGCCATCATTCCAATCACCGGTTCCAATTAAAGGCAAACCATGAGGTCCGGCTGTAATCCCCTTGTTTATTGCTCTGCGACAATGTTCCAATAGTGATGCTGCTTCTTTAGAGATATTCGGGACTTGAGAAATCTCTTCTTGATCATCTGCCAACCTATCGCCTTCTAAAAATGAAATCTTCTCATTAAGTATTCCAGCATCTCCAGTAATGCGGACATAATGAGCTGTGACAAAGGGAAGCCATAATAAATCATCTGAACAACGCGTTCTTACCCCAGCTCCTGATTGTGGATGCCACCAATGCTGAACATCTCCTTCGACAAATTGTCGCGATGCAGCTTTAAGGATATATTCTCTTGCGATGTTTGGAACGGAGTAAACCAGCGCCATACTATCTTGAAGCTGGTCTCGAAATCCGTAAGCGCCGCTTGATTGATAAAATGCCGTTCTTCCCCAGAAGCGACAACTGAGATCCTGATAAATTAACCATCTGTTCATTAAAAAATTAGTCGCCTTATCAGGAACATCAATTTGGATAGTCTCGAGGGTTTTATCCCACCAAGATTGTGTATCGGAAAGAAGTTGATCTATCCTTGCAGGCATTCGACATTGCGATATTAATTGGCGGGCAGCTGCAGCATCCGGTGCATAGCCCATGATAAAAACGACTTCTTCTTCTTCTTTTCCCGGATCGATTTCCAGCAAAACTTGCAGGGCAGAACATGGGTCTAAGCTTGCGCCAGTATGTCCGGATAACGATTTTCTACTTAGGGCTTCAGGAGATGCCGTTGAACGATTGCGTCCAAGAAATTCTGTGCGATCCCCAGAATAGGAAGCGATAGGCCTAATTGAACATGAAAATGCGACATGGCCGCCAAAATCCGGGTGATAGCGGTTGTAGGCAAAAAGCGCATTGCTCTCTGCATCCCATTCTGTGATTACATGTATTTGAGTCTCTTCTCTATCACCACCCAAAACCCATTCAGTGTAAGCCGTCAAAGTAAGACGGCGGCGGTGGGATGAATGATTGGTTAACCGAAGGCGTTGGATGCGCAACGGAAGTCCGCCTTCATCATCTACGGGAACGAAAACTAATAATTCTTGCTCAATCCCATGACTATTATGTTCAAAGCGCGTGTAGCCTTGACTGTGTGAAATTCGATAGGCGTCTAACTCCCGGATGGGAGCGGGAGTCGGTGTCCAGACAGTTCCCATTTCTTCATCCCGGATATAAATCGTATCTGAAATGGGATTTAATAAGGGATCGTTGCTCCAAGGAGTGAGTCTATTTGTTTGGCTATTGCCATACCAAGTACATCCCAAGCCGGCCTCAGAGACTAACGTTCCAAATTGCGGATTAGAAAGCACATTAATCCACGGCGCCGGGGTATTTGTATGGGGTCCTAAATAAATTACATATGAACGTCCATCTGCGGTATAGCCTCCTAATCCATTAAAATAAGGCAGTTCTAAAAATGGCAGCGGCCTAGAAGGCTCGTCCTTGACTTTTTCATTAACGATTAGTTTTGGTGGATATGTCACTTTTGCCTTGGGCGAAACAAGCTGTTGCCTGAGCAAGCCTCTGGATGCGATTAATACAACATGTGCTACGGAAAAAATCAGATTAAGTTCATCAGGCGGAACATGATCGGTGTTTCTTAAAAAAACACCCCCTGGCTTATTAATCTGACTACGATAAGAATGGGCTTGAACTTGGGCTTGCAAGTGCTCTTGCAAGGGTTGCGTATACCCTGTTTCTTCATCATTAAAAATAATTAAATCTACTTTAAGACCTCGCAGACACCAAAAGGCATGCGCAATTAACAGTTGTTTAACAAGATCGACATCATAGATATCTCCAACTGTGACAACTACTATTGGCAAATCACCTGAAATTCCTTGAGCCCATAAACCGGGTTGTCCCAATCGATTTTTGCGCAATCGATCTTCAACCGAGCGGAATTGCACATGAGGATAAATGAGTCGACTGGCAAGTTTTTGAAAGAGCTGTACTTCTTCTTGATGAATACGCAAATGACGCAATTCCAGCTGGGAATAGTTCCAAGCCAATTCTATGGCACGATGACTTGCGGCGATGTCTTTATATTTCTCTATTAGCGCTATGGCTGAAGTGCGATTATCTGAAACCGCTGTCACAAAAGAAAACTGAACTCTTCTTCCTGGCTCAATGACAACACGGCCGCGCAAACTAAAAATGGGATCAAGGACAGTCCCTGTTGTATTCGACAAGTCTCCTTCAAGAGCTGCTGGATGCTTTAAAGACTTTCCACGCCCAATGAATCGATCTCTATCGGTTTCATATTGCACTTCGCCAGAGGTTGGGTTTGTGGCTAAGACGTGCACGGCCCAAATCGGAAGATCATCAGGCGAGCGCAAGCGTCTAAAGCCAAGCAGCGCAGAGGCTTCCGGCACGGCTTCTGTTTCAATAAACAGTTTATTAAAGCATGGATGCGCGCGGTCTGTGAGATGCGGGGCTAGCGATAACTCCAGATAGCTTGTGAGTTCAATATAACGCGTTTCAGTGGAATGGTTGACTAAAGTAATCAATCGTATTTCAGCATTATCCTCAGGAGAGACAACGATTTCAGTAAGCGTTTCAATTTGATGATCCTTTCGCCTAAATTCCGCTTTATCGCCTTTAAAATTTACGGAATACTCCTTGCCGCTGGTTTGCGTAGGTTGATAGGCGGCGGACCAGACTTCTCTTGATTTCAGATCTTTAATGTAACAAAAGCTTCCCCAGGCATCTCGCGTTGTATCAGCGCGCCAACGGTAGATTTCGACATCACCACAACGGCTGTATCCTCCTCCTGTGTTAGTGATCATTAGAGAATACTTTTCATTCGATAGCAGGTTGATTTTTGGTGTCACGCTTTCCGTGGTTTCAACAACTCCCATAATAGGAATTTGAGAAAACGGTTCCAGTCTTCTGAGAATGGGTTCTTTTCTACTGCCGATGACTTTGATAGGAGAAGACAAAGGTATGCGTTCATAAAGCAGAGAGTTTACCCCACAAATGCGTGGATCTTTTTGAAACCGGTTGATTAAAACTTCATTGTTCAAAATATTATTGATCGTGGCGAAAATCATGCCTTGATGATGCGCCATGTAGACATAAACAATCACCCCGCGTTCGCCGGCGGGGTTTCTTTGTCTTGTGAAATCCATCGATTCATAGTAGCCATAGGGTCCCATAAGATTAAAATGATTTTTTTCCGCCATTTTTTTTAAGTTTTTGATTGCGGACTTAAGCTTTACCGCTAAAGCCAGTACAGAAGAATAAGGGCTAACGACAAGGTCATCTTCTAATCCGCGTTTGAGACCGAGTTCCGGTACGCCAAAACTTTTATATTGATAAATTTTATATGCATCTATGGCGCTAAATGCAGATTCCGAAATGCCCCATGGGATACCGCGCTTTTTTCCATAATCTATTTGGCAGTCGACAGCAGCATGGCAAGCTTCTCCTATTAAAGAATCTGAGTATTGCTTATTGAATATCAAGGGCATTAAATATTCAAACATTGTACCGCCCCAAGACAATAAGACTTTTCGTCCTCGGACAATACTATACAATCTTCCCAGGGACCACCAATGTTCTACCGGGACATCGCCTTTTGCAATGGCCACAAAGCTTGCAATTCTGGCTTCACTTGCCAGTAAATCATAATAAGAAGTATCAAGTTTGCGGGCGTCAACATTATATCCAATAGCAAACAACTTTCGGTCAATCTTATAGAGAAATTGTAAGTCCATCTCCTGAGAAAAATGCTCGATTTCTTTGATTAGCTCTGCCACGAGGCCTATTTTTTCTCCGGCAAACCATTGGGCGGTGGCTAAGGCTTCCTGTAGTTTTTTGCCCCAAGCTTTAATTTCATTAGGCAAATCAGCTCTCTCGGCCCCTGCCATCAATTTAGCAAGTGCAGGCAACGAATTTTTACGTGCAAGCATTTCTAATGAAGCATGCCAAGATAAGGCCTGATCCCTCCATAGCGATGCTTGAGGATCGATGAGGTGCAGGTGTGCTAATGGAAGAGCGTTGAGAATTTCTACCCAGTTAAAATAACGGGAAATGATGGACTCCCATCCCATGAGCTGTTCTTCAAGCTGTTTTAACCAATAGGCTTCAACCTTCTCAACAGATAATCCTTGTACAACTTTTAAAGCACCCTTGACTATTGCCATAAAATGCGAAAGGTCATTTGATTCAGCGGTGTCGAATAGATGCCGAGCCTCTTCAATTTTGGTGGATTTGTTGGTTTCTTGAAGGATATCAATAGTATCTTTGATTCCCGATAGAGCATCTGTTGGTATGATTGAAGAGGATATCATTTCATTCATGCCTTGCTTCAATGTCCAGATGCAAGCAAGAAAATTACCACTATCTACGGTCGAAACATACCTAGGAAAAAGGGGATCCAGTGTTTGAATGTTATACCAATTAAGAAAATGTCCTTCATACCGTTCAAGTTTTTTTAACTCGTGAATGGTCGCTAAGGTTTTATCAATAAAAATATCGCAGGTGATATATTTGAAATCATAAGCATTCATTACTGCCAATAACCACATACCGATATTGGTCGGAGATGTACGCTGCGCGATTTCTATATTTAGGGCTGTCTGGTAATTATCAGGAGGCAACCAATGCGTGTTAGCTCCGACCAACTCATCGAAAAAGCGCCATGTTTTGCGCCCAATTTTTCTTAAAATTTTCTTATCAAGCTCGGAAAGATTTTCATCGATACGCTTAGCTAAAGGTTTATCGATGACGTGGATAATGAAAGGAGCAGCCATCCAAAGCAAACAAAAAGGTAAAGCTATCAGCTCTGCCAGGGGGTCGAAGGAGATGATTGTTCCTAAAATCATGACAGCAAATAAAGAAACTCCTGCTACTTGAAGTACAAACTTTTGATGGATTTTCAAGCCATTACAAATATATTCACCGGTGGTCCATTGCAATAAATTTTGATGTGAGATCAGACGTCGAAACGCGACGCGCAGGCATGCGTCCAGAGAGAGGAAAGCTTCAAAAGGTAATAGCGCAATGGTAATAAGGGAGCGTAAACTTAGGAGCTTTAGCTCCATTAAAAATGATTTTATGGGAAAAAAAGAATAGGTACATAACTTCCTTATGCACAATGAAATACTAGGTAAAAGCAGAACAAAGAGTGCCAAACCCGTCAATACTCCTGGCACAGGAGAAGAAATCCATGCCGCTGTCAAAAGCAGCACAAGGGCAATAGGTAAAAGAGCTCGACGTAAATTATCGAAAATTTTCCAGCGATTGAGCCAGGAAAGAGTATTAACCTCTGTTTTTCCATTTTGCATTGGGACTTTTGGAGCAAGCCAATCAATAATTTGCCAATCCCCACGCATCCAGCGATGTTGTCGTTTAGCCCATGATAAATAATCTTTTGGATGTATATCGAATAAACAAATATTACTAGCAAATCCAACCCGCACAAAAGCGCCCTCGATAAGATCATGGCTAAGGAGATGTTCTTCCGGAAAATGGTGGGATAAAATGCTATGAAAAGCTGCTACGTCATAAATGCCTTTCCCATGATATGAGCCTTCTCCAACCAGATCTTGATAAACATTTGAAATGGCTTGAGTATAGGGATCTACGGCCGTTGGTTCTGAAAAAATCTTACAAAACCAGGAAGCTTTGGCATGAATAAAGTCTGTCCCAACTCGAGGTTGAATAATCGTGTAGCCCCTGGCTAACTTGTTTTTATTGGCAGTTAAATAAGGGCGATTCAATGGATGAGATAATACCTCTACTAAGGCCCGGGCCTGATCCTTAGGAAGCTGAGTATCGGCATCAAGAGTGATGACATAGCGCGTGCCTTTAAGTGCATTGGCTTTACCCAGATACACGATGTTTTCAGGTAATGTTTCACCCATTAGAAATCGATTTAAATATTCGAGTTTGCCCCGCTTGCGCTCCCATCCAATCCAAGCATTTTCGCTTTTAGACCAAATTCGCTGTCGATGAAAAAGAAAAAACTTACCTTCGCCATATTTATCCGCTAACGCTTGCAGACCATCAACTGCGATTTTAAGTAAAGAAGCATCAGACTCTGCATGTTGCTGCTTTGCATCTGAGAAGTCACTAAACAATCCAAAATTTAAGAGCGGATCGGTATTGGCTAAATAACGGATTTCTAAACGGTTGATTTCTTCACATATCGTCTCAGGAGTCAGCAACATCATGGGTACAACGACTAGAGTTTTATGTTCTGGTGGGATACCTGTTTCAAATAACATCTTTGGTCGCAAGGGTGTTGGAAGAAGGATCGTTAAGATAAGGTTTACGAATTGAAGGCTTAATTCAGAGATAGGCAACAACGACATAATTAAAAAGAATGCGATCTGAAAAAAATTGTGGTTAGCCTTAAACAAAAAGGAAAATAGCACGCTTTCTAACAGCAAAGTCATCAAAGTGATTCCGCCCAGATACACGCTGGCGGGGTTTTTGGTGATCCATCGATTGATAGTTTGAAAAACAGTTGGACGATAACCAATACGCAGCTCCAAAGCCTGACGGCCAGCATCAATTAGATAATATCCGACATGCTGTTCATATGCCTTAACACCCTCATGAGACAATGAAAGCGTCGTGTTAGCAATGTCGACTTCTTTTAGATTAACACGCCGTGCCATCTCTTCGATGGCTTCCCGATAGCAATTTCTGGTTGTGAAATCCATCTTTGCATAGATCCCTGTAAAATCTTCCCTTAAGATGGTATCGACGGGGCTCACAGTTTCAAAAATATCCGGCCATGAAAGTTGTGATAGCGTGATTAAACTTCTAATTGCGCTAGAAAAAACGACTTGTTCAGACGTTTCATCAAGATGTTCTTGATGCAGTATTTCATCCAGAGGTAATCTGAAGCGTTCTTCCAGCCATTCTCTTACCATAGGAAGAATGGCTTCTTCATCAAATAAATGGTCGAGTAATTCTTCAGCAAAATGACCAGAGAAAGATGTTTGCTCAGTTGATAAATCTGCCAGGAAAACCGGCAGGCGTTTAGGGTCATGATGGGCCGCGTTCAAAAGTCTATTTCCCCAAAAACTGGCTAATTCGCCTTCTCGCATACGATTGTCAACATGTATCGCAAGGAATTCGACCCATTCGATGAGTCGTAAACGCAACATCAAAGGAAAAGCCCACAGCTCTCCAATTGTCAAGGGGTGATCACTCTGATAACTATCAAGAAAAGCAGTGATATTTTCGCGAGTTAATCCACCTACAGTATGCTTAACAAGTTCTATGGCGAGAGCATAAATCCTTGGCAACCCAGTCAGAGGCCCGTTTAATATTTTGGGCAGTTCTTTGTGGTATTTTTTTGGCATATTGAGTTTTACATCTTCTATACCGCCTTCAAGCACATACATATTGTCTAGCAACCATTCTGCAGACGATGGAATTGTTTGTTCTATATATTCAGCATCAGCAATGTCTCGACGAAGAAATTGAAGCATCCGGTTACTTTTTTGAAGACGCTGCATTAATGAGCGGCCATCATCTCCACCGGTACTTGTGCGTTGCAATGAAATAGCCAGCTTGCTCGCTTCCTCACGCAGCTTCTCCAGTGTCATTGGTTCTGACGGGATCTCTACATTGCCTTCTTCAAACATTGCCGGACGTAATAGAAAAGTCACAGGATGCCCACTTTTGACTTCTCGTAAAACACCCAGGACTTCGCGGACATCTGCATAATTTACATGAGCAATTATTAATATTTCATTGACGACTACCCGATTTTTAAAACAATTAATCATCTCCGCATCAATTAACTCTGAAAAACGCCAGCAGGTGTAAATCCCAACCGTTGCGATTATTGTCGAAACTCCGGCCACAACGGCTAACCAGGAAAAAGCAAGGATTGAAAAGTAATTTAAAAGAATTAAACAAGCAATTGATATTGCGCCAATAATTGGAATAACTAAATTGGATAAGGGGAAATGTCGATTAATTTCAATGGTATGGTCTTTTTTATGGTAAATAGTGGCAAAACGTGAAAACTTTCGCTTCTTTAGTTCAGCAAGAACCGACTTAGCAGTTGAAAATTCTTGATAAAAACCAAGGGCTATATTTCTCTTATTCATCGTATTGCTCCCCACAGGAACTGGCGCTACCAGATGCCTCTTAAAAACGGAATATAGATATTTTGAATGTTTATAGCACCTACATTCTGGACTTTGCGGAATTAGTCAGTTTCTATTTCTTAAGTAATTAAATGTTAGTTTCATCCAATAAATTCCAGCTAACATAAAAAGTTGAAGATTGCACCGATGCCGTAATTTATCAGAAAAGAGGATCATCCGGTTTTGTAGGACTCATTATCGGCCATTGGTTTAATTTCGTCCGAAAAAGAAAAAAGAAGAACCCCTTCCGGGGTTTATATGAGGACATTCTTGTTCCCATACCTGCGGCTCCGCTGCCGCTCCACCTTGGTATGGGCTACAGAATGAGAGAAAAAGGGCAAAAAAGATAGCATCCACGCCCTCTTTTTTGCCCTTTTTCTCTCATTCTGTAGCCCGTAGCCAAGGCTCGCGAGCAGCAGCGAAGACGAGCCACAGCTACGGGAAACGCAATGTATATGAAGTTAACCCCGGATGTGACAATTGCATAAGTGACAATAAATTTGTTTATAACATAAATTTATTGCCTTTTCCCTAAAAAAACACGGATTTTTGGGAAAGGTTCAAAAGCAGGTAATACTCAAAAAATTTAAGATGATGGTAGGATGCCAGGAAACATCTTTTTTGCCCTTTTTCTCTCATTATGTAGCCCACACCAAGGCGGAGGAACGGAGCCGCAGGTGTGGGAAAAAATTGTAAGTGATTAACCAGGGACTGGTTCTTCTTTTTATCTTTGGTCGAGATTAAACTTAAAGCCTTTTGAATCAAGGGCAAAAAAAAGAAGAACCAGTCCCTGGTTAGTTTATAATTCTCATTATACCCACACCTGCGGCTTCGTTCCTCCGCCTTGGTGTGGGCTACATAATGAGAGAAAAAGGGCAAAAAAGATGTTTCTTGGCCATTCTACAATCTTGTTTTTTCGTTAGTGGTAACAATCACTAAGAATGACCCACCTCGCGATCACTTAGAATGACCCACTTGGCGGTTTCTTTTGAAAATTGAAGTGTCGATCACCGAGAATGACCCACCCTGCAATCACTAAGAATGACCCACTTGGCGGTTGCTCTTGATGTGCTCGGTGTCGATCACTTAGAATGACCCACCTCCAAAAACACGCAAAACAACCCTCTATCTTCAAGGGTCCTTCAAACTAACGAAAAATCCTAAATACTACTTAGTTGTCCAATTTGGTTTGTTATTGTTGCGTTTTCTTTACTTTCGCGCAAGTTTTTTTGAACTCGGCCAATCGGTAGCTGTCACCTTCCACAATGACCTGTACCCCTCTATGAACCAGTCTATCCAAAGCAGCTGTTCCAATCAATGGATTAGCAAAAATGCTAGGCCATTCATCGAAATCTCTGTTACTTGTGATGATCATCGAGTTCTTTTCATACCTTTCGGCAATTAATTGATATAAATCCTGCTGCTGTGCCTCGTTAATGGCTTGTAAGCCAAAATCATCTAGGATTAACAGGGGCGTTTTAATTACCTGAGCAAGCCTCTTTTTATGTGTTCCATCACCTCGCCCTGCATATATCCACTCAAAGAGCTGGTATGTACAGTAAAAAAGCACATCATATCCCCTACGGCATATCTGATGCCCTAACCCTTGTGCTAAATGGCTTTTCCCTACACCGCTAGGGCCGAGGATGAAGATGTTTTGTTTTTTTTCAATGAAGCCTCCTGCAGATAACTCCCGAATTATCGCGGTAGGGGCCTTTGGATTGAATTCAAAGTTGAAGGTCTCGATGGTCTTATCAGGGTCTAATCGACTCTTAGCCATCCTTAAAAGCAGTTGCTTGTTTTCTCTGCGTTCGATCTCATCCGATAGCAGTATCTCAAGAAATGTTGAGTAGGCCCATTTTTCTTTCATAGCCTCTTCCAACCGTTGTGCTAGCGTTGTTGATATTCCCGTCATTTTCAAACGGCTCAGTTTTTTGGCGATAAGTTCGGTGCAATCCATTTTTTCTCCTTGGGTTTATGACACCTGCTTGGCAGGCTCCACTTTATTGAAAATTATTTTTTCTGTTACAGGACAACCTCTCTTGTGATCTGATCTGCCAGTAGAGCTTCATAAGCCCCCATCATTGCGTTTCCAGAGGTCGACATAGGATGGAGCCTCACCAGCTTTTCTTCAAACGTCTCTGAACATGAGTAAGTAGTCTTGTAATCAGCGGGATCTCTGGCAAATCGAAGAGGCTCTATGGAGGATGCTCCTTTTGCAACTGAGTTATCCAAAGCCTCTGTTTGCAATTTCTTTTCCAAAATACTTTTGACGCTGGCATATGAGAATAGCTTGCAAGTTAGTGCCCTCTCACAAGCAAGTTCCAGGTCTCTTATGGAGTAATTTTCTTTTAATTTGAGGAGACATCGAACGGGTTTCAGCTTGTCTACTAACGGATGGTTGAGGATCTCCTTAACCATCTGATGGGTAAATGGACCAATCGCTTCAGATAAATCAATCAATCCTTCCCTTGTGCATTGCAAAACAGCTTCTTTGAATGGAGGGGCATGCTCAGATTTACGTTTATAGTCCCACTTCTTGGTTGTTCTGCCGTGCAATGCCACTTCTTTGCTTTCGTAAAAGATTCGCAACAATGAATCTGTCACACATACTTGAACGGTTTTTCCTATCAATTGATATGGAACAGAGTAAAATGCGCCGTCAACCATAATGCGCCAATCTCTTCGCACATTGCATTGTCTCCATGAAGTTTGTTCCCAGCGAGTTTTAGGAAGAGGACCTAAGGCAATTTTCTCCTCAGAATTAAAAATCTCTAAAGGAGTTCGACCTACGCCATAGATAATTCTCTTATCAGCAACCTCTCGACACCAACTTTCAAGAGCATTTTTAAGATCACTAATAGAAGACGTTTCGATTTCCAGTATTTTTTGGTTAGCAAGAAAATAAGCGAGAAAGTTTCTTTTTACGTACTTGACATCTCCTTCAACCCCACCTTTGTGCTCAGGAGTTCGTGGTGCGCAGGGGGCTATGACAAAGCCATAATGTTCTGCAAAATCCTGATAGCTGCGGTTAATCATGTCATTATCTGTTGTAGGTCGTATAACAGCGGCCTTTAAATTGTCTGGAATACATTTCTTTGGCACCCCATGAAAGTATTCAAAGGCATTGATATGGCCTTTAAGAAAAGTCGATAGCGTTTGATCCAGAACAATCTCTCGATGTGCCTGCCTGGAATGTCGAAGGCGAAGAGAAAATAGCCAAACTCTTTTAATGACTCCAGCGTCATCGCGAAAACGTCCAAGTTCACCAAAATCAAGTTCTAGATCACTACCAGGGGTGGTTGATCGTACCATAATAGGGTCAATTGGATTGGGGAAATGCTTCGCTCGGTATCGTCTGATTGCCTGCACATCACAGATACATTTGTCCTTCAACAACTGATGGATAACAATAGAGGAAAGTCCATCCTTATTCCAGGCTTCTAGCTGCTCTTTATGCTCGTCAAGTGGATGAGATCGGTCTTTTGTCTTTACATTCCACTTATCTGTGATTTCTTCATCGCTTGGCATAGGAGCCTCTGAGTCTAGCCAATGCTGGATATGAGATAATTCCTGTACTGCTCTGATGATTGTCCGATGTATGCCGAGCTCTCGTTGGATCTGTCTTTGAGATTGACCAATCTTAAGGCGCTGAATGATGCTACGAATTTGAGTCATTGTCTTTACTTTTCCTTTCATGTGTATGCCTTGCGTTAAGTTGAGGCCTGGAGTTTAGTCGTGGCTTCATCAAAACGCGTTAGTAAAAATCAGTATCGAAGGAAGTTAAGCCCTTAATTTGAAAATAGTAGTGGGTCATTCTAAGTGATCGCGAACGAGTATTGCCGATCACGACCGCCAAGTGGGTCATTCTAAGTGATTGGAAGGTGGGTCATTCTTAGTGATCGACAGACGACCTCATCAGGCGCTGCCGCCAAGTGGGTCGTTCTAAGTGATCGCGAGGGTGGGTCATTCTAAGTGATCGCCAAGTGGGTCATTCTTAGTGATTGTTACCAGTTAGTGTAACCGACATTTCTCTTTTTTTAAACCATGCCGATTTTTGAGTATTTTGAGTGTTCTAGGATAGATTCTTTTCGATCCCGGATATGATTGGCTTCCAAAGAATCGCTGTATAACACACAAAACACTTATGCAATTGCCTCGTAGGGGTTCTTCTCTTTAGATACTTCCACCTTAATAGATTATAAAGAGAAGAACCCCTAGGGAGACAATTGCAGAAGTGACAATATATTATTTTAAATAATCATTGCAATAAAAAGGCTCCACAAGGTATTATGAGGCTTCTTACAAACTCAGTACCGAGGGAGCCAAAAATGTCTTTCAGAGAAACTTTATCAAAATTCTGGTCTAATGTCCAATACACTCTTTTCCCTAAGATGGAAGAATCGCTAGGAGAGTTGTCTAAAACCCATAAACGATTGATAGCTATTTTAGAATTGGTGTGTATCGAAGAGTTTATTCCTTCGACGAGATTCAACGATGGAAGACCTTAAAGTGGTCCCCTTTGTCTAGACAAAAAATGGGAAAAGTTAAGCTAATAACCTCAAGTTTTTGTTGTTCTTGCAGCTAAAGGGGGAGTTTGAGGGGGCTTGCCCCCTCAAGTTCCTTTAAAAATCAAGGTAATCCAAGTCCAACGAAGGCGGAAGGGGGGTAAGGGGGCTTGCCCCCTTTTCCTAAAGGCTCTGCCTAGAAAAATACACCTCCGCAGGCGTTTTATAACCCAGTCCTTGGTGTGGCCTGCTCTCGTTGTAAAACTTAAAATAACTCTTAAGTCCATTACGGACATCTTTTAAGCTTTCATACCCTTTTGGATAAATCTCTTCATACTTCACGCTTCTCCAGAGCCTTTCAATAAACACATTATCAAGGGCTCTGCCTTTTCCATCCATACTGATTCTGACTCCGCCTGCTTCTAATCTCTCTACAAACCGACAGCAGGTGAATTGAACTCCTTGGTCTGTGTTGAATATCTCAGGACTAGCTCGAGAAAGCCCTCTTTCTAATGCATTAATGCAAAATTCCGCATCCAGCAGATTCGAAAGTTCCCATTCGATCACATACCTGCTAAACCAATCGATGATCGCAAAAAGGTATCCAAATCCTTTCAACAAAGGAACGTAGGTGATATCTGCAGCCCATGCCAAATCGGGTTTATCTACTACAATCCCTCTTAGTAGGTAAGGAAACTTTTTATGCTCCTTATTTGCCGCACTCAGATTGGGCTTGGGATAGATTGCTTCTAAACCCATTGTCTGCATCGCCGTTCGAATCCTTTTTCCTCCTACAAAAAAACCTTGAGCTCTCATTGCTATCGTCATCCGTCTTCTTCCATAGAAGGGAGTTTGAAGATATTGTTCATCAATAGCCCGCATGAGTGCCAAATCTTCCTCGTTGGGCTGTTTGGCCTTATAATACAACCCAGATCGTGACATTCCAAGCAAATGACACTGACTTGATAGCGACAACTTCTTATGATCTGGCTCTATTAGAAGTCGTCGAGAATTTAAGTCAAACATCCTAACTTTTTTTTAAGCCACTCCACCTCCATTTTAAGACGTCCGATTTGCTCGAAAAGTTCTGCCTTTTCTTTAACTTCCTGTGCTGTCCCAGTCATCTTGCTCGGTTTTTCAAATACAGTTGTGGCAGTTGATAAAAAGTGTTTTTTCCACTCCGACAACACGATAGGATGCACTCCCAGTTCACCGGATAATTGACTTGCAGTCTTTTCTCCCTTCAAAATCTCAAGCACGGCTTTGACTTTAAATTCTGGGGGATATTTTTTTCTTGTTCGGCTCATTTTCACCTCTTTTCTTAAAGAGGGTATTAGCTTAGACCATTGTCCAAATTTCCGGGACCATTATACCTTTTGTTAAAATATTTTGTATGTTACATAAAAGATACCATCTATCCAAAGTAAACAAGGTCTTTTATGACACAAATGATCAATATCTGTTCTTCACCGACAAAAGCCAAGCGATCCGTGGACATGAATTATGTCAACACAATTATTCTCGCGGGGGGGAATGGTACACGGCTTGAACCGCTTACAAAGACGCGCTGTAAGCCGGCTGTTTGTTTCGGAGGCAAATATCGTTTGATTGACATTCCTATATCGAATGCCATTCATTCGGGCTGCTCTAAAATTTTCGTTATCTCCCAATATCTTTCGTCTTCTCTTAACCAGCACATCTTTAACACGTATCATCCAGGCGCCTTTTCTTCTACTGCTATAGAGCTTATATCAGCCGAACAAAGACACGCGCAAAAGTCATGGTTTCAGGGAACGGCGTGCGCTATTCGACAAAATCTGCATCATTTCACTGAAACTCCGGCAGAGTATTTTCTGATTTTGTCTGGCGATCAGATATATAATATGGATTTCCAGCACCTCATGAATTTTGCAAAAGAGACCAATGCCGATCTCGTCATTGCAGCATTACCTGTGAATGAGGAAGATGCAAAGCGGATGGGGGTTATGAAGGTGCATCCAGACTACTCTGTGGCAGAGTTCCATGAGAAGCCTCAAGCACAAGAACATATAAATAGTTTGCGTCTTCCTTTATCTACTTTGGAACAGATGATGGAGGGTGAGATTGGCAATCGGCAATTTCTTGGTTCGATGGGAATTTATGTATTCAAAAGGCAGGCCTTATTAGACTTGTTGGCCTGTGATGCGCGTGAAGATTTTGGCAAACATCTGATTCCAACTAAAGTGAGCCAAGGCAATGTCGTGGTTTATCCCCACAATGGCTACTGGGAAGATATCGGCACAATAAAATCTTTTTTTAAAGCTAACATTGCCCTGACGGCATCTGACCCTGATTTCAATTTTGGCGAAGAAAAAAAACATATTTTCTTCAGGCAGCATTACCTGCCAGCTCCAAAGATCGCTAGTTCATCAATTATGAATTCCATTATCTGCGAAGGATCTTTTGTGGAAGCAGCTGAAGTGACAAAGAGTATTATTGGATTGCGGTCGATCGTAAAGCAAGGCTCCATCATTAGGAATAGCTATATCATAGGCAATGATTTCTACACTTCTTCCATTCAATCAACTCCTTCAATTGGAGAAAACTGCATCATCGATCATGCTATCATCGATAAAAATGTGCATATAGGAAAAAACGTGCAGTTGATCAACAAAGATAAATTATTGAACTTCAGCAGCGATAAAATTTGTATTCGAGATGGGATTATCGTTGTCCCGCGGGGAGCTCAGCTACCGGATGGATTTATTTTGTGATGCATTGAGGGCGCAAATTTAAGGTGCTCATTAATGACTCTCACTAGATCATGGTATAACCACACATTAACCTGCGAAAAGAGTTTTGAGCATAAGCCTCGCTTTTAGAAATATGGAAAAATCAGATGCAGAAATCGAATGTAATTACCCATTTGTTTTTGGATATCGGCGCCGTCCTGCTCACTAATGGTTGGGATCATCATGCCCGCAAACGGGCCGCGACGAGTTTCAAGTTGAAGTGGGCAGAGATCGAAGCTCGGCATCAGCTGATTTTTGAAACCTACGAAGAGGGGAAGTTTACGCTGGAAGACTACTTAAGTCTGGTTATCTTCTATAAAAAACAACCGTTTACAAGGACTCAATTTCGAAGTTTCATGTTTGCACAGTCTAAGCCATATCCCAAAATGATCGATTTGGTGCGTCGGCTGAAGATAAAATATGGATTGAAGATTGTCGTGGTCAGCAACGAAGCAAGGGAATTAAATGCACACCGAATTCGGAAATTCAAGTTAGATGAATTTGTGGATTCTTTTGTTTCGTCTTGCTTCGTCCACGTCCGCAAGCCAGACACAGAGATTTTTCGCCTTGCATTGGACATCAGTCATGCCCAAGCCGAGCAAATAGTCTTTATAGACAACACTACAATGTTCGTCCAAATCGCGGAAGGGTTGGGAATTCGAAGCATTCTTCACACAGATTATAAGTCCACATGCGCACAACTGGCTTCGTTCGGATTTCAGACTGACGAAGGCGCCATCCATGAAACCAGCTGATCAATGCATTCTGACGATCAATGGCGAGGTGGCGATCGGTATCTCAATGGACTGGATTTAGGCACGCTGCGGGAAGGATGGGTTGACCGCGGTGCGACATGGCAAATCCATAGACACAAGTATGGGTTTCGCCCCGACAGCAGGGGTCAATGGGAACCCGATCAGGGGATCTTGATCGGGATTGGTTTGGTATCTCGCGCGCACGGACGAGAAATGGATGATTGCACGCCGTTTGCGGCGTCTTGGCTTCTGGAATTAAAATAAAATAGCTGTTTGAAAGGAGCATTGTCATGACAGTGAAAAATGGAATTAAGGAGAACAGCGCTGTACAAACGCAGCAGATGAATAAAACGGGCAATCCCCTGTCGCCTGATTTGCTGCAAAAGATAAACGCCTATTGGCGCGCTGCCAACTATCTATCGGTCGGCCAGATTTATCTCTTCGACAATCCGCTGCTGAAGGAACCGCTGAAATTATCCCATGTGAAGCCGCTGGTGGTAGGGCACTGGGGCACAACGCCGGGCCAGAACTTTATTTATGTACACTTGAACAGGGTGATCAAGAAGTACGACCTGGATATGTTTTATATCGCCGGCCCGGGGCACGGCGGTCCTGCGGTGGTAGGCAATGTCTACCTCGAAGGCACCTATACCGAGATTTACCCGGACATCACCCAGGATGAAGCCGGGATGAAAAAGCTGTTCAAACAATTTTCGTTTCCTGGAGGGATTTCCAGCCATGTTGCGCCGACGACGCCGGGGTCGATTCACGAAGGGGGGGAGTTGGGCTATTCACTCAGCCACGCATTCGGCGCCGCTTTCGACAATCCCGATCTGATTGTGGCGTGCATCATCGGCGACGGTGAAGCAGAAACAGCCTCATTGGCAACCGCATGGCAGTCCAACAAATTTCTCAATCCAATTAGCGATGGCGCCGTGCTGCCTATCCTGCACCTTAATGGGTATAAGATCAGCAATCCGACTGTTCTGGCCCGTATCGAGCCTGAGGAATTGGAGCAATTCTTTCGAGGCTGCGGATGGACTCCTTATTTTGTCGAAGGCGATGACCCGGAAAAAATGCATCAGCTCATGGCCAGCAATTTGGAAAAGGCTATCGAGGACATCCGGCAAATCCAAGGCAATGCACGGAGCAAAAATGACACCACGCGGCGACGATGGCCTATGATCGTCCTCAAATCACCAAAAGGTTGGACGGGACCGAAAGTAGTCGACGGATTGCAAATCGAAGGCACCTTCCGGTCGCACCAGGTGCCGCTATTAGTGGATAGCAAACATCCTGATCATGTCAAGTTACTTGAAGATTGGATGAAAAGCTACAAGCCCGAGGAGCTATTTGATGAAAATGGACGTCTGCGAGCGGAATTGGCCGAACTTGCACCCAAGGGCGAACGACGCATGGGAGCAAATCCCCATACCAATGGTGGCATTTTGCTCCACGACTTGGAAATGCCGGACTTCCACGACCACGCGGTGAATGTGCCTTCGCCCGGTGCCATTGACGGGGAAGATACGCTAGTACTGGGTAAGTTTCTGCGCGATGTAATCAAGCTGAATCACGATAAGCGCAATTTCCGTGTCTTTGGTCCTGATGAGACACTCTCAAATCTATTGGGTGCTGTTTTTGAAGTCACCAACCGTCAGTGGGACGCCAGGGAAGTGAAAAATGATGAATTCCTTGCCCCCAACGGAGGCGTGCTGGATTCGATGCTGAGTGAAAACCAGTGCGAGGGTTGGTTGGAAGGTTATTTGTTAACCGGACGGCATGGATTATTCAACAGCTATGAGGCGTTCATCCGCATCATCGATTCAATGTTCAGCCAGCACGCCAAGTGGCTGAAGGTGTGCCTGGAACTGCCCTGGCGACGGAAAATCTCATCGTTAAACTACCTGCTTGCTTCTCACGTTTGGCAGCAAGACCACAATGGCTTTACACACCAGGATCCCGGTTTCCTCGACCACGTCATCAATAAAAAAGCCGATATCGTGCGCGTTTACCTGCCTCCAGACGCCAACTGCCTGTTGTCGGTATTTGATCACTGCCTGCGCAGTCGTAATTACGTCAACGTGGTGGTTGCTGGTAAACACCCTCTCCCGCAATGGCTGAACATGGATGCAGCCGTCGTGCATTGTACGGAAGGCATCGGCATTTGGCAATGGGCCAGCAACGATCAGGACGCTGCGCCGGACGTGGTGATGGGCTGCTGCGGAGACACTGCTACGCTAGAAACATTGGCCGCTGTTTCCATCCTTCGCGAGCATCTGCCTGAATTAAAAATTCGCGTCGTTAATGTCGTCGATTTGATGAGGCTGCAGCCTAAGAGCGAACATCCTCACGGTTTAAACGACACGGATTATGATTCGCTCTTCACAAAAGACAAGCACATTATCTTTAACTTTCACGGTTATCCCTGGCTAGTCCATCGGCTGACTTACAGAAGGACCAACCAAAATCTGCACGTTCGTGGATACAAGGAAGAGGGCACAATCACGACAGCCTTTGACATGCGAGTGCAAAACGATATTGACAGGTTTCATCTGGTACAAGATGTGGTTGATCGGCTGCCTCATCTAGGATCAAAAGGCGCCTATTTGAAACAGATGATGCAGGACAAACTCATTGAGCACAAACATTACATTGATAAGCACGGTCTGGACATGCCGGAAATCCAGAACTGGAAATGGGGTCAATAAAGAAATGGGGCCCTAAGGCATATGCCGGAGATGCGGAATACGAAAGGATTAAATTAAAATGGCGCTGCGACTAATTGAAATGGTGTTAAAGGAGAAGGATAGTGCTGCGGTTACCGAGCTTCTCAAAGACCATAAGATGCTTGAACACAGGCATCTTCTATTATCTCAAGGAGAAGTGCTGGTACGGATTTTGTTGGATTCAGAAGAAAGCGAGTCTGTACTGGAGTTATTGGAAAAACAGTACGCAGGTAAAGAGGGAAACCGGGTAGTGATTCTGCCTGTCGAGGCAACATTGCCGCGCGACGATCAGGAGCCGGTCGCTGCGCAAATAAAGGCGCCAGAGCGCATCAGCCGAGAAGAATTGTACGAGAACATTAAAGATGCCGCTCGGTGTTCTAAGGTCTATTTGACGATGGTGATTTTATCCACGATAGTGGCATCGGTCGGTCTGCAGCAAAATAGTGTAGCGATCATCATCGGGGCAATGGTGATTGCGCCATTGCTTGGGCCAAACATTGCGTTGGCACTTGGCACAACGTTGGGAGACTTGACATTGTTACGACGCGCACTGCTAACGGATATTGCCGGGATTGCGACGACGATCGTGCTCTCTATTATCATCGGTGCATTGGTACATATGGATCCGGCTGTATTAGAAGAAGTGTCTAATATGCGGGTCGGACTGGGAAACATGCTGGTGGCGTTAGCCTCAGGATGTGCAGGTGCGTTGTCATTCACCACCGGTGTTTCGGCGGCTTTGATCGGCGTTATGGTGGCGGTGGCGCTGTTACCTCCCCTCGTAACATTTGGACTGCTGCTGGGGAGCGGATATCTGGATTTGTCCATGGTGGCATTGTCGCTGTTTCTGATGAACCTGATTTGCGTTAACCTCGCCGGCGTGATTACGTTCCTGCTTCAGGGCATTCACCCAACGACATGGCGGGAAAAAGGTCATGCCGCAAAGGCCACATTTATCGCCATCAGTTTTTGGGTGGTGCTATTGGCGGCATTAATAGGCTTAATTCTGCTTTTACGAAAGGATTTAGTATGAATATCCAAGCGCTGATAAACACTGCAATTGCCCTGGTAGCCTGCGATAAGGGTTTGCTTGCTATGGATGAAAGCAATCCGACTTGCAATAAACGATTTGCCAAGTTAGGGATTCCGCAGACTGTGGAAGCTAGGCGATCTTACCGGGAATTGATTTTGACTACACCCGGTTTAGGGGAGTTTATCAGCGGCGCCATCCTTTATGATGAAACCATCCGTCAGTCCATGAAAGATGGCACGCCTTTTATTAAAGTCATTACCGATGCCGGGATCATTCCCGGCATCAAAGTTGACACCGGTGCAAAGGAGATGGCTGGCCATGCCGGAGAAAAAATAACTGAAGGTCTTGATGGATTGCGCGATCGACTTAAGGAATATTACCAAATGGGCGCCCGTTTTGCCAAATGGCGCGCTGTGATTGCAATCGGCCATGATATACCTAGCAGAGGATGCATCGAAGCAAATGCGCAGGCGTTAGCTCGTTATGCCGCCTTATGCCAGGAGGCTGGATTGGTACCGATCGTCGAGCCGGAAGTGCTGATGGACGGAGAGCATACCTTAGAGCAGTGCGGCAAGGTGACTGAGGAAGTTCTGCACACAGTTTTCAATCATCTATATGCACAAGGAGTGATGCTGGAAGGTATGCTTTTAAAGCCCAACATGGTGCTTCCGGGATTGACCTGTCCCAAACAAGAAACTGTTGACGAGGTAGCCGATGCTACGGTGAGATGTCTCTTGCGAACTGTCCCGGCAGCCGTTCCCGGCGTTATGTTCTTATCGGGCGGTCAAGCCGGTGAACTGGCTTCAGCCCGTTTGAATGCCATGCATGTCCGATTCAAGTCAAAACTTCCTTGGGCGTTGTCATTTTCTTTTGCGCGCGCCATCCAACAGCCTGCTTTAGAGATTTGGCAAGGCAAGGAAGTAAATGTATCGGCAGCACAACAAGCTTTGTATCATCGAGCCAGATGCAACCAGGCAGCACGCCGTGGCGAGTACAATGCTGTGCTGGAAAAAGATATGGGTATGTCAACAAATAAAGTGACGCTCACAAAGCTCACAGCGTGGCATGCTCTCAAATCCCATTATCCGAAGGTTCGAGAATTGCATCTTAGGGGCCTCTTCGCGGATGATCCAAAGCGCGGAGAGCACATGACAGTTGAAGCAGTCGGCATCTATTTTGACTATTCGAAGCATCGCATTACCGACGAGACACTTAAGCTTCTTCTACAATTGGCGGAGGAAGTTGGGTTGCGGGCTCGCATTGAATCCATGTTCAGGGGCGACAAGATTAACGTCACGGAGAAGCGCGCCGTCCTGCATGTGGCGCTGCGTGCCCCCAAAGGGCAATCCATTGTTCTAGACGGTGAAGACGTCGTGCCTCAAGTCCATGCGGTGCTCGAAAAGATGGCCAATTTTTCCAATCGAATTCGCAGTGGAGAATGGAAAGGTCACACGGGCAAGCCGATCCGCAACATCATCAATATCGGCATTGGCGGCTCTGATCTAGGTCCTGTGATGGCGTATGAGGCATTACGTCATTATAGCCAGCGGAATCTGACCTTCCGCTTCATCTCTAATATCGATGGCACTGACTTCACCGAGGCAACCCGCGACCTCGACGCTGAAGAGACGCTGTTCATCATCTCGTCGAAGACCTTTACGACCTTAGAGACGATGACTAATGCTCACACAGCCCGTGAATGGGCTCTCAAGACCTTGAAACACCCCGCGGCTGTTGCCAAGCATTTCGTCGCTGTCTCGACCAATGCCGAGGAGGTGGCTAAGTTCGGTATCGACACTGCAAATATGTTTGAGTTTTGGGATTGGGTCGGCGGCCGATACTCCATGGATGCAGCCATTGGCCTTTCAACAATGATCGCCATTGGTCCGGACAATTTTCGTGCCATGCTCGACGGTTTCCACCAGATGGATGAGCATTTTCGCACAGCTCCTTTCGAGAGCAATTTACCGGTGCTGATGGGACTGCTAGCTCTCTGGTACAACAACTTCTTCGATACACAGACGATAGCTGTCCTGCCGTATGAACAGTACTTGAAGCGTTTCCCCGCTTATCTCCAGCAGTTGACGATGGAAAGCAATGGCAAGCATGTCACGCTTGATGGGACTAAGGTAACCTACCAAACCGGACCGATTTTCTGGGGTGAACCGGGAACTAATGGTCAGCATTCCTTTTATCAATTGATTCATCAAGGGACTAAGCTCATCCCCTGCGATTTTATTGCGTTTGCTAAAGCCTTAAATCCTATTGGCCGTCACCATGATTTGCTCTTGGCCAACGTCTTTGCGCAGGCCGAGGCCCTGGCTTTTGGCAAAACACCGCAGGAACTACAAGCAGAAAATATACCTGAAAGGCTAATCCCGCACCGAACTTTCGAAGGCAACCGGCCATCCAGCACCATCTTGCTGGAACAGCTGACTCCTCAGGCGTTGGGGAAACTGGTAGCACTCTATGAACACAGTGTTTTCACGCAAGGTGCCATCTGGGAAATTGACTCATTCGACCAGTGGGGGGTCGAATTGGGAAAAGCACTTGCCGAGCGCATCATCCCCGAACTTGAAACGGGGAACAAGTCTCACCTAAAGCATGATAGTTCAACCAACAACCTAATCCTGCGTTATACGAGATCAAAGGCATGAGCGATAGTTCGTCACAAATGACAAGGGAGCCCCATTATGGTTACAGATCAACATAAGGCACTTGCATCGAAACCGGATCATGACGAGGTGGCCAAAAAGGCCTACGACATCTATCTGAAGGAAGGTTGTCCGCAAGGACACGATGTTCAGAATTGGTTGGAGGCTGAGTCTGAAATAATGAAACCGCACACGCAGCCCAAACATCATGCAAATATGGCTGCAGATTTCCGGAAACGTTTCTGGATTTCACTTGTCTTAACCCTGCCCATTCTCATCCTTTCGCCGATGCTTCAAACACTGGCAGGACTGCGCGAAGCCATTAGTTTTCCCGGCGATATCTATGTCTTATTCGGTTTTTCTTCCGCTGTTTTTTTCTATGGCGGTTGGCCGTTTCTTAAAGGCTTTTTCGAGGAAATAAAATCCAAACGGCCAGGGATGATGACGCTCATTTCGGTCGCTATTGCTACGGCGTATCTTTACAGCAGCGCAGTGGTATTTGGCCTGACTGGCAAGATGTTTTTTTGGGAATTGGCCTCGCTGATCGATATCATGTTGCTTGGGCATTGGATTGAAATGAAATCTGTGATGGGTGCCTCACGGGCTTTAGAGGAACTTGCCAAACTAATGCCCTCCGATGCGCATAAACTCATGCCTGACGGCAATGTGAAAGATGTGCCGTTGAGCGAATTGGCGGTGAATGACAAAGTCCTGATCAAGCCGGGTGAGAAAATTCCGGCGGATGGGGTTATAGTAAACGGCGAAAGTTCCGTCGATGAGGCATTGTTAACCGGGGAGTCAGCCCCAGTTGACAAAAAGGCAGGCGAAAAAGTTATCGGTGGGTCAATCAACGGAGAAGGTTCATTGACCCTCGAGGTCAAGGGTACCGGCAAGGACTCGTTTCTCTCGCAAGTCATCAATCTCGTCAAACAGGCTCAAGAAAGTAAATCAAAGACCCAGGACCTCGCCAATACCGCAGCTCTATGGTTAACGATCATTGCTTTGGGCGTCGGTGTTATAACTCTATTTGTTTGGCTGGTTATAATTGGCAAGGACTTCGCTTTTGCCATCGAACGCACCGTCACGGTCATGGTCATCACCTGTCCGCACGCCTTAGGTCTTGCCGTACCATTGGTGGTAGCTGTTTCCACGGCACTAGCAGCGAAAAATGGCTTGCTGATTCGAAATCGCGTTTCTTTCGAGAGTGCCCGGAAACTGCAGGCTATCATTTTTGATAAGACAGGCACGCTTACCGAGGGCCGCTTTGGTGTGACCGACACACTAGTGTTTTCGCAGGACATCGACGAAGATACATTACGCCAGTACGCAGCATCTGTGGATGCGTATTCCGAACATCCCATCGCCAAGGCTATCGCTGCTTCTTCGAAAAAGAAGCTTCCTGTCGATAACTTTAAAAGTATACCGGGAAAAGGGGCCGAAGGTAAAGTCGAGGGTAGAGAGATCAAGGTTGTTAGCCCCGGTTTCTTGCGAGAACAAAATATCGCTCTTACCGATAAGCGTATCGAGCCAATGCAAGCCCAAGGCAAGACAGTCGTATTTGTCCTCGTTGACGGAAAATTGAAAGGAGCGATTGCCCTGGCTGACATCGTCAGGCCCGAGGCAAAACAAACCATCGATGCACTTAAGAAATTGAACATTCGCTGCATGATGCTAACAGGTGATAACAAAGCGACGGCTAAATGGGTCTCAGACCAAGTCGGGCTGGATGAATATTTCGCCGAAGTCCTACCTCAGGACAAAGCCTCCAAAGTAAAAGAAGTTCAATCCCGTGGTATATTGGTGGCAATGACTGGCGATGGAGTGAATGATGCCCCGGCGCTGGCTCAGGCGGATTTGGGTATTGCTATTGGAGCGGGTTCTGATGTGGCGATCGAAACGGCCGATGTAATCTTGGTGCGAAGCAATCCATTGGACGTCGTGGCCATCCTGAAGCTTTCCCGTGCCACATATCGTAAAATGGTTCAAAATCTTCTTTGGGCTACTGGCTACAACACCTTCGCTATTCCACTAGCCGCTGGTGTGTTTTATTCATTTGGCATACTGCTCACGCCTGCTATGGGCGCTGTGTTGATGTCGGCAAGTACAGTGATCGTTGCCATCAATGCGCGATTGCTGAAAATAAAACGATAGCAAGAAAATAAAGACGGAGCTGATCTGGATTGCCAGATTGTCAATTGGTCGTAACTTAACAAAAGGTGTTTTTATGATGGATCATACAGACGGATGGATGAATGGTTGGATGGGAGGAGGAATGTGGATTTGGACTGTGATCGGAATATTGGTGCTAGTCCTACTGGTCATTGCGATTAACAGGCTGTCCAAGAAATAAGCATGCATACACAGACTATGCACTAACAATTAACCATTAAAGGGAAATTATGTTAATCAAATTGTCTACCGACAAAACCGTGAGTGAAGCTGCATCTGCCTTAGAGGCTGCTATACAGAACAATCATTTTGGTCTTATGCAGGTTCACAATCTAAAAGAGTCTATGATGAAGAAGGGTGTAGAATTCGCCCGCGAATGCCTAATCTTCGAGGTCTGTCAGCCGCAACAAGCGAAGAAGGTTCTTGACCAAAACATGAGCGTTTCAACTGCCCTGCCATGCCGAATCTCCATTTACGAGGAGGATGGAAAAACCTTTCTGGCTACCTTGAAGCCAACCACCCTTCTGGCTATGTTCAAGTCTCCTCAACTTGAAGGGGTGGCACAGGAAGTCGAGGACACGATTATTAAAATCATGAAGGAAGCAATTTAATCATCTGAAATTACAGTTCGATTCATATTTATAATATATAAAGCTTTGGGATTATCGCCCCAAATCCTCAAGGCGACAAAAGCAATCTTGTAAATTTCAAGATGTAGTGACGAATCACATAAACTTTGTCTCGATTTTCACTGTGCGAGCCACTGAAGTTGGGATAAGAGCTGGTCTGATCAGAACAATTGAAGCTGGACCGAAAGAAGACCTGCGAGTCTTATTAAAAGCCTGGGCAGTGCATGAAGACTGCGTGAATAAGACAAAGGCTACCTGAGCAGATTTTTTTAACCGTTTCGATATGTTGTGGATTTTCGTTTATACGGAAGGCGTGGAGCCAACGAACAACTTGGTGGAAAAAGGTCTCAGGCATAGAGTAATTTGGAGAAAGCTATCCCACGGATCACAGTCCGAAACGGGCGAAAGATTTGTTGAACGTGTAATGAGCGTAGCTCTGACCTTAAAACTCCAGACGAAAAAAACTTTTGAGTATTTCAGCGAATGCTTCAATGCATTCTTCTATGGCGGCAAAGCGCCACCAGTGTTTTGTAAGCGTCAATTTTAGCCATCTTTTTACAATTCAACCAAACTGGTAATCTTCCCTTAGATTTCATTTTAAGGAGAGATATGACCAAAGGAAAACCGAATCCCAACTGGAAAAAATTAGTCCACGAATGGAGAGACAGCGGAAAAAGCGCGTGCGTTTGGTGCCAAGAACAACAAATTCCCATGAACACTCTGTCCGGCTGGAAAAAGCGTCTTAAACGATTGGAAGGCGATAGCGATGGCAAAGGATTCCAAAAGCCTTTTGTTGAGTTGAAGAATTTACGCCCCCTTGTAGATTCTGGAGTTCTCCTAGAGATTGATGGAGTGAGTATTCGCTTGCAAGTTGATTTTGATGAGACGGTTTTTAGACAATGTTTGGATTGCTTGAGAGGAGGTAGATCATGATAGCCCTCTCAGGTAGCGCCCGTATCTTCTTTTTCAAACAGCCGATCGATATGAGAAAAGGCATAGAAAAATTGTCTCAGCTTGTCGAATCCTGCTGCTCCGGAGAGTTGATGAGCGGTGCTTATTTTGTTTTCGTCAATCAGACGAAGGATAGGATGAAGGTCTTGTACTGGGATAACGATGGGTTCGCTATTTGGTGGAAACGCCTTGAAAAAGGAAGCTTCCATCTTCTTGGAATCGATAGATTTCTCATCGATCGCAAGGAATTTTTCATGCTCTTGGAAGGGATCACTCCAAAGAAAATCCAAAGCCGTTTTAGCGTGCGCTAAAACAGCGTTTTCCTGATTTTTTTTCTTGGAAACTTTTCTGTTTTTTGGTATATTTTTGCATATGAAAACAGCGGAAATATCACTAGAACAGCCCTTGCAAGAAGTCGAAATCTTAAAGAAAGAAATCGCCTTTCTAAACGAGCAAATTGCTTGGTTTAAGCGACAACTGTTCGGTCAAAAATCCGAGAAACTGGTCGATGCGCAAAACTCTGAACAACTCTCCTTCGAGGGTTTGGAAGAACCTTCCTCCGCTGAAGAAAAAAAACGGCTCGTCCCCGCTCATCATCGTTCCATTAACAAGACCAAAGGCAAGGACAAAATCGTTCTGCCGGAAGATCTGCCTATAGAAAAGCAGATTCTCGACTTGCCAGAATCTGAAAAGATTTGCCCTGAAACTGGTAAACCTTTAGTGAAGATTGGCGAAGAAATTACATCCAAGCTGGCTCACAAACCGGGCAGCTATTACATCAAACAAATCGTCAGATCTAAGTATGGCCTTCCTGAAGGCGAAGGCGTTGTGACTCCTGAATTGCCTGCAAGTCTTTTAGATCGCTGTCTTGCTGACGACAGCCTACTTGCCGACATTGCAGTCAAAAAATTCGCAGACCATCTTCCCATCTATCGTCAAGCTGAAATCATGTCCCGTCAGGGCATTTTTATTAGCAGACAAGTTCTTTGTCAGTGGGTGACCCGTGCCGGAAAGGCCTTAAAACCTCTCTATAACGAGATGTTGGATAGAGTGTTAAGAAGTGGTAACGTTTTCTATGATGAGACTCCTATTGCTATGCTAGAGCCCGGTAGAGGAAAGACCCGTCAAGCTTACATGTGGGTCTTAGTAGGGGGAAACTCGGCAGCGCCTTCCTATCGAATCTATGATTTTTGCAATAGTCGAGCTCATGATAATGCTGTAAGGCTATTAAATGGCTATGACAAAGTGCTTCATTCCGACAAATATGGAGCTTATGAAGCATTGGCCAACAAGAAGCAATTCACCTGGTGTCCATGCTGGGCGCACATCAGGAGGAAATTTATCGAAGCAGAAGTGGGCGATCTTAAGTTTCGAAACTGGGTTTTGATGAAGATTAGGCATCTTTTCATGCTTGAAAGAGTCGCATGGGCGCGATCGGAAAAGGAGCGGCTTCAAATTCGTCAAGAAAAAGCAGTTCCCATAATCGATGCTCTTATTGCGGCGATCAAAGGCAAGTTAGTTGACGGAAATATTCTACCCAAATCCAAATTTAAAACAGCACTAGGGTATTTCTGCGGTTTGATTCCCTACTTGAAGAATTACACTCTGCATGCATTTGCCAGAATGGATAATAACGTGGCTGAGCGCGCTGTGCGCCCCCTCGCAATTGGTCGCAAAAACTGGCTTTTTGTGGGCAATGAGGACGGCGGCGAATCTGCGGCAGTGTTCTACTCTCTGATTCAGACCTGCCGTGCGCTCAAAATTAATCCGAGAGACTATCTTGAATATGTGATGATGCGGTTGAACGGTCATCCTGCTTCAAAGCTTCACGAGCTCTTACCGGATAACTGGGCAGAAGCGCGCGCTTCGTTCGCTCAAATCGCCAAAGAGCCAGCCTTCCAATAATTATCACTTCAGGCTACATGGCCTTAATTGACGCTTACAGTGTTTTCAGGATAATCGTAATGCATTCCACATCATTAATTGACGGGGTGGGGGTAATGACAGCTACCGACTACAGGAAGTAGCTGGTAGCGGTCACTACCCCCACCCCGTGAATGGATACAAAAATTGTCTATTGGCTATTTACAAGAAAGCCTTAAGATAAATATTTTAAGGCTTTCTTTAGGATTAATGATGACTATGAGCAGTTGAACAAGATTCAGAAGATTGCTTGTTCATTTAGTTTTCCCTTGGTGTTGTTGCATTTGATTCTCATTCATGTTGGGCATAGCCATATCAGGAGACTTTCCCTGCATATTCGGTCTCATATTTATCTTCTGCCCATTATGCATATGTCCACCCATACTATCTTCTGGGTAAGCGTCAATTTTAGCCATCTTTTTACAATTCAACCAAACTGGTAATCTTCCCTTAGATTTCATTTTAAGGAGAGATATGACCAAAGGAAAACCGAATCCCAACTGGAAAAAATTAGTCCACGAATGGAGAGACAGCGGAAAAAGCGCGTGCGTTTGGTGCCAAGAACAACAAATTCCCATGAACACTCTGTCCGGCTGGAAAAAGCGTCTTAAACGATTGGAAGGCGATAGCGATGGCAAAGGATTCCAAAAGCCTTTTGTTGAGTTGAAGAATTTACGCCCCCTTGTAGATTCTGGAGTTCTCCTAGAGATTGATGGAGTGAGTATTCGCTTGCAAGTTGATTTTGATGAGACGGTTTTTAGACAATGTTTGGATTGCTTGAGAGGAGGTAGATCATGATAGCCCTCTCAGGTAGCGCCCGTATCTTCTTTTTCAAACAGCCGATCGATATGAGAAAAGGCATAGAAAAATTGTCTCAGCTTGTCGAATCCTGCTGCTCCGGAGAGTTGATGAGCGGTGCTTATTTTGTTTTCGTCAATCAGACGAAGGATAGGATGAAGGTCTTGTACTGGGATAACGATGGGTTCGCTATTTGGTGGAAACGCCTTGAAAAAGGAAGCTTCCATCTTCTTGGAATCGATAGATTTCTCATCGATCGCAAGGAATTTTTCATGCTCTTGGAAGGGATCACTCCAAAGAAAATCCAAAGCCGTTTTAGCGTGCGCTAAAACAGCGTTTTCCTGATTTTTTTTCTTGGAAACTTTTCTGTTTTTTGGTATATTTTTGCATATGAAAACAGCGGAAATATCACTAGAACAGCCCTTGCAAGAAGTCGAAATCTTAAAGAAAGAAATCGCCTTTCTAAACGAGCAAATTGCTTGGTTTAAGCGACAACTGTTCGGTCAAAAATCCGAGAAACTGGTCGATGCGCAAAACTCTGAACAACTCTCCTTCGAGGGTTTGGAAGAACCTTCCTCCGCTGAAGAAAAAAAACGGCTCGTCCCCGCTCATCATCGTTCCATTAACAAGACCAAAGGCAAGGACAAAATCGTTCTGCCGGAAGATCTGCCTATAGAAAAGCAGATTCTCGACTTGCCAGAATCTGAAAAGATTTGCCCTGAAACTGGTAAACCTTTAGTGAAGATTGGCGAAGAAATTACATCCAAGCTGGCTCACAAACCGGGCAGCTATTACATCAAACAAATCGTCAGATCTAAGTATGGCCTTCCTGAAGGCGAAGGCGTTGTGACTCCTGAATTGCCTGCAAGTCTTTTAGATCGCTGTCTTGCTGACGACAGCCTACTTGCCGACATTGCAGTCAAAAAATTCGCAGACCATCTTCCCATCTATCGTCAAGCTGAAATCATGTCCCGTCAGGGCATTTTTATTAGCAGACAAGTTCTTTGTCAGTGGGTGACCCGTGCCGGAAAGGCCTTAAAACCTCTCTATAACGAGATGTTGGATAGAGTGTTAAGAAGTGGTAACGTTTTCTATGATGAGACTCCTATTGCTATGCTAGAGCCCGGTAGAGGAAAGACCCGTCAAGCTTACATGTGGGTCTTAGTAGGGGGAAACTCGGCAGCGCCTTCCTATCGAATCTATGATTTTTGCAATAGTCGAGCTCATGATAATGCTGTAAGGCTATTAAATGGCTATGACAAAGTGCTTCATTCCGACAAATATGGAGCTTATGAAGCATTGGCCAACAAGAAGCAATTCACCTGGTGTCCATGCTGGGCGCACATCAGGAGGAAATTTATCGAAGCAGAAGTGGGCGATCTTAAGTTTCGAAACTGGGTTTTGATGAAGATTAGGCATCTTTTCATGCTTGAAAGAGTCGCATGGGCGCGATCGGAAAAGGAGCGGCTTCAAATTCGTCAAGAAAAAGCAGTTCCCATAATCGATGCTCTTATTGCGGCGATCAAAGGCAAGTTAGTTGACGGAAATATTCTACCCAAATCCAAATTTAAAACAGCACTAGGGTATTTCTGCGGTTTGATTCCCTACTTGAAGAATTACACTCTGCATGCATTTGCCAGAATGGATAATAACGTGGCTGAGCGCGCTGTGCGCCCCCTCGCAATTGGTCGCAAAAACTGGCTTTTTGTGGGCAATGAGGACGGCGGCGAATCTGCGGCAGTGTTCTACTCTCTGATTCAGACCTGCCGTGCGCTCAAAATTAATCCGAGAGACTATCTTGAATATGTGATGATGCGGTTGAACGGTCATCCTGCTTCAAAGCTTCACGAGCTCTTACCGGATAACTGGGCAGAAGCGCGCGCTTCGTTCGCTCAAATCGCCAAAGAGCCAGCCTTCCAATAATTATCACTTCAGGCTACATGGCCTTAATTGACGCTTACTCTTCTGGTTTACTCTGCATCCAATTGGTATTCTTTTGACCATGAGGTTCTTTTTGATCTTCTTCTTGACTAAACCAGCTGACCGTATTCGCATTATGAGGTAAATTTTGCATTTGCCCCCCCCTCATATTTTGCATATTAGGAGTCATCGATCCCATATTAGGCTCCATTCCACGAGGATTCATTGTATGCATGTTATGATCGTGCTGTTTCATCGGGTGCATATTTTTTACATTGTCAACAGATTCAGCGACGGTTCCAGGAGGATGCTGGTACCAGCCCGGATCGGCATAACTGGTTAAATTATCCCTTACTTTGAAAATAGTGAACATGCCACCCATTTCAATTACTCCAAAGGGTCCAGGACTACCAATAGGTGATAGATTTGACGGGTATTTCATTTTGAGTCCCATATCCATCATCTCATTAGATCCGTACATTTCAAACATATCTCCCATTCCATTGATATTCATTAAGCCCATAAAGCCTGGAAAAAATTGTTTAATTCGCTCTTCAATTCCTTGCTTGTTTATGCCTGTTAAATTTGGAAGATTATGCTGCATTTGATTCATTACATGATGCGATTTATGGCAATGAATGGCCCAATCTCCTGGATTATCGGCTATGAGTTCAATATCCCTTGTTTCTCCAGGAGCAACAAGCACTGTAACTTCGCTATATTGTGCTGCAGGAGGAAGTCTTTTACCCCCTCTTCTTGTCACCAAAAATTCATGCCCGTGTAAATGAATTGGATGGGTGTTCATCATGACATTTCCAAAACGAATACGTACACGATCCCCTGTTTTCACGACTAATGACTCAATACTTGGATATAGAACACTGTTGAAAGTAAAGATATTAAAATCGAGCATTTCAGATGGAATAGGAGTTTCAGCACCCATGGGAACACGCCATTCGTGTAAAAAGATAGCAAAGTCACGATCAATTTTTGGATCATCCCCATCTCGTGGATGGATGATGAAAAAACCCTCCATGCCAAGTGCTATTTGAAACATTTCATCTGAATGAGGGTGGTACATAAATGTACCATTCTGCTTTAGAGTAAATTCATATTTGAAGGTTTCTCCTGGTGGGATGGCTTTTTGATTCAAGCCTGCTACTCCATCCATGCCATTGGGTAAAATAATTCCATGCCAGTGAACGGATGTAGGTTCGTTAAGTTTATTCGTTACAAGAATTCTGACTCGATCTCCTTCAATAGCTTCAATCGTTGGGCCTGGACTTGATCCATTATAACCCCAACAATTAACCCAAAAACCTGGCGCAAACTCCCTTCGGATTGGCTCAGCGATAAGATGAAAGACCTTTACATCACCATCCATTGTCCAAGGAAGAGAACCTACATTAGGAGTGATAACAGAAGGATATCTTAATGTACCTTTATCTGATTGATCTTCATTTTTAACGCCCGCCTGACTTTTTTGTGTATCTTGCTTATTTTTTTCTATTTGATTTTTCTGCATCATTTGCTCATGATCTTGCATAAGCATTTTCTGCATTGAAGAGTCCATAGGCATATCCATTTGGTCATTCATATGCATATTTTGATTTTGCATCTTAGAATGGTCCATTCCTTGCATTGGTTCCATGACTGGCTGATTAGATTTGTCCATCTTAGAATTAGGCGAATTAATATTATGATCCATCTGCCCATAGAGAGAGGAAATGAAAAGGAAGCCTAAGATAGTTAATTTAGAGTAGTTTTTCATTCTGAGACTCCTTCACAAGGACATTCATAGGTATTATTTCCATAATCTAACTGGGAGAAAACTAGGTACAGTTTACCTCCTAAAGCTCGATCAAGTTGAACTCTTGACATCCAATAATTACGCAGGGACATAATATAATTACTGTAAGTTTTAAGTTCCTGTCGTTTGTTTTCTATAAGACGGTCAATCCCAAGCCCCATCACATTATAAAGCGCCTCTGAGTACTCTAAGATTTCACTCTGTAAAGGAATAATATGAGCTCGATAATCATTAATGATTCCTAAATTGTTCATTAGAAGCTTATGAGCTTCTCTTACTTCAGAAAGGATTTTAATTTCTAAAACAGCTAAGTGATCTTGGGCTTGTCGTAATTGTGCATGAATGCGCATACGATCAGCTTGTCCATAATTGAAGATTGGAATTTCGCCAGAGAATGCAGGACCGATTACGTTAGTTCCATCTGGATCTCTTTCTCCCCCAATACCAATGCTCCCTTGGGTGTAAACCCACCATTGTTTGATTCCTAACATGCGACTTAAGCGTAAGACATCAAGACGAGCGGCTTGTAGATCCAGCCTTTCTCTAAAGGCTACAGATTCTAAACATTCGGTCGGTAGACCTTGATAATCGATCTCAGGTAAATTGGCTGCAATTTTCCATTGGATATCTCCGCAAAAACCAAGCAATCTAGTCAATTTTTCTCTTAAGCGAATGATGTCATTTTGAATTCGTGCAATTTCCAGTTTAGCTTCTAAGTATCTAGATTGAATTTGCTGAAAGTCTAATTTGTTAACATTGCCTACAGTCCGTTGCCTAGAGACAAGCTGGCTATGAATACTGGTTAGCTCGACAACAGATTGGATGTATATGATATCTTGCTGAGCAGCTTGTAGTTCATAGAAAGTCTGTTCTATTTCAAAAGCTAAATCTAGGATTTCATTAGTGACTCTCAGTGTTGTTTGCTCAAGCTCTGCTTTAGCAACCTTTACCCGGAGAGGAATAAGCAAAAGATCAATGAAACTTGAGGTGATCGTATATTCAATATTTGTTACCAAATCTTTTTTTTCTGGAAATCGAAAAATAAGATCAAAAGCTGGATTTGAGAAAAGTCCGGCTTCGACTAAATCAGCTTGTGCGATACCAATCTCTTCAAAAATTTCTTGGATTTTAGGGTTGTTTAGAAGAGCAATTTGAACAGTTGCATCAGCAGTTAGTTCTTGCTGAAGAAGCATTTGAATTGCATTAGAAATGCGTTCATCTTCGTAACATCCTTGATTCCAATAGGTTTCCTTAGCGATTCTGCTATTGACAATCGATGAGACGCCATTATCATTCTCTTGCGGTACTCTTGTGCACCCAAAACAGAGAAGACAGAGGATGCTACATACACCAATGTTGCAAAAAACTAACATTTGTAATCCCGAGTTAAATTTTTATTTCTTGCTTTTGGCTCTTTTGATTTTCCAGCTGACCATATTCATATCATGAGGAGATTTTTGCATAGTCATTCCATTCATATTGTGTTGCATAACGTTCATATTAACAGCTTCCGCAACTGTTCCAGGAGGATGCTGGTACCAACCTGGATCGGCATAGCTGGTTAAATTATCCCTTACTTTGAAAACGGTAAACATGCCACCCATTTCAATTACCCCAAAAGGGCCAGGCCCTACAGATAGGTAGCTTGCAGCTCTCCATTAAGCATTGATTCTCTTTACCTCTTCCTGACTAAGAGTTTTTTAAGTTCTTCCTGATGCAAAGTCGATTCTATAGTTGCAAACTGTTCCATAATGCCTTATTTCCTATTTACTTTTTGTAACTGTGGTTTTTTAAATAAAAAAGGTTCATCCGACAAATGCGTACCTCGACTCATGTAGGTGATAAAGTCGCAGTTTAAAATACTCGATATCTCGGAAGCCATATGCTTGTCTTTTCATCGTTTTAATCTTGTTATTGATGCCTTCCGCACTGGCGTTTGATATGCGGTGCTTGAAGTAATTCAAAAGCCCCGTCTTGTAATAGTTCAATGTTTTAACCACTCTCTTTAACGGCTTCAACCCTGTTGCCAAAGCATCGATGCCCCACTTGATCAAAAAATTTTCCGCCTCTTTAACAGAATCTTTTTCCCAAAAAAGTTGGAATTTTTCTTTTAAGGAATATGCTAAATACAAAGGCTCATTTACGGACAACAAAGTATTCAGGCGCGTTTGGTTTTCCAGATCCAAATTGTCATAATTCGCCAAAAACAGAAACCGACTTCCTTTTAGTACTTTTGCATCACCTCACTCTAAATTTTGCTGTTGATCTTTTCTAACCTCATCTAGAGCCTTGTTCAATAAAGCAGTCACATGAAAATGATCGAATACCACATCTATGTTCGGCAAAAATTCTTGCGCTGCCGGGTAGTACGATTTACTCATGTCCATAGCGATTGCTTTCAGTTTGGTGCGTGCTTCGCCAGCTTCTTCAAAAACGGGCTACAGTCTCTACGGTTCTACCCTTCACAGCGTGAATGATTCTTCCCGACCGTAGATCGGTAAAAACGGTCATATATTCATGCCCTTTTCGTATGCTGAATTCATCAACAGTAATGTATTCCAAATCTTCCAATGGGATTGTTTTATAGAGTGCTGTCAATTTCTCTTTATGAACTCTTTTGACGACATTCCAACTGATTTTTAAGAATCATGAAACATCCAGAAGGGTACTGAAATGTAAAAGGTCCAACACGTGGGTTATCATTGAGCGCACCATTCGGAATTTACCTTTCATAAAGGGCAATTGAGGCCACCACTTGTTGGTACATTGAGGGCATTCTATTCGGTGTAATAGTACGTTCAAAAAGCAGGGTTTGCCACCAAGTGGTACCATTTTGAACAGCCGCCGTTTTTGTCCTTTGAAGATCGTACGTAGACATCCACATTTGCATTGAGGTGGGTCAATCATTTCAGCATAGATCGTAACAGTCCCCACCTCAAATTTTGTAGATTGGTATTGAACTCCTCTGATTCCATATGCATGATACAAAAGAGAAGTAGACATAGAAGAAACCTCCTGTAAAAGGGTGTTTTCAAGCTTCTTTTATATCTCTGCTTCTTTTATTTCTATCCCACTTTCAAGATTTCCTATAGTTCACAACATGCTGATAATTAAGACTCGGAAAAATCTGAAGACTTAATGCTTTTACCTGCTAAAGGTCCTCATTTGTCGGATGAACCACATTTTTTAATGTTTAAAGTAATTTTCTTTGATAAGCAAACATTTATTTGATAACCCTTAAGCTAATGGCTGTTAGGAACATTACCCCAGACAAGACAGCCATTTTTTTAATATACTTCATTTTTTATTTATTCTATATGAGATTAAAGGAGCAATTGCATGAGCAATAATTCATCACAGCGGATCCCTGTGATCGCAGCTAATTGGAAAATGCACAAGACCATTGAGGAAGCAGTGAGTTTTGTGCAGGCCTTGATCCCTTTAGTCCAGCATGCTCAAGCTAAAATCTATATTGCTGTTCCCTATACAGCACTTGCGTTTGCCGCTGATGCAGCCAAGGACTCTCCTATTGTGATAGGAGCAGAAAACATGAGTGATGAAACAGAAGGCGCTTTCACCGGAGAAATTTCGGCCAGAATGTTGGAAAATGCAGGCGCAAAATTTGTTATCTTAGGCCATTCAGAAAGGCGCCACATTTTTAACGAGACTAATGCTTTCATCCACCGCAAAGTCAAAAAAGCCATTTCTGAAAACATACAGATTATCTTCTGCCTCGGTGAAACAGGACAAGAGCGCAAAGCTAAAAAAACTGAAGAAGTACTCAATCAGCAATTGGAGGAATCCCTAGGTGATATTGCAGCCGAACAGATGGCTGCGATCATTCTAGCTTATGAACCTGTCTGGGCCATTGGGTCGGGTCATTCAGCTCTTCCTGAAGAAGTTCAAGCGATACACCATTTTTGCCGTCAATGGGTGAAGAAAAAGTGGGGAGAAGAAACTGCTCGAAAAGTGATTATCCAGTATGGAGGTTCGGTGCATCCCAATGATGCAAAGGATTTTATGGAACTTGCCGATGTGGATGGTGTACTGGTAGGAGGCGCTTCACTCATAGTCGACTCGTTTAATAAAATCATTCATTATGCAAGTGTGGGAGACTAAATGAAATCCAATGCTGATCAGCTCAAGACTTCAGAATCGAACCCTGAATCAAAAACCGATGCAAAGGACGATCTAAAAACCCTTCCCATGCCGGAATTGGAAAAGAAATTGGGGTCTTCATCCGAAGGGCTTACGCAAGCCGAGGCACAGAAACGACTGGCCCAATATGGGCCTAACGAGATTGAAGAAGAGAAAACCAATCCGCTCCTTAAATTCCTTAGTTATTTTTGGGGTCCCATTCCGTGGATGATTGAAATCGCGGTGATTCTGTCAGGAGTAGACCGCCACTGGCCGGATTTTTTTATCATCCTGCTTTTACTTTTTACCAATGCCATCGTCGGATTTTGGGAAGAACGCCAGGCTGGAAATGCCATCGCTGCCCTGAAAGCCAAGCTGGCGATTAAGGCTCGAGTGAAACGCGATGGAAAATGGGTTAATCCGGCGGCGCGTGAATTGGTGCCGGGAGATGTCATTCGGTTGCGCATGGGCGATATTGTGCCGGCGGATGCGCGCTTGTTAGAGGGGGATCCAGTGGAGGTAGATCAGTCTGCGCTGACAGGAGAATCACTGCCAGTCACCCACAAATCCGGCGAGGCAGTGTTTTCCGGATCGATTATACGCCAGGGCGAAATCGGAGCGCTGGTATATGGCACTGGTGCAAATACCTACTTCGGCAAGACAGCGCAATTAGTCCAAGAAGCGCATAGCGTTAGCCACTTTCAAAAAGCGGTTTTGAAGATCGGCAATTATCTGATCATCCTCGCAGTGGTGCTGGTAGCCCTGATTATTACTGTCGCGATCTTCCGTGGGGATCCGATCCTCACTACATTGCAGTTCGCCTTAGTATTGACGGTAGCGGCGATTCCTGTGGCCATGCCGACAGTACTATCGGTTACGATGGCAGTCGGTGCGCGCCTACTCGCCAGAAAAGAAGCCATTGTGAGCAGGTTAGTGGCCATCGAAGAATTGGCAGGCGTGGATGTTCTGTGCGCGGACAAGACCGGCACCCTGACCCAGAACAAGCTGACACTTGGCGATCCTTTCTGCATAAACAATGTTAGCACCGAGCAAGTCGTTCTCAATGCCGCACTGGCATCGCGCGCAGATAATAACGATACCATTGATCTGGCCGTGCTGGGCGGTTTGAAAAATAAAGATGCAATGAAAGGCTATCAGGTAGTCCATTTCCAGCCATTCGACCCGGTGCATAAACGTACCGAGGCCACAGTCAAGGATAAGGATGGAAAACAGTTCAAAGTGACGAAAGGGGCGCCGCAGGTGATTATGGCATTGTCGGCCAATGCCGAGCAAGTGAAGACCGCCGTCGAAAAAGCTGTCGACGAATTTGCGGCGCGCGGCTTTCGTTCTTTGGGTGTGGCGCGAGCCGATGGAGACGGCAAATGGCAGTATCTTGGTGTATTGCCTCTGTTCGACCCGCCAAGAGACGACGCCAAGGCAACGATTGCCACCGCCACTCAAATGGGAGTGCAGGTTAAGATGGTTACTGGCGATGCCATAGCCATTGCCAAGGAAACCGCTAAAACATTAGGCATGGGCACAAACATTCTTGATGCTACCGGCCTTGGCAACGCAAAGAAGCAAGAGACAAAGGCAATGGATGAGTCCATTGAGAAGGCCGATGGTTTCGCACAAGTGTTTCCAGAACATAAGTTCCACATTATAGATGTCTTGCAAAAACTCGGCCACATTGTAGGCATGACGGGCGACGGGGTGAATGACGCTCCGGCTCTGAAAAAGGCAGACTGCGGGATTGCCGTTTCTGGCGCAACGGACGCGGCACGCGCGGCGGCAGCTATCGTGCTGCTCACGCCCGGACTATCCGTGATTATTGATGCGATCAAAGAAAGCCGCCGTATCTTCCAGAGGATGAATAGTTATGCGATCTATCGAATTGCCGAGACATTGCGCGTGCTATTTTTTATGACGCTTGCGATCCTGATCTTTAACTTTTATCCACTGACGGCGGTGATGATTGTGATGCTGGCATTGCTTAACGACGGTGCCATTCTGTCCATTGCCTATGACAACGTGCATTACAAAAATAAGCCCGAAGCCTGGAATATGCACATGGTACTGGGCATCGCAACGGTACTTGGTGTCATCGGGGTGGTCGCAGCCTTCGGTTTGTTTTATCTCGGCGAGCGCGTCTTTCATCTCGACCGTGCGCATATTCAGACAATGATGTATTTGAAGCTATCTGTGGCGGGGCATCTAACGATCTTTCTTACGCGTACCCGTGGCCCTTTCTGGTCCATACCCCCAGCGCGCATTTTATGGATGGCCGTGCTTGGTACTCAAACCGTGGCGACGTTTATCGCAGTTTATGGGCTATTTATGACGCCACTTGGCTGGGGGTGGGCACTGTTCGTGTGGGTATATGCGGTGTTATGGGCGCTTGTGAATGATCGCGTTAAATTGCTGGCATATCGGTTCATTGACCCTGTCAAAGCCGAACCAAAACATGAAACGAAGACGAAGTCAAGTTCTGATGTGACGCCGCAGATCGCTAAACGCGCCTATGAACTTTACGAGAAGAACGGGCGCCAAGATGGCCATGCAGAGGAAGATTGGGAGCAGGCAGAGCGTGAAATTCGAAAAGATGAAACTCATACATGAACTAAAAAATCAAAAGGAAATTAAAATGAACAAAAGCTCTTTTTCCATCCTAGTATTCTTCGTCATTTTAATCATCGGTGCAATACTAGCATATGCCCTGCAGGTGAGTTTTGAGGGCTACGCAAGCTACTTTGTCTTTGCCGTTGCGTTTCTCATTGCCTACGTCGTTTCGGCATCAATTAATGTTGCAAATCAGTGGGACAGGGCCATCGTTTTGCGACTGGGCCATTTTCACGCCTTAAAGGGGCCAGGCTTGTTTTTTATCATCCCTATTATCGATAAAGTAGCTTACTGGATCGACATCCGAGTTATCACGAGTTCATTCAAAGCGGAAAAAACGTTGACCAAAGATACGGTGCCTGTCGATGTCGATGCGGTCCTCTTTTGGAAAGTAATTGATCCAAAGAAGGCTGCCCTGGAGGTCGCCGATTACATAAGTGCCATTGGGTGGGCCTCGCAAACAGCCCTGCGCGATGTGATTGGCAAGACGATGCTTTCCGACATGCTTGAAGGACGAAATAAAATCAGCAATGAACTGCAAATCATCATTGATGAGCGGACCGAGCCTTGGGGAATCAATGTCATTTCTGTCGAAGTCAAAGATGTGCTGATTCCACCCGCTTTAGAAGATGCCATGTCAATGCAAGCGCAGGCGGAAAGGGAACGTCAGGCCCGGGTCATTCTTGGAGATTCAGAGCGGCAAGTGGCAGAAAAATTTGGCGAAGCGGCTAAGACCTATATCAACAATCCTGTGGCATTGCATTTAAGGGCTATGAACATGCTTTATGAAGGATTAAAACAAAACTCTACTATCGTCATTGTCCCCAGCTCGGCCATCGAAACGATGCAACTGGGAGGTCTGGCGGGAATGACCGCCTTGACTATGGGATTGGATCAAAAGCAACCGGGCAATCCAAAAAAAGATGAGGTAGAGTAAAATCATGACCAATAAACAGCCAGATCAACAATATGAAATAGGCATGGTCGGCTTGGGCGTCATGGGGCGCAATCTCTTGCTGAACATGGCAGAGCATGGTTTTTCAGTGGCGGGTTACGACAAAGATCCCTCCAAGGTTGAAGCCTTGCGTCAGGCAGCGGAGAATCGCGAAATCCGGGGCGCTTCGGACATCAAGGAATTCATCGGCTTGCTCCGTCAACCGCGCGCAGTCATGCTGCTCGTTCCGGCCGGAGCTCCCGTTGATGCGGTAATTAAAGATCTGCTGGAGCATCTTCAACCAGGCGACCTGATCATTGACGGCGGAAACTCCTACTTCAAAGACACTGATGTGCGCGCCCGCCACTTGAAAGCGCAAGGCATCCAGTTCCTCGGTGTGGGAGTTTCCGGTGGCGAAGAAGGTGCTCGGCATGGTCCGAGCATTATGCCAGGCGGACCCAAAGAGGCATATGAGCGTGTCCGTCCGATCTTTGAAGCTGCTGCAGCCAAGGTGAATGGCGATCCGTGCGTGACCTGGCTCGGACCAAGGTCGGCCGGACATTTCGTGAAGATGGTCCATAACGGCATCGAATACGGTATTATGCAACTGCTGGCCGAGACATATGATCTGATGAAACGTGGTTTAGAAATGAATGACGATGAAGTGGGCGAGGTTTATGCTTTATGGAACAAAGGCGAACTCAACGGTTATCTGATGGAAATAACCAGCCAAATTTTTTCCAAACAGGACAAAAAAACAAACAAACGGCTGATCGACGAAATCCTCGATGTAGCCAGACAAAAAGGCACTGGCATGTGGACCTCGCAAAGCGCGATGGGACTGCAAGTGCCGATTCCGACCATCGATTTGGCGGTTGCCATGCGCGATATGTCTGTGTTCGAAGAGGAACGGAAGCAAGCCAGCACGATTTATCAGCGGCCAATAAAACGCTTGAATAGCGACCGCAGCATGTTCCTTAAGCAACTGCACAGTGCACTTTATGCCGCGATGATCATCACATATGCGCAGGGCTTTGCTCTTTTAGTGGCAGCCTCAGATCAATACAAGTATCAAATCGATTTTGAATCCGTAGCGCGGATTTGGAGAGGCGGTTGTATCATCCGCGCGGCCTTGCTGGAAGATATCTGTGCAGCCTTTCGCAGCAGACGCGATCTAACGAATTTGCTGCTGGATCCCAATATATCCCGCAAAATGATGGAGCATCAGGCGAGCTTGCGCCAAGTCGTTTGCCAGGCGGCCGAAACAGGCGTGCCAGTGCCTGGGTTAATGGTTTCGTTGGGCTATTTCGATGCTTACGGCAGCGCGTGGCTTCCAGCCAATCTCATTCAAGCCCAGCGCGATTATTTTGGAGCCCATACTTATGAGCGGATCGATGCTAAGGGCACTTTTCATATGGAATGGGAGAAGGAGTAAACAGCATGCAAACGAAAGATCAACTCGAGCCGACTGTATTCGTTATTTTTGGCGGCGGCGGAGACTTGACCTGGCGGAAACTTGTGCCGGCCTTGTTTGACCTCTCCCAGGATCGAAGTATGCCTGCTTATTTTTCGATCATTGTGGTAGATCGCGTTGACTTGAGCGACGAAAAGCTACGCCGCCGACTCCATGATGGTGTTAAAAAATTTTCGCGGCATGGAATGGTGAAAACTAGCGAATGGAGCAAGTTTGCCAAACATATTCACTATCAGAAGGGCGATTTCAAGAAGCTGGAAACTTATAGGACCTTAGGCAAACAATGTAAGAAGCTGGAAGAGGAATGGGACACCAAAGCCCACCGCATTTTTTATATGGCTACACCGCCCAGTATGTTTGGAGAAATCCCAAAATATCTCGGCAAAGCAGGCTTGACATGTGACCAGAAGTGGGCGCGGATTGTGATCGAGAAACCGATTGGCTATGACTTGGAATCTGCCAGAGCTTTGAATGCGATCCTTGCTGCAAATTTCGATGAATCACAAATCTTCCGCATCGATCATTATTTGGGCAAGGAAACAGTACAGAACATTTTGGCTTTTCGTTTTGCTAATCCTCTCTTTGAGCCGATCTGGAATCGTCGCTATGTGGATTATGTCACCATCACCGTTGCGGAAACTGTCGGGGTCGAGCATCGGGGCGCCTATTACGACCACGCCGGCGCCCTGCGTGACATGGTACAGAATCACCTAATGCAACTGCTCTGTCTGGTTGCAATGGAACCTATGGTCTCGTTTGAAGCTGACGAAATTCGCAATAAGAAAGTGGACGTTCTTCACGCCGTTCGGCCGATTCACCGAGATGACGTTCATCAATGCGTTGTGCGTGGGCAATACGGACAAGGTTGGGAAGATGGAAAAAAAGTTACTAGTTACCGGAACGAAGATGGTGTGGCACCTGATTCCCAAACTGAAACATTTGTCGCACTTAGGCTTTCCATCGACAATTGGCGCTGGCAGGGCGTGCCTTTTTACCTCCGCACCGGAAAACGTCTTAATCGGCAGGCCTCGGAAATTATGATCCAATTCCGCGGAGTGCCTCATCAGTCCTTTCCGGCCGAGGCAACTCTCGATTGGCAGCCATCACGTCTGGTAATGTCTATCCAGCCGGAAGAAGGAATTGTGCTGCGCTTTCAGGCGAAACATCCCGGGTCAAAGATCCACCTGCGCTCCGTGGAAATGCAGTTTAATTATGAGGATGCCTTCGCTATCCGCTCGCCTGATGCTTATGAAACGTTGCTATGGGACATCATGAAGAACGACGCCACTTTGTTTATGCGAGCGGATCAAGTAGAGGCGGCTTGGCAGTTATTGATGCCCGTGCTCGATGTCTGGGCGGAGTCTCCGCCCAGTGATTTCCCCAATTACGCCTCCGGTACGTGGGGACCTGAGACTGTTCAAGGCCTGCTAGCTGAAGGACACTGTTGGCCGTTACCTACTGAATTACTGGGGCATTATAAGAAGAAAGAAAAGGGTTCTTGTAAAAGTAAGAGGAACTAGATGAAGCAAAGTCTGCTAAACCAGATTCGTCACTTTTTTGATGAGGAGGTATGGGATATTCCGGAGGATCCTGCCAAACCAATCAAATCATTTTTTATAAGAACTTTAAAAATTTCTCTTTCTGCCGGTATTGGATTTTTTAAAGATGAATGCACTTTAAAAGCATCAGCTTTAACTTATTACTCTCTACTTACGATCGTTCCGTTTCTCGCGGTAGCATTTGGAATAGCAGCAGGACTCGGTTTTGAAAAATCTTTTGAATCAGTCATCTTAGACAAATTTAAAGATCAACCCGAATTGGCTAACAAAATAATGGATTTTACCCATTCCACGCTAGCCCATGCTCAAGGGGGGGTGATTGCCGGAACTGGCATCATTATGTTAATTTGGGCCGTCCTTATGCTGATGGCTTGTATCGAACAGTCCATAAATGATATTTGGAAAGTAAAAAACACACGTTCCCTTTCAAGAAGACTTGCCAGTTATTTGGCGACGATATTTTTTTTCCCCATTTTTTTTGTAACTTCGAGCGCTATTTCCATTTATGTGTTGAGAGGGATTATTGAAGCGAGTAAGGCCACTGACCTTTATAATACACTAAATCCTCTGATCAGTTTTTTATTCCATATTGTTCCCATCGTTTTAAGTTGGCTGTCCTTCACCTTCGTTTATCTTTTTGTACCTTGCACCAAAGTTCCATGGAAATCAGGAGTGATCGCAGGCATAATTGCCGGTACGACCTACCAGATTGTTCAATGGACTTATTTTCATTTTCAGATTGGTTTGTCGAGTTATGGAGCCATCTATGGGAGTTTTGCCGCTATTCCGCTATTTCTAATATGGCTTAACTTAAACTGGCTCATTCTGCTTGCAGGAGCTCAAATCGCCCATCAGTTAAAAATAAGCCATTTAGCATCAAAAGCAACTTAGCCAAAAATATAAAAGAACTATGGTTCATCACACAAATGAAGACCTCTCCAAGAGGATTCGTCAAAAAGCCTTAGTAATCGATGGTTGAAAAAAAGAAGTAACAATCTATTTGTAAGGTTCTCTTTGAAACAAATCGACATTCTGCCACAGAAGGTCTAGTTAGCCTCGATAGAGGCGGAAGCATGTAGCCATAGGTGTCAACCTATGGAATAAAATGTAGTATAAAGAGAGCCGTGAATACGGCGACAGCAACTTCAAGAGATGCTAAATCAGATACAATTTTCATAGCATATAATATCCTTTAGCCAGTGCTGTCGCCGTATTCACGGCTTTGTTTCTAAACATTCGGTCACCACACGCTGATGCATGCGGCTACATGCTTCCGCCTCTATCGAGGCTTTAAAAATGCGCTCTGTCGCTTATATGGCAGCACTAGCTCAACTCCTGCCTTCACAGGAGCGCACGTGCAATTTGCCATTTTGTATGATGTGTTTTTGCAACGTCCTCGATTAATTTACATAAGGTGAAGTACTTATTTGGAAAAGGTGTCAAAAAGGTGAAAAAGGTGTCAGGCTTGGCATTTGCAGATTTGACACTTAAATATCTTGCTTTCAATATTCTAAGAATCAAATCTCCAAATGCCCAGCCTGGCACCCTTTATTCCTTGACGTCCATTATTATCTATGCGAGGGATTTACTGTCGGCGGCGGCCTCAAATATCAATATTGAGAGACTAGACAAGGCCGCTTAAGCACTAACGTGGGCACTTTTGTCCCGCATGGTTATCCTCCGACCATTAAAGTCTGCGCTGATGCCACATGGAGCTCTTTCAGTGCCACTTTGGATATCGGCTACTTTTTTTAAGACCTACTCTCTCCCTGTATAAAGCCGCCGGGACAAGTCACCTGAGGCGCCCTTCGGCACGCTATATAAAACATTTCCTTGACATCGACAAGGAAAGGAGCGAAAAGCAACACTAAAAAGCAAATAAACATCTTACATTGCGCCCTATCCATCTGCGCTGCGGCCCTCGTTTGCCGCGATGCTAAAGCCAAGGAGCTTGTTTGATGAGTGCCGCTGTCAGCCCCGCCTGTGCCTTTGTGTGGAATGCCAGAAATTATATTATCCCGGTCACGACGTTAGGCATTCCCCTTGCCATCGAAGCCATTGTCGCCACAGTTTGGACCCTGCAAAATCCCGGCTGCATCAAGAATAGAGTGATAGAAGTTAAGCAAAATCTAAGCCAGGCATTTTGCCGCCAGCCGGAAGAAAGCACGCCCCATTATGCAAAAAAACTAGCGCTAAACATTTCGCGCACTGCAGGAGCTGCCCTCGCCCTCGGTGCAAGCGCAGCCGTGCCCTTTGTCTATATGTCTCCGCTGATGGCCATTCCGGCAGCTCTTGCAGCAATTCAACTTGTCGGCAGGACTCTGTTGTTCCTGGATCGGCTGCCAGCTATGATTGGAACAGCCAAAGACTATATAAAAGGCGCCTTCACCAAAAATCCGGATGAAGCCACTGAAGAATACCAGAAGAGGCGCTGGGAAGGGATTCGCTGCATTGTACGCTACACCCTCATCTTTGCCGGCGCTGTGACCCTGACAGCCTTTGCAGCCCAGATCGCCCGACTGCTCAGCCAAGCCCAGTCTGTGTGGAACCTTGAGACCCTGCTGCCGAATCAAACCCCTACGGTGGTATTCTGCGAATACACGCTCGTCGCCGCGCTGCACGCCGTACAGGCAGTCCTTGCCATGAAGAACCATAGCCATGGGCAAGCGATATTCCACGCTTGTGCGGCTATGGCGGGTATCGCCTTCCCGATAGGATATCTGGCCCAAGGCGATCAGATGCGCTTGCACCATTCGATCATCGGACTGCTCGTCCAGCTTGCCCCATGGTCCTCCGTGCAGACCCTTGGCAGCATCATCGCCTTCGACTCTTTTCTGAACATGACCATGGATCCAAGAGGATATGTCGACAACTATGGCATATTCAGGCAGTACGACTATCAAAACGCTCTGGTGGAAAACATGCCTTGGGCGCTGATTTCAATATCGTCGCTGACATTTTTGGATGACGCTCTGGATTACTTTATAACAACGCCGGCACAACAGATGGCCTTAGCTTTGTCATCTGCAGGCCAGCAGAAAGGTGGTCGCCAAAAACTTGCTCCTGCTCTTTCTGTGTGAGGCTGCTTTATTTGAGCAGAAGCTCTTCCAGCTTTTCCAGCTGCGGGCTGCCGGCATAGCGCTTCAATCTTGCCTCCACACAGTTCGCCGGCAGATGATTTGCCGGTATTCGGTCTTGAAAAGGTATCAAGCTTGGCATTTGGAGATTTTATTCTTAGAATATTGAAAGCAAGTTATTTAATTGTCAAACCTCCAAATGCCAAGCCTGATACATTAATCCCTGCGAATATTTAGAAGATGTGATGCGCAGCATCATGGGCCATAACCGTCAAAAGATCCACGAACTTCTTCCCGATGAGTGGCTAAAGAGTCGCGATCAAAAAAACGTTTCCTGATTTCCTGTTCAGATGTTCTTCTCGGGAATTGGGGGCAGACTTTCCGAGAAGAACCTTTGTGGACCCAGCCTAGAAAAGGGGGTGTAGAAGGTAACACAATGGAACAAAAATAGGTTCATCCGCCAAATCGGTGCTTAAAAAACGGTTTTTTTAGCCGACTGGTTTTCAGCAGCGCAGCGGCAATAGCATGTAGGCCCATGCGTTAGCTTGGGGTTAAGTCAATTTAAGACGAAAGTTCCGGACGGGGCGACAGACTACGATTACTAGCCGAATCACAAAAGCGATCTTTAGGCTACTACACAACTTTTCTCCTACAAAGAGAGTGGCCGAAGTCTGCCGCCGTTTCACGACTCCATATTCTGATTTAGTTTACCCCAAGCTAACGCATGGGGCTACATGCTTGCGCCTCTTCGAGGTTAAAGGGCAATATTTTAAGACTGAGGTTGTGGACAAGATAAAAAATAAAGAACAAACAAAGCATTCATTTGCCGGATGAACCTTTTTGGTTCATCCAGCAAATGTGCGCATCACTTCAATGGCTTTCAGCCTTAAGCAGCAGATGAATGCACGCTTATGTGCATTTTCTAGCCTTAAGTGTTCATACACCAGGCCTTCGCGCTGCAGCCTTGGCTTTTCAGTTGTAATGCATCCATTTGCCGGATGAGCCTAGATTTTTGTGTATATATTTAAAAAATGTAATTTACTATAAGCTGACCTATAAGTCCGCACTGGAAATAGGGGATTCAAAAAAAGAAACCAGGCTATGTGAAAAATAACGAGCTAGAGGAAACGCTATGAATCCACACGATATAGACCCAAGTGCAAGTATAAAAGGATATGATTCTTTAATGGATCTAGCTTTGAACCTACGCTCGTATTGGAATCATAGCACGGACGCGATATGGTACCAGCTCGATCCGGAATTATGGGAATTAACGCGTAACCCATGGGCTATTTTGCAGACTGTATCAAGCGAAAAACTCACGGCGCTTTTGGCCGATCAAAAATTTAGCAGTCTTATCAACGGCCTCGTAAAAGCCAGAAAAGACGCTCTGAATGCGCCCACTTGGTTTCAGGAAAATCACGCTAATTCCCCTCTCACTTGCATCGCCTATTTCAGCATGGAATTTATGTTAAGCGAGGCGCTGCCCATCTATTCCGGCGGCCTCGGAAATGTAGCCGGCGATCAGCTTAAAACGGCAAGCGATCTTGGCGTGCCGGTCATCGCCATCGGATTGCTTTACAGCCAGGGCTATTTCCGACAATTCATCGATAAAAACGGCGAGCAACAGGAACTCTATCCCTACAATGACCCGGGGCAATTACCCATCAGACCTTTGCGCTTGCCGAATGGGGAATGGCTGCGCTTGAAAATCGATTTGCCTGGCTGGTCGCTTTGGCTGCGTGCGTGGGAAGTCAAAGTGGGCAGAAGAAAGCTTTATTTATTGGATAGCAATGACATAGCTAATATTCCTGCTCATAGAGGCATAACCAGTGAACTTTACGGCGGCGACAGCGAGCTGCGCTTAAAACAAGAATTGATTTTAGGCATTGGTGGATGGCATCTGCTTGAAGCCCTTGGCATACAACCAGAAATCTGTCATATGAATGAGGGGCACGCGGCTTTTGTTGTATTGGAACGCGCTTTCAGCTTTATGAAAAAGGCGAAGCAACCTTTCGAAGTGGCTTTGGCTGCCACTAGGATAGGTAATCTCTTTACCACCCATACGGCAGTAGCTGCTGGGTTTGATCGATTTCCTCCTGATCTCATTGTGAAATATCTGGGAAAGTATGCCCAAACAAAGCTGGGCATTTCGCTTGAGGAGTTGCTTGCCCTGGGCAGGTTAAACACGAATGAAGATTTCAACATGGCTTATTTGGCTATCCGTGGAAGCGGTTCTGTCAATGGCGTTAGTCAACTGCATGGCGTCGTAAGCCGGCAGCTGTTTGAAGATTTATACCCTCGATGGCCTGAAGGAGAAATTCCGGTCAAATTTGTCACAAATGGAGTTCACATGCCGAGTTGGGACTCTTCACTTTCTGATATTCTTTGGACCGAGGCTTGTGGAAAAGGGCGCTGGCTTGGAAAGACAGAGGAGCTAGAGAAGAAAATCCGCGCTGTGCCGGATACGAAAATTTGGCACATGCGCAACCTGTCGAGGAGCCATCTGATTGATCATGCTCGCACTCGGCTAGACAGGCAGTTGGCAGCTAGGGGTGCCGCTGAAGAAGTTATTGAGAAATCAAAATATTTTTTAAATCCCGATACCTTGACCTTAGGCTTTGCACGCCGTTTTGCAGCCTACAAAAGGCCCGATTTGCTTCTTCACGATGAAGATCGCCTCATCCGTATACTTACAAATAAGGATCGCCCGGTGCAGCTCATCATTGCAGGCAAGGCCCATCCGGCAGATAGCGAAGGGCACGCGCTGATAAAAAAATGGATGAATTTTATTTCCAGACCTGAGGCGCGTCCGCATGTGATCTTCCTAAGCGATGACGACATGATTTTAACAGAACATCTAGTGCAGGGCGTTGATTTGTGGATCAATACTCCTCGGAGGCCTTGGGAAGCATGCGGAACGAGCGGGATGAAAGTGCTCGTCAATGGAGGACTGAACCTCTCGGAACTGGATGGTTGGTGGGCGGAAGCTTATGTTCCTGAAGTCGGTTGGGCATTGGGAGATGGCAAGGAACATGGCGATGATCCCATTTGGGATAAAGCAGAGGCAAACTCTCTTTACGAATTACTGGAAAGAGATGTAATTCCAGAATTTTATACGCGGGATGATAGAAAGATTCCTACTGCCTGGATAGCAAAGATCCGCGAGAGCATGGCTCGGTTGACACCCCATTTTTCTGCTAACCGTGCAGTGCGCGAATACACGGAGAGATTCTATCTTCCGTTAGCGGCAGGCTATCGAAAGCGAGCTGAAAATAACGGCGCCTTAGCGAAACAAATAGCCGATTGGAAGCTCTCTCTTAAAGAGAATTGGGGCAAGGTGGGATTTGGCGAATTAAAAATAGAATCCGGTAACAGTCAGCAGCGGTTTGAGATTCAGGTCTATCTCAATAATTTGGATCGTCACTCTATAAAAGTGGAGCTTTACTCAGCAGCCATGACAAAAGAAATGGAATATCTGGGCCAGATTCCAAATTCTCAGAATGGGCATATGTATCGCGTGGAAGTTTCAGCTGAGCATCAGGCCTCCAGCTTCACTCCGCGAATCATCCCGGATTATCCAGGCGTGGCTATTCCTCTTGAATCGAATCAAATCTTATGGCAAAGGTGAACATAATGAAGATAAGCCCCCTTGCAGGAAAACCGCCCCCACCGTCAATACTAGTTGATGTGCCGAATCTGATTGAAGCTTATTATACCGGAATTCCAGATCCGTCCATTCCGGCCCAGCAAGTTGCATTTGGCACCTCAGGACATCGCGGTTCTTCCTTCGATAAGAGTTTCAACGAAAACCACATTCTAGCGATTAGTCAAGCGATCTGTTTATACCGAATGCAGCAGAAAATCGATGGCCCCTTATTTCTTGGGATGGATACGCATGCCCTTTCCTTGCCAGCTCTAAAAAGTGCCCTTGAAGTCCTGGCAGCAAATGGAGTGACGGTGATGCTATCTGTGGATGATGAATATACTCCGACCCCAGCTATTTCCCATGCTATTCTCACATATAACCGCGGACGCAAGAGCCAGCTTGCCGATGGCATTGTTGTTACCCCATCACATAATCCCCCATCCGAAGGCGGCTTTAAATACAATCCTCCAAATGGAGGCCCAGCTGAACCTTTAATCACAAATTGGATTCAAGACAAAGCCAACGAGTTTCTCAAAAATAAAATGTCGGGCATCAAGCGAATTCCATACGAAAAGGCGGTGTATGCTTCTACCACGAAGAGGCATAATTATCTTAAAGCTTATGTTGCCGATCTTGCCAATGTGATCGACATGGAAGCCATTCGCCAATCACAGATCCACATTGGCGTGGATCCGCTTGGCGGTGCTGGAGTCCATTATTGGAAACCGATAGCAGATATGTATGGGATCAACCTCACGATTGTCAACGAAACAGTCGATCCCACCTTTCGCTTTATGACGGTCGATTGGGACGGAAAAATTCGTATGGATCCTTCCTCTCCTTATGCGATGCAAGGTTTGATCGGTATGAAAGACCATTTTGATATTGCATTTGCCTGCGATACCGATTACGACAGGCATGGAATCGTCACCAAAAGTGCGGGTTTGCTTCCCCCGAATCATTATCTTTCTGCCGCTATCCTATACCTTTTTCAACATCGGCCTAAGTGGCATAAGAACGCGGCTGTAGGAAAAACTCTTGTTAGCAGCCAGATGATCGACCGCGTGACGAAAAAACTGGGACGAAAACTTTATGAAGTTCCTGTTGGTTTTAAATGGTTCGTGGATGGCTTGCTGGATGGTTCTCTCGGCTTCGGAGGCGAAGAGAGCGCTGGCGCTTCGTTTGCTCGTTTGGACGGCAGCGTATGGACGACGGATAAAGATGGAATTATTTTGGCCTTACTTTCCGCAGAAATTACCGCCAAGCTTGGCAGGGATCCTGGAGAACTCTACCAGGATTTAATTCATGAATTTGGAGATCCTGCATATAACCGAGTTGAAGCTCCGGCTACGCCGGCGCAAAAAAAGATCTTAAAGAATCTATCCCCAGAGAATGTCCACTCTAAGCAGTTAGCAGGCGAAGAGATCTCGGCCATTTTAACAAAAGCCCCGGGAAATGGAGCTCCTATCGGAGGGGTAAAAGTGATCGCTGAGAATGGCTGGTTTGCAGCCCGCCCATCAGGTACCGAAGATATCTATAAAATATATGGAGAAAGTTTCCTGGGAGCGGAACATTTGGAGCGCATTCTGAAAGAGGCTCAAACAATAGTCAATGCCGCATTAGGTAGTCGCTAGTTTCGGTAAGTCATTTTTTTGGCTTATTTCATTTATTTTCAGCCATCGCTTGACTCTAACGTTATACTGATGGCATCCTTTTATTCCTTTGGAATATAAGTTCATGCAGTCAGGGGCCCGGCAGAGTTTCGATGGATTTTTAATGCAATGAAGGATCAATATGGACAAAATAAGGCAGCAAAATCAAGCCAAGTTCTTGGCTATCAGGAAATTAAATTTGCCGGTCGGCGCCTATGCCATCACCGCCAGCGGTGTGCTGGGGATTCGGAATCTGAGAGCCATTGGGGATATCGATATTATTGTCACGCAGCCATTATGGGAGGCCTTGACGGCTGAATATGGCATAACGGATAGCCATGGAGTACAGAAAATCGTTTTTCCGGATGGTATTGTGGAAGCCTTTCGCGAAGGCTCATTTCATTGCTCGCCAGCAGGTGAAAATGCTCCAAATATGGCCGATCGCATCGCCAAGGCCGAAATAATCGACGGACTACCATTTGATGCCCTTGAAAATGTTCTTTACTATAAGCGGAAGATGGGCAGAGACAAAGACTTAAAGGACATGCTGCTCATTAAGCAATGGCTGGAAATGCAAAATTAGTGACTTATCGCAAATTGACGGGTGTGTATATCGTTTTTAAATAGGGCAGCGGGCAGCGGCTTCACAAGAAAATGAGGAAATGATTAAACGCCTTTATCTTTAATGCTTAATCTTTTATCCTTTAACTTTTAATCTTTATAAGTATTTATTTCTATGAACTTTGCAGTAGACGGTAAGCATCGGGATTTCTTTCGCACGCAGCGTTGGATTGAGTTTGAAGGATTGCTTTCTTCAGCTCAACGCGAGCTGATGCTTAAGGAGATTGATGCTGTGTTGGCAGCGCGCCTAAAAACTTCGACCGCACATCTTCAAAAGCTTTCTATGGATAAAATCTTTGCCGCCGGACACGATCTGTGGCGGGGAGCTGCCGTGTTGAAAAAGAATATCCTGAGCAGAAGCCTTGCCGAGGCGGCAGCAGAATTGATCGAGCATAAGCCGTTGCGTTTCGGCTATGACATGCTTTTGCCCATGACGACAGCTGCCATCGCCGCGCAAAGTACTTACGCCGCGCTGTTAGGCCAAACACCGGCCTTGCAGGATATCTGCTGCATTCAGGGCGCACTTTGCGGCCTGATGCTTTGTCTTAAAGCGGAGCCACAGCCAGCCCTTGACGAGGTTGTTCCCGCGGCGGCTATTTCTGAGGACACACTTTCAGGGGAGGTCGCTGCTTCGACGTTGTTTTCGCTGACGGCCGGCCATGGAGTGATCTTCGCAGCCGACGTGCCTATTAATTTTGCCGAGCTGACCAAACGGCAAGGTTATGTTTATCTGATGCTCGTCTATACGCAAGCCAAAGCCGTTTACCGGATGCAGCCTGATGATCCGCATGCCTATGATTTTAAGCAGCTGGGTTATAATTTCGGCGACAGGCTGACCGATAATCTCAACCCCATCGTTTATGCCTAAGCCAGGCCGATGGCGGCTGCTTGATACCGGCCTTGGCAGTGCCGAAGAGAATATGGCGCTGGATGTCAAGCTGCTGGAAGATCTTGCGACCACACCATCCGACCATGCCGTGTTGCATCTGTATGACTGGGAAGGTATGTGCGCCACGTATGGCTATTTCATTGATCCTGATACGTTATTGTGCCGGCAGGCTGTGGCCAAACGCGGTTTGCAGCTGGCCAGGCGCCCGACGGGCGGCGGCATCATCTTCCATGTGGCAGACCTAGCTTTCTCCGTATTAGTACCGGCCGGACATCCCGGCTATTCCGTCAATACCCTCGATAACTATGCCTATATCAATGCCCTCGTTGTGCGGGTGGTGAAAAGCTTCAGCGGCGAAAATGCTGATCTTTTTCTATTGCCGGCAGAACCCGTGCCGCTGGATGCCCACGCCCGCCATTTCTGCATGGCGAAGCCTACCAAATATGATGTGATGCTTAGCGGCCGTAAGGTCGGTGGCGGGGCGCAGCGGCGCACGCGGCACGGCTTCTTGCATCAAGGTACGATATCACTGGCCTTGCCCGACGAGCAGCTGTTGCAAGAGGTGCTGCTGCCGGGCACCGCGGTGCTGGCAGCCATGCGCCTAAACACCTGCGCCTTGCTTTGCGGCACCCCCTCAGCCCAAGCCATCAGTGAGGCGCGGCAATCGCTTAAGGACATCTTCCAAAATCAGCTGAAAGACAGCTTCTAGTTTTTTTGCTTAGCATAGCCCAAAGCCGCATCAAGATGGGGGAAGATATGCTGCTGGCCTACGGCGGCAGAGATGCCGGTATCTGCCAGCAGGCTGGCAAGAGGGTCTCTGATGCCGGAAAGCAGCAGGGTGATGTTCTTTTGCCGGCAGGCGGCAATGAAATCGTTAAGGGCTTTGATGCCTGAGGCGTCGATGGCCGAGACTTTGCGCATCCTGAGAATGAAGATTTTCGGCATCACGGCCATTTGGCGCCATTGCTCGTTAAGCAGGTCGGACACGCCAAAAAAGAACGGCCCATTGATTTCAAAGACTGTGGTGTCCGGCGGCACATCCTTTCTAAAGATCAGGTCCGAATCGTGCGCGCCGGGATGTTCATGGGCGTTTTCTTCGAGCAGGATCTGGCAAATATTAACGGTGGTGGTATCAGACATGCGTTTTACAAAAAGCACCGCCGCAAGTAAAACGCCAATTTGCACGGCTACGGTAAGATCGACCAGCACGGTCAGCAGGAAGGTGGTGATTAAAACTAAGGCATCGCTACGCTGTCCTTTAAGGATGGAAAAAAAATGATCCAGTTCACTCATATTCCAGGCTACAAAGATTAGCACGGCAGCTAAAGCGGGCAGAGGGATTTTTGCCGCTGCCGGCGCCAGCAGCAGCATTACCAGCAAGAGGGTGATGGCATGGATCATGCCCGCCAGTGGCGTTTTAGCCCCCAGCTTGATATTGGCGGCCGTGCGCGCAATAGCGCCGGTGGCGGGGATGCCGCCAAAAAGAATCGAACCTATATTTGCCAGTCCCTGGGCGATAAGCTCGCAATTGGACCTGTGGCGGTGGCCTGTCATGCCGTCCGCGACAAGCGCCGACAGTAGCGATTCGATGGCCCCCAGCAGGGCAATCGTAATGGCATCGGGGAAAACAGCCCGCACCTGTTCAAGAGAAAAGGTGGGGAAGCCAGGACTTGGCACGGTGCTGGGAATGCCGCCAAACTTCGACTGGATGGTTTGTATTGGCAGGTCGAATAGCATGCTTGCCAGTGTGGCGATGATGATGGCGATGATGACGTTTGGCCATCTAGGCTTGAGCCAACGCAGAAAGAAGATTAGAAATAATGTGGCCGCAGCCAGCCCTGACGACCAAAGGTTGCAGGTGAAGGCTGACTCGATGTATAGCGTCCATTTCTCAATAAAATCCGCCGGCACGGTCTCGATGCATAATCCAAAGAAATCCTTGATTTGCGATGAGAAGATGGCGACGGCGATGCCCGTCGTAAAACCTATGGTCACCGGATAGGGAATGAATTTAAGGAAGACGCCAAAGCGTGCCAAACCCATCAGGATCATCATGGCCCCGCCCAGCACTGTGGCAATGGCCAGACCTTCATACCCATGCCGTTGCACGATATCAAAGACGATGACGATGAAGGCGCCTGTCGGGCCGCCGATCTGCACGCGGCTGCCTCCAAGCAGTGATATCAGAAAGCCTGCGAAGATGGCCGTATAAATGCCCCGTTCAGGCGTAAGGCCCGAGCCGATGGCAAAGGCTATAGCCAGCGGCAGGGCGATCAGTCCTACCGTGACGCCGGCGCGCAGGTCATCCCAAAACATCTTGCGCGTGTAGCCTTCGCGCCAGCATACGATGCTCATCGGCACAAGGTCTTTAAAGAAAGCAGATAGTTTGGAAAGCAGTTCAGACATAGTCACCTACCAGACAAAAATAATATTCCCAAGCGGATCAATAGTCAAGAGAGTTTGATTTTCCAAAAGAAATTAACACAAATAAGCCGGCGCGCGGTATTAGAAATTCCATAAGAATGTAGCCCAAGCTTTAGTCTGCGCTACATAATTAAGTCTAAGAGCATGCCTGCTGTGTTGATCCTGACTATCCTGCCATCCTGCTATTTTCGGTTCATCGCACAAACGAGTGGTTGACAGAGATGAGCGCTCAAGAACTCACGACGTGAAAGGACTTTGAGGATTGGGGTCTGGCTTGTGATTTGTGATTTGAAAGTCCTAAATGCATTAGAAAGCCCGACGCCTTTCAAATCGCAAATCGCAAGCCTGACCTCAAACCGTTCAGCCAAAGCTTACATGATGAGTTTTTGAGATGTTAGCTCTGTCAACCACTCATTTGTGTGATGACCCCTATTTTCTTTTGCAGCTTGTTCCCATTGTGCCTCTGCGTCTTCGCGTCTCTGCGTTGAATCGCGTTCACAGGTTATGGAGCAAGTACAATGAATCACTTTTTAGAGCAGGAAGAATTTGAAGGCTTCGGGAAAGTGGTAGATGATGTCCGAAGCCATCACGCCATAAGATGTCATCTCCTCTGCGGCATGCTCGCCCGCCAGGCCATGCAGAAATACCCCCAAACAGGCGGCGTCATTAGTCGCCATGCCTTGCGCCAGCAGGCCTGTCAACAGGCCTGTCAGCACATCGCCGCTGCCGGCAGTGGCCATGCCGGGATCACCCGTCGGATTGACGATGTAGGGTTGATCTGGATGAATGATAAACGTCGGCGCGCCTTTTAGGACAAGCGTGACATTCTTGGCAGAGGCGAAATTGGCACAGGTGGCAAGGAATTCTTCAGTAAGCGCAGGATGGGTAGTCGTTTTCAACAGCCGCATCATCTCGCCATGATGGGGAGTGATGATACAGCGCTCAGGGAAGGCAAGTCCCTCTTCAGCTATGATGGTGAGGGCGTCGGCATCAATCACACAAGGTTTCTTAAGCTCCGGCAGGATCGTGCGCAAAAGGTTGCGTACCTGCTGGGATAAGCCAAGGCCAGGACCGATGAAGGTAGCTGCCGCGCGATTCATCTGGTCGATAATTTCCTTGGTATCCTCATAGTGGTAGGACAGGCGAATCAGTTCATAGGGGCTCATGGCAAGTTCTGCTTGCATGCCTTCCGGATGTAAAAGGCGGACGATGCCGGCGCCTCCCCGCAAGGCGGCGGTGGAGGCGAGCATGGCAGCCCCCGGCATGCCCGGGGATCCTGCCAGGCCGACCACGAGGCCGGCTTCATATTTATGGCGGTTGCGTTTGATGGGCGGCAATAGGAGCTGCACATCGGCATCAGACAGCATGCGCATATCGGAGGCGCAGCTTTCGATATAGTGCTTCGGCAAGCCGAAATCCACATAGCGCAGCCTGCCGACATATTTCCAGCCGTCGCCAAGGAAGAAACCCTTTTTCGGAAGCCCCAGAAAAGCCGTTTCGCGGGCGATGATGGCCTCGCCAGACGCTCTACCCGTCTCTCCATCAAGACCTGAAGGAATATCCACGGCAATGATAGGCAAGCCCGAACCATTGGCCAGTCGGATGAGGGCAGCATAGGGTTCCTCTACGGTGCCGCGGAAACCTGTACCGAAAAGTCCATCCACGATGATGCTATTAGCGGGAAATTCCGACAGGGCCTCTTCAGTCACGCGCCCTCCTTCATTAAGAAAGCGCTCATAATTTATTTTGCACAGGTTACTGCCTGTGGATATCGGCACGGCCTGGATGGCGACGACGTCATAGTCCAAATGCAGCAAATGGATGCCGGCGACATAGGCATCGCCGCCGTTATTGCCTTTGCCGCACAAAAGGACGACAGTGCGGTTGAGATTGTACTTTTCCACGAAATCATGCACGACCAGGGCCACGCCGCTGCCGGCTTCTTCCATGAAGTCGGATTCAGAGGACCCATTGCGGTAGGCCAAAGACTCCAGGGCAGACATTTGATGGCATGAAACGACTTTCATAGATGTTCTTCTTTTATAGTGCGTTGCATTAAGGCGTATACGGCATCGGCCGGCAGCATGTTTTCGTAAATGATTTTATAGACGATTTCAGTGATGGGCATCGGGATATTCAGCTGTTTGCTGAGTTGCAGTGCCGATATACATGTGTATACGCCTTCAACGACCATGTCAATCTTTTCTTCGGCCTGCTTTGGCATGAGCCCCTGGGCTAGCAGGTAGCCGAAGTGGCAGTTGCGGCTGGTCAGCGAGCAGCAGGTCAGCACCATATCCCCCATGCCTGATAGGCCGTTCAGCGTCTCTGATTTACATCCCCTGGCCAGTGCCAGTTTGCGGATTTCATGCAGACCGCGCGTGATCAAGGCGGCTTTGGCACTGCTTCCCAGGGCTAAACCTTCTGAGATGCCGCAGGCGATAGCGATAATATTTTTCAGCGCAGCCCCATAGGCCACACCTTGAATATCGGAATTGGGATAGACGCGGAATGACTTGGTAGTAAAAACGTCACAGATTTGAAGCATCACTTCAGGACTGAAAGCCGATCCGACCACGGAGGTGGGAAGTCCGCGGATGACTTCTTGGGCGTATCCGGGGCCGCTTAGTGCGGCGACTTGTGGTCGGATGTGCTCTCCCAGTAACTCGACGGCAATTTCAGGCAGGATCAGGCCGGTGTTCTGTTCTATGCCTTTGGAGGTGATGACGATAGGGCAGACAGGTATTTTGAGTTTGCGGATTTCCGCCAGCACGGGTCTTATGCCGGCGGCAGTGACGGCTTCGCCGATAAGTTCAGCGCCTTCCAGGGCTTCGGCAAGCTCGGTAGTGAAGCGCATCCCTTTTTGGGCCCTGTGTCCCGGCAGATGGGGGTGCTCTTGCTGGTTATTAAGACGCTTGGCAAGGTCAGGGTTTTTTGTCCAGCAGGTGACATCATGTCCTTTGGATGCCAGCAGCGACGCCAAGCAAAATCCCCAAGTTCCTGCCCCTAGGTAGCCTATTTTCATACCGATAACCTCAGTTCTATGATTATTATTAATAATACTAAATTTCGAATTCTTAATATAGAGGGAGTTGTCTATTTTTGGATATCTGGCGCATGTAAATTGAAATTTTGGTTGCATATAAAGTCGCTAAGATCTAGAAAATGCTGTCTGAAGTAAGGGTTTCAAGGATAATTTAACGAGTCGATATCATGAGAAAACACACCACCTATTTATTTTTCTTTATTTTCCTTTTTGCAGCTTCGCTGCAGGCCGAGGCCAGCGCCAAGAAGTCCATTTGCCTCAATATGATCGTCAAGAATGAAAGTGCTGTCATTCTAAGATCTTTAGAATCGGTCCTGCCGATCATTGATGCCTGGATCATTGTCGATACGGGATCGACCGATAACACCAGGGAGCTTATCAGAGATTTCCTCAAAGATGTGCCGGGAGAGCTTTACGAGCGTCCATGGGTGAATTTCGGACATAACAGGGATGAGGCCCTGCAATTGGCCAGAGGGATTACCGATTATATTTTATTTGTCGATGCCGATGATGCGCTTGTTTTTGATGACGATTTTGAAATGCCGGATTTGACCGCTGACTGCTATCTGACAGCCTCATACACCTGGGGAAACAGCATGGAATATTATTTTCCACGCCTCATTAAATCCTGTCTGAATTGGCATTGGCATGGGGTCTTGCATGAATATGTGTCGGCACCCGATGCGTGGGACCAGCAAGTGCTTGAGGGGGTGAAATACGCCTATCTTTCCGGCGGAGCGCGTTCAAGGGATCCTGAGACCTATCATAACGATATCAAGCTGCTTAAAGACGCCCTGGAAATTGAGCCGGAAAGTTCGCGTTACGTGTTTTATCTGGCCCAAAGCTACGTTTGTGTGGGCGACTGGGAAAATGCCCTGGAAACGTACACGCGCAGAGCCTCCATGGGGGGGTATGATGAGGAAGTTTTTTGGTCAAAATTGCAAATCGGCCGCCTGCAAGATAGATTGGGCATGGACCGCAAAATTGTAGAAGCCAGTTTTAATGATGCCTACAACTATCGCCCTACCCGTATCGAACCTCTCTATTATCTGGCTGCCAAGGCGCGCTGGGATGGCGACAATAAAACCGCCTTCACTGCCGCGAGTAAAGGGCTTGACGCCGAAATGCCGAATGACGGTTTGTTCGTGGAGAAATGGATTTATGATTACGGCTTGCTGTTTGAATATTCGATCTGCTCTTATTGGGTGGGAAAATACCGCGAAAGTCTAAAAGCTTGCGATAAGTTGCTCGCGATGAGTGACCTGCCAGAGGAATATCGCAAATTCACCCAAGACAACCGCCAATTCGCCGTGCAGAAGGTGAAAATGCTTGATTTGGTAGAAAAGAAAAAATAATATCCGTTTCTAAGATTATGCTTCGATATAGCCGCCATGGGGGGGCGCCCTGCCCCGCCATTTGCGGCGCAATTCGTCCGTGGGATAATAGACCGACTTCCAAATGATAGCGGTCAGACGGTATTGGGCCTGACCCCCATTGCATCAATTTCCTTTTACAACCGGTATGCCCTCCTCTGCGTTGCCGCGTCTCATAGGAGGGCTGAAGGTAGCCATGCTCACCTTTTTTGACCGAAAAGGTGAACACCGCCTTATATGCTATTTTCTGGACGATCGTTACCCATCTCATTTTTGAAATAAATAAGTCAACAAGTTACGTCTGACCCCTAACACTAACACGTCTGACCCCTAACATCTTTGGACCCTTGGACTACTCCAAGTCGTATAGTGCACGATCTCTAGGATTGGATAAGCGCTCATATGCATTGGCTATTTGGCGGAACCTTTTGGTTGCTTTAGGATCTGCTGTGTTTTTATCGGGCCGAAACTTAGCTGACTGGATATCGTAGGCTTTTTTAATCTCATCGGACGAAGCATCGCTAGAGACGTCTAACACTTGATAAAGGTCATTTTCAAAAAACAAAGATTTCAAGAGTCCGATGACGGGTAATTTTGAAAGTAGACTCGAAGAGCGAACAGCTTCTCGCCTCATGCAAGCTACTTCTTCGAAGGCTTGAATAACCTCCTCAATCCCAAGTTTGTGAGCGAGGGTAAGCACAGCAACAAGCACAGGCCTTAGCTTTGTTACACGTAGCGGTGATAGCTGCTGGAGTGCATTTACGGCCTCAGAAAAAGTTATTGTTTTAATATTCTTGATTATATTTTCATAAGGGTTGTTATAACTCCCCATCTGACATTGCCATCCGCAAGCTTTATTGCTGCCTATATGCTTGGCGTATATATCATATTCTTGAACACAAGCATCATACAAGTGTGCATAAGCGGCTACTTTGTATAGCGGATGGGTAATGCTCCAGGCAATCTTTTCTGCCTCAACGTATGATTTGTGACTACAAGCCTCAACCACCTTTTCAAATGTTGTATTAGCATGAGCATCTTCCAAAGTGGCCATTTTTTCCCGCAAGACCTGCACTTTGCTGGCTTGTTTCAGCATCGACAAGAGCCTTAAAAATGGGATCGTATATTTGTCTGCGCAGCGCTTTTGGGTCATGAAATTCATTCAAGTAATCGGCTAATTTTTCGGCAATTTCAAAGCGCTTTGGCTGATCGCTCTCTAATACTTTTTTGATTTGTTCATCAATTAGATCTTCAAACAAAAGCTTATTGACATCTTCTTGCATATCAGCACATCGGCATAGCCGGTACACGATTCTAGTAGTAGCCTCAAAATCGCCGGACAAGGCGATTTTGTTAAGAATTTTCTCAACAAAGGCTATCCTGCTCGAATCGACAAATTCCATAAGTTTGAAAAGATCTGAAAGATATCTGATATCTTGCCTTTTGATCGTACTGTCTATATAAGCCATCGCAAGCGAATGACTTTTTTCCTTGCGACCTTCTTCGGAAAGCTCCTCGTTGAAAATGCGCTTAGCTATTGAGAAGTCTAAGTCAGTCTTTATGAAATAATCGAATATTCTTGCAGCCATTTCCTGTTCTTGCTGCAAGCTCGAAAACTGTGGAGAGCATTGCCGCAGCGTGTCATAGACAAATCCTGGCAGAAAGTTGTTGTTGCTTATCTGTGATGAAAGGCTAAGAGCATCTGCACCCTTGTTCACCTGAGTCCCCGCATAAAGTCCTGCGTATACAGCACTTACCAAGCCTATGACGGCCAGGCCAACCAAAGCGATTTTTTTCAGGAGGCATTGTGAAGTCCCTTCAAGCTTATTGATCCTTTTAGCCTTGGAAACGGCATCAGGATTACAAGTGGAAGTCTTTATAGGCAAATTTACCTGACATTGCTGGATCGGACGGCTGTGCGCAGCTTGAACTGACATAAAACTCCTCTTTACAGATATGAAGCTATTAAAAAACGATACAATATTAAATATGCATAAGAATGTTAACATAAATAATTAATATTTACTAGTAAAAAAGATCAATTTACCAATTAAATTATTTACGATTTATTTGGCAGCTTTGAAGTGGTCAAGCAGTCCTTGATAGGAATCTTCGATCATATTTAACACATGTTCAAAACCGGCTTCCCCTTCATAATTGGGGTCGGGGATTTCCTGATCGCGATAGGCGGGGCTATAGTGCGTGATCAGTTTAAGTTTGGCCTTGTAAGCGGGTGTCGTGGCATACTGATACAATTCATTTAAGACTTTATGATCGGCGACTAAAATCAGATCAAAGCGATCAAAAATTGAGGGATGGATTTTCTGGGCGCGGCTGACCAGGATAAAGCCCACGGACCAGTCTTTGACGGACACTATGAAGCCGAATGATAGGGGTCAGTGATAGGGGTCTGACCCCTAGCATTTTTGAAATAAATAAGTCAATAAGTTACGTCTGACCCCTAGCAACGTCTGACCCCTAGCAATTTGTGTCGGCGCCCGATGCGTGGGACCAGCAAGTGCTTGAGGGGGTGAAATACGCCTATCTTTCCGGCGGAGCGCGTTCAAGGGATCCTGAGACCTATCATAACGATATCAAGCTGCTTAAAGACGCCCTGGAAATTGAGCCGGAAAGTTCGCGTTACGTGTTTTATCTGGCCCAAAGCTACGTTTGTGTGGGCGACTGGGAAAATGCCCTGGAAACGTACACGCGCAGAGCCTCCATGGGGGGGATGATGAGGAAGTTTTTTGGTCAAAATTGCAAATCGGCCGCCTGCAAGATAGATTGGGCATGGACCGCAAAATTGTAGAAGCCAGTTTTAATGATGCCTACAACTATCGCCCTACCCGTATCGAACCTCTCTATTATCTGGCTGCCAAGGCGCGCTGGGATGGCGACAATAAAACCGCCTTCACTGCCGCGAGTAAAGGGCTTGACGCCGAAATGCCGAATGACGGTCTGTTCGTGGAGAAATGGATTTATGATTACGGCTTGCTGTTTGAATATTCGATCTGCTCTTATTGGGTGGGAAAATACCGCGAAAGTCTAAAAGCTTGCGATAAGTTGCTCGCGATGAGTGACCTGCCAGAGGAATATCGCAAATTCACCCAAGACAACCGCCAATTCGCCGTGCAGAAGGTGAAAATGCTCGATTTGGTAGAAAAGAAAAAATAATATCCGTTTCTAAGATTATGCTTCGATATAGCCGCCATGGGGGGGCGCCCTGCCCCGCCATTTGCGGCGCAACTCGTCCGTGGGATAATAGAAGTGCTGGTCGACCTCTAAAGAGCTGCCAGTGTACGGCAGGCCGGAGACAGCCTCAAGCACCCTGCGATCGCTGGCCTGTAAAGCTTCGCTTACCGTCGCCGGGCTGTCATTGCCGCTGAAGTTTTTTAAAGGCGCAAAGCATGTTTCGCGCGGGAAGAGCAACGCCCCGACCTTATGAGCCCTTGGCAGCAGGTCGAAAATGAACGTTTCAAACTTCCAGGCTATGGGTGTGTCGGCCTGGATGGTGCGGCCTTGCGGGCCCAGATGTTTGACGGCTTTGAAAGTCTTATGTAGCGGCATGGGGGTGGGCATATCGCTGACCGCATGTTTGATGAAATCCATGGCAAAGCAAAACAGGCTCAGGTTGGCGCAGGTGTATCGCAATGTGCCGTCGGGTTAAGCTGCTGTGGGCTCATTTTCTGGCAATTCCGAATATTCCACCAAGATGGGATGCTTGTCTTGGAGAGCTAAAAGGCCGACTTTTTCATGTGCATCGCAGCGCTTAGTGCATTTAACGGTGATATCATTTCGAGAGCGCTCCTGGCAGCCCAGCAGCTCGGCGTCAAAAGGATCGGCTAGGGGGTTATCGACCAGCACAAAATTGAGATGGCGGATGCCTTGCCCATGCCATTTCTGATAGAGGCCACTGTGATAGAAATGGTGCAGCGCACCGCCGTTGCCAGCCGGTCCTTCAGCCAGCATGTATGCATCTTCCAGGAAAAGGCGTCCGGTTTGATCAAGCAGAGGCAGTGTCTCCTGCATGAAGAAATCAAGCTGAAATTGTAGAACAAGCCTTAACGCGAGCTTAGTAAACGTCAAAGTTTGTTTTTAGATAATATTGTTGCACAGCATCATCCGATTCAAACTCGGGCTTTCCGGCCACGCGCTCGCGGACATATTGCTCATAAACGTCTTTTGTAAGCTTGACAAGCTTAATTCTGCTGCCATCGGGAGTGATGATCACGATCTCTCTGGGCGGATTTTCTTCAGCTACAGGCAGCTTTTCAGCTTCCGGGATCAATTCAATCTCTTTGATTTCCAGGTAGGTACCTCTTGAGGTATCTCCCCAGGTGATTGTTTTTCCCGCTATCTGAGGTCTGATGGCAATGGGATTGAACAGCCTGTTATCTGAATAAACATAATAGACCATTTCATATTGCGTGGTATTGAGGTTTGCATTAAATTCGCTCATAATCACCTTAGTGTTAAGCCCACATTTTAGCATCAAATGTTTCGGCTACATGGATAAATTCTTCTAGTGGTATGCCATTCACTGTTTGCTTGCCATTGACGATTTTGACAAGAGCCTGCTTTCCAACTTTTTCCAAGTCAGAGGATGCTTTTATAATTTGGTCGACTAGCATTTTTTTATTTTCCTCTGATTGGCAAACCACCCCTTTGATAAGATCCGGGGTAATCCTACTATTCACCATGACCTCGTTAGCGCAAGAATCAGCATTTTTGGCAAAATCAATCAGGTTGCTTCTATTTTTGTAGTAGTAATCGCTTTTAGCACCAAACTTGTCATCATTATATGCATAAGCTCCTTGATTGACAGCGTCAAGGTTAAAAAGAATTTGGAAGGGACCACTCATCGGTATTTGGTACATTGTTTCATTTTCTTTAGTCTGCGCATTAACGAGGCGTGTGAATACAGAGCCGCTCCCGCCAGCCCTAAAGTCTGATTCACACGAGGCACCTTTTCTGAAAAGGCCGGCTTTAAAACGGTCTTGCGAAGATAAAGAGCCGGTTATCAGCCTGGCAATTACACTTGCGGCAGCATCCGCAGCTTTGGTGTCTCTTGATGACGACCCCATACCGATCATGAGTCCGATCGCGCCATTAGCTCTCATTTGTTTGCTGATGTCATTTAGACAAACAACCTCCTTGCCGGAATAAATGGCCCTGGTTGTGAGCTCCTCAGGATGGTCTTTGTAGTAGTGATCAAATTTCGCTTGCATTTCCGGTTGCACGCCTGTGATCCACTTTTTTAATGCATTGATAGGAAGTTCATAAAAGGCCTTCGTTCTTTCCATCGCAAAGGCATCGCCTGGAAAATACGTTCTGAAGATTTGGGCTATTTCCATCCTTTCCTTATCTGCCGCCCGCTTGGCATTGAAGATGGGCCCCACTCCTAATACGGCCAGCACGGCATGCGCCATTTGCAACTCTTCCCCCTTAACCTGGCCGTGGGGAATAATCACATTGACCTCATCGTACAGGCATTTGTATAGATCCTCCGATCTGCCAATGATCACCTTGGCCCCATTTTGAAATTCAATTTCGCAAGCTTCTGCATTAGGTAGGGCATAACCGGCCTTGTCGGTGAAAGAGTCATTTTTATCAGCTTTTCCAAGGAATGTGTCCGGCACAGTGCGCATGCTTTTAACCGCTAATCCCTCTGGCAGAAGTTTTTGAAATACCTCTTTGTTTTCCTCATGCTCCAGCAGCGCCAGGTTTTGAGCAAGGTCTTTTCTAGCAAATTCACTCAATTTGAATTGAATGTGATATTTTTTTTCCCCATCGATCAGTCGATCATGAATACAGATGACACCGCCTTTTAAAATGCCGGTATCCAGATTGCTGAAATACGCTCCAAAATCTGGATTGTCCTGTGCTTTTTCTCCCTTGGAAACTGCATCGGCCATATCAAAAAGAAGTGTGCCAGCTGGGGGCAAAGTATTTTGTGCTGCTCTAATACTTAATTCAAATACCTGCTCTGCATCTAAGCTGCCTGATGTGATTGCCTGATGATAAAGCTCATGTAAGTCGGTCAGCAGCAGACTTGGATCTTGGGCATTAGCGATCTCTTTGAGCAGAATTTCTTCTCTTTGTGCAACCTCTTTTAGCATTTGTTCAACCTGCTCAATTCTCCTTTGTGAAAGAATTTTAATGATCTCTTGGTCTTTTGCCAGCATAGGTGCGGTGATGTCGCGAGAACTTTTAGCATCTATTTTGGCGCCAGCCTTTATAAGAATTTCAACAATCTGGCTACTGCCTTTTTCCACCGCATTCATAAGCGGCGTACGGCCATCTGCACCAGGCCTGTTCACATCAGCGCCTTTAGCTATCAATGCCTCGACCGCCTCATCGTTGCCATTACAAGCTGCCCAATTAAGCGCCGTGACACCGTTATAGCCTTGGCTGTCAATGTCGATGCCAGCTGGGAGATCTTTGATCGCTTGCCAGTCAGCACTTTTAATAGCAGCTAGAACGATCGCAACGGATAGATCTTTAATTATACTAGCATCGCGCTTTGCTTCTGCCAACCCAAAAGCTTTGCCAAGGCCTTCATTGGCCCCTTTCTCAAGAAGAATGCCAACGACCTTTGGATGACCGTTCTCAGCTGCCAAAGAAAGAGCTGTATCACCGCTGGCTGTTTTGCTGTTGATGTCGACGCTAGAGGGGAGATTTTCGATGGCTCTGATGATAACCCTTTTGAGCTGCCTCAAGAAGGGTCGCTTTATCCTCTATGGGAAATAGAAGTTTAATGATCTCATCGTACTTAGCGGGACGTTTACTGTCCTTACTGTATCCAGCCATTTTATCGGATCCACCATTTTCAGCCTCCTGAAGAGCCTTCGGCATATCTACTTTGGCGTTAACCTTTAAAAGAAGTTCCACGATCTTGACACGGCCTTTTTTTATCGCATTCATAAGCGGCGTGAGGCCATTTGCAGCGGGCTTGTTCACATCAGCGCCTTTAGCTATCAATGCCTTGACGGCATTATAGTCGCCATCAGAAGCAGCCTTAGTAAGCGCCGTGTAGCCGCCATAGCCGCCATAGTAAGAGCATTGGCTGTCGATATCGATGGCAGCCGGGAGATGTTTAAACTCTTCACCGGTGCCGGTTGGGGGATTACTTTTAAACTCATTTTCGGCTGGCTTTGAGTTGGCAAGGATAGAGGCCTTCTTGACCGGGTCACTGGCAGATGCAGGTTTGCCTGCGAAAGTAGCTCCAGAGAATTCGTCTATTTTTTTAACGCTGCTATTGAAGGAGGCATCATCTACCTTATCCTTTGGCTTCCTACATAAACCCAGGAAAAAAGTTACCGTCTTACCGCACCAACCAGCTTTTGTTTCAGAGGGTTTTCCTACGCTTGCAGAGGGTAGCTGGTTGTCGGCAGATGAATTGTTGTTATAAGGCTCCGGAGCCCCTTTGGGAATTGATGGCATAAAAGCCTCATCATAAAAACATTAATGCAACACCGGCAACAATCAAAAACACCAACACATAAATCTATAATTAAAATTATAACACATAAACATATAATTAAGATTATAAAATGAATATTATTTTTTTGCATACACAATATTTTTATACTCAACTAAGTATTTGCAATTTGTTATAGAAGTGCATTAAAAACAGGTTACGACCATGCCTATACGCTTGACACCCAAATTTGACTGATTGCGAGGGGCTCTCAACTGAGTTTTGCTCCTTGGCAATAGCTAGCGCAATGACTTCATCACAACGGGTGGCGTTCATTTGTTTGTCAAAATTTAAGAACTAAAACAACAGGATATTAGGATGGACAGGATAAATCAGCCATCCTGTCCATCCTAATATCCTGTTGTTATTTTTAACGAAAATCATTACGGCATAAGGTTAACAGAGCCCGATCCGCCAGTGTCCTAGCTGTATTTTAGATTCCGGCCAAGGCGAATATTCTCGTCTACCTGTGACCGAAAGTTTTCCCTGTAAGGGTGAACGTAGCCTCACAAAGCTCAACACTTAACCCCTCTCGTGCACTCAAATTTTGGGTGTCACGCGTATAGGCATGGAAAAAAGCAGATAGAAAACAAAAGCTCACACGCTAAAACAAAAAAAAGAAGTATTGACCGGGTAATGCTTATTTAATACACTCAACACTTTTTACCGCGAACCAATTGATTATACATGTCGTCCCATCTTACTGCTGATATTAGTTGCACAACATTTCGCCCTTGGGGCGCGCCCGGCCCTGTTACGCCCATTTCAAATCCAGGCAGAGCATCCGCGGCCGACTGCCAAGAACGGAAATCGCCTGATTCAGATGCCGAAAACAGAGATACCACACTCTCAAGCCTAGGCCAAAAAGCCATTAGCACAAGCGCTGGTGAAACACACGCGCTGGTAACTGGCAGCCTGGCCACCAGGCGACTCTTAGCCCCCATCTCCGCCAATGCCCAGCCCTCCACACGTCTGTCTGAAGCAGATTGCCAAAAGATGGACATTGCCGAACTTGCCAGCTATCTATGCGACCACCTTACAATTGGAGGGGATCATCAGCGCAAAAGCAATAAAGAAATAATAGTTCAAGAGCTGCTTGCCCCTCTTAAAAGTGCTCCCGACGAAATGAGAGACGCGGCAGAGCAAATTTGCAAACAAGGCCTGTTCAAAATCCTGAAATGGATGGAACAACGGCAGGCGGCTGACAAGGCTAGCGGAGTTAATGTAGTATCAAGGATTTCACCCGCCTACATTGCTGAAATGGATTTCTATTATTTTGCAACACAGGTCCATTACAATCTACGCGCTGAATACACAGCAAATATTAATGCAAAGCTACTGCAGGTTTTGACTGGAAAAGACGACAATCCGGACGCTACGTCAGGTGCTTTTGATGAGTATCTAGTAAAGTTAAGACCTTTGTCTTATGCCTTCGAGGTGTTTCAATATATACAAAAGCTCTCAGAAATGCCTCATGATGATCCATACCGATCAATAATGAAAATCAGGTCCTACAAAGAGACCGTAGACCACACTTTTTTTTCAGCACAGGCAGGTTTGATCGAAAAACAAAATAAGGACAACATCGCGCTGAGTGAGTTTTTGAATATTTCTCCTGAGTTAACAGGCCATCTGGAAAGTCTATATAGCCAATTCATCTCTCATGAATTAAGCGACGCGCCTGATTTGCAAAAGGCCGCATTAAGCTTCTGCAAGCTTGTCTACGATAAAATTCGCACAAATGTGGCAAGAAGATTGTACGCATACACACAGAAGATAATGGCTGCGGGAGCCAAGATTGGCGGGATAGAAAATTTAGAGAAATTCTATTTCTATGCCTATGCCACCATGAGCTGGCAAGACATCATCTCAAAAAAAATGGAAGACTGCATCACTGAAATAAAGCAAGCCATTGTAGACGGGATAGAATATAAGCGCATAATTGCCATGCGATATAGATTTAACAAAAACAATGTTTTATTAGCTTTGAAAGGAGTTTTCGATAATTTTAATACGACTAACAACATCTACCAAACAGAAAATCATTTCCAGCATGACCCGGAAGCTAAAGCTGTGTTCAATGAATGCAACCTGTTAGACAAACGGTTAATAGAAATAGAGCATGATTTTACGAAACAAAAACTGGATATCCTGTCCTTGAAGCTGGAACAGCTAAGCAGTAACCGCCAAAGGGCTTGGGCGTGTGCTGCGGATATACTTGCGCGGGTTGATACACTGAATCTGCACGACGACCACCCACTCTTTCTGAAAGCTCTTGAAGTGATGACCGTGGCCACCATGGATGACACTCACCCAAACAACCCATATAAGTTGCACAAGAACCTGCTGGCCTCCCTGGCGGACGAACGGAAAAATGGGCTGCTTTCCACTGTCACCACCCCTTTTGCCAAAATCACTGGCAAACGTGAAGACGGCAGCATCGTTTTCGACTTGCATAAGTTCCGCACAGCTATGCAACAAGCAGCATATACGGTGGCTGACCTGTCAGCCGAATTTGATGCCAACAGCTTTGAAAAACAATTTTATGCCTTAGAGCAGCGCCTGAAAAAACTGCATGATGAAGGCAAAGGGACTCTGCTAGCACACCTTGAAGCTGCCATACAACATATTTCCCTATCCAACCTTACCGACCTCAAGTCCTCCGTCGCCAATTCACTCATCCCCTCTTTGCTTGCAGCAAGACAGACTCCTGCCGGCAAGCCGATCGATCCCACCGCCTTCCGCTTGGATGTTTGGCTGCAGGCGCTGCATAGCCTTTCCGATGTTCCCGAAAATGAGGGAGCCTTATCAAAACGCGAAAGAAAATTTCTGACTTTATGCAGCTCCATGAGAGTTTGCCCTGTAGGACAACGCGATGCCATTCATCTTGCCTACAGCAATCTTGATGAGAACCTACGCCATCGCAAACAAACACCTGTTGCAGCGCTATCAATGGCAGAAGAAGCAAAGCTGGATGGCGAGAGCCCCGCTGCGCCAGCTAGAAGATTGACAGGGGCAGAAAAAATACTGCGATGCCTTAACACGGCTGTGCCATCGCTCGCAAGTCTAGTCGATGAGCTGTTGATGCATGAAGAGGTGTTACAAGAGCTAGCTGGCGGCAGCTTTTCCCAAACGTCGCACCAGACGCAGTTCATTCGCAACCGATATCAGCAACAACTGGCCCTTAAAGATAAACCGAAGTTCGATCTGCATACAGAAGCATTGCCGGTTGGACTGATCACAACCCCTCCTAAAGAAGCTTTAGCAGTGATACTCACGCATATTGCTAAAGCCATGGTGGAACGCCTCAAACCAGCCCTTGCTGAAGCCATGAATTCTCAGATAAAATCTGAGGCAATTACTCAACAGCATCTGGTCGAATATTTTGAAGATCTTTTTCCCCAAGACCAGATCGAGAATGACGAGTGGGTCAAAAAATATATGGCATATGATGCTAATGACTCATTCCAAGGTTTGACCGATCTGGGATGGCTAGCCCTGACGGGATTTGTCCAGGTGACATCATCTAAAGCAACTAGGGCGGAAGAATCTAAAAACTAGCTACTTATGTACGGCGGCTCTGCTACATATAAATTTAAAAATAAGAATTGGTTTTGAAAACAAAACCGGTTTCATGCACGTTGAAATTTTAAAGGATAGGAAAAACAAGCGGTGTTGGGGCCTTTCCCCTAGGGGGAAGGCCTCAACACCGCTTGCCTCAATCACCCGTTTTTGAGAAAGCTTTTCTCGTTTCTTGAAAAGTCAGCTCGATTCAGATGTTTTTGGGGACTTTGCAACAAAAATAGGTGGAATTTTGATATTTGAGACATGCGAGGATTTGCCCACTGCATAACAGTGATTTTTAGCAGAAAGGATTATTCATCCCAATGTGGTTGGTCGATATTCTCGTCCGAGTGCGGCGGATCGTTATTGTCCTCCCAATGGGGCGGATCATGACAGTCCTCCCAAGGTGGATCTGGTCCGGTATTACATCGAGCCTGTCCCGCATCCTCAGGGAAGCAGTCTTTTGTTCCCGGCACCAGCTGACAGATATCCCAATGGTCAAGGTCGTACGGAGGATCAAATTCAGGAGGGTCAAGTAACCAGGTGGTGCCATTCAGAATGCGACGTATTTCAGCTGAATGTGTGACAAAGGCAATGATGGTAATTTTTTTGCCGCAGGTTGTGCAGGTGAGCGGATCTGTTTCGTAAATGCGCGCGATAAGCATTGCCCAATTGATCGATACTTTCTTGACCTTGTCCACCGCCTCATGGACACCTTGAGGTTTAAAAACTTCAGGTCTTTCTTGTGCATTGGCGGCTATTTTCTTTCTTAGAGGAGAATTGGGAGCAAAAACGCCATGGTAGTGGCGTCTATGGCGATGAGGGTATGGAATGAAAGCGGCAATTTTGTCGAGAAATTCTAATGGCATCATTTGCACAAAAGTCTGTCCTGTATGGGTCGGTTTTGTAAGGCGATATATTAACCAGGGACCATTCCACCTGAGATTTTCACTCGCGAATGGCGGCCGCGCGCAATACCGTATCAGGCGCTCTAAGCCATCTCGATCCCATGATTCAATCCGCACGGTGGCATCCAAAGAAAAGCCACTCGTTTCAAACTTTAGCATTTTTGCTATTGTCTCTTCATCGAACCAACCGCGCCGGCCAAAATATTTTAAAACGCGTTTTTGGATGCAATCTTGGGTATCTCTAACGTCATCCTGGGTAAGGCAAGCTTCATGGAACTGCAGGGCAGCGTCATTGCCGATGAAGATTCCGTCAGCTACTACAAGATGAAAATGAGGGTGAACATTGAGAGTTTTGCCAAAGTGTTGGATGAAGCTGATGGCTCCAATTTGAGGATTAGGTGCATCAGGACTGCAAGCAATAAGTCTTTTCCGGATCTCATCGACCACTATCCGGAGAACATCTTGAAGGATCTTTTGGGTTTGCAAATAATGGCGTATCCTCATGGGGAAACTGATTACAAATTGTCGGACCGGTACACAAGGAATGACATTTCCTATGAGATGCACGGCAGTTTCAACCATTGAACGGGTGTTACAAAAAAGGATAGGAAAAACAAGCGGTGTTGGGGCCTTTCCCCTAGGGGGAAGGCCTCAACACCGCTTGCCTCAATCACCCGTTTTTGAGAAAGCTTTTCTCGTTTCTTGAAAAGTCAGCTCGATTCAGATGTTTTTGGGGACTTTGCAACAAAAATAGGTGGAATTTTGATATTTGAGACATGCGAGGATTTGCCCACTGCATAACAGTGATTTTTAGCAGAAAGGATTATTCATCCCAATGTGGTTGGTCGATATTCTCGTCCGAGTGCGGCGGATCGTTATTGTCCTCCCAATGGGGCGGATCATGACAGTCCACCCAAGGTGGATCTGGTCCGGTATTACATCGAGCCTGTCCCGCATCCTCAGGGAAGCCGTCTTTTGTTCCCGGCACCAGTTGACAAATATCCCAATGTTCAAGGTCGTACGGGGGATCGAATTCAGGAGGGTCAAGTAACCAGGTGGTGCCATTCAGAATGCGACGTATTTCAGCTGAATGTGTGACAAAGGCGATGATGGTGATTTTTTTACCGCAGTTTGTGCATTTGAGAGGATCGGTCTCGTAGATACGCGCGATCAGCATAGCCCAATTGGTCGATACTTTCTGGACGTTGTCCACCGCCTCATGGATTCCTTGAGGTTTAATGGCTTCAGGTCTTCTTTGTGCATTGGCGGCTATTTTCTTTCTTAAAGGAGAATTGGGGGCAAAAACGCCATGGTAGTGGCGTCGATGGCGACGAGGGTATGGAATAAAAGCGGCAATTTTGTCTAGAAATTCCAATGGCATCATTTGCACAAAAGTCTGTCCAATGTGGGTCGGTTTCGGAAGACGATAGATCAACCAGGGGCCATTCCACCTGAGATTTTCACTCGCGAATGGAGGCCGCGCGCAATACCGTATCAGGCGCTCTAAGCCATCTCGATCCCATGATTCAATCCGCACGGTGGCATCCAAAGAAAAGCCACTCGTTTCAAACTTTAGCATTTTCTCTATTGTCTCTGCATCGAACCAACTACGTCTGCCAAAATACTTTAAAACGCGTTTTTGAATGCAATCTTGTGTATCTCTAACGTCATCCTGGGTAAGGCAAGCTTCATGGAACTGCAGGGCAGCATCATTGCCAGTAAAGATCCCATCTGCCACTACAAGATGAAAATGGGGATGGATATTGAGAGTTTTGCCAAAATGCTGGATGAAGCTGACGGCTCCAATGTGAGGATTAGGTGCATCAGGACTGCAAGCGACAAGTCTTTTCCGGATCTCATCGACCACTATCCGGAGAACATCTTGAAGGATCTTTTGGGTTAGCAAATAATGGCGTATCCTCATGGGGAAACTGATTACAAATTGTCGGACCGGTACACAAGGAATGACATTTCCTATGAGATGCGCTGCAGTTTCAACCATTGAACGGGTATTACAAGAGTGGCAAAGGCCTCTCCCTTTGCATGAAAATGCGATAAGAAAATCCTTATGACAGCCGTCGCAATGGCCATAAGCAAACCCTTTTGCCAAGATGCCACATCCCAGATACTTTTTGAAGGTCTTGTCTACGTAGTTTGGAACAGGATTTTTAGCGTGCTTGTGCCACGTGGCATAGTGCTTTTTGATGACCTGAAAAAGGACCGTCTTTTCGGGCCTGCGAGGCCTATATACCTTGGGTAGCTTAGGACAGGTGGGTGTTGAATGTGCCATATGAGAACATATGGATTATTCCTGATTATTCAACAATATAGTATATAGCTTTGTTTTGGTAGGTAGGGTATAAGCAGGAAGTGGCCTATGTCGGTATCATGGGAGTGACCCAAGGGACCTATGCCGAATCGCGCTATATGTAAGCTTCGATATAGCCGCCATGGGGGGGCGCCCTGCCCCGCCATTTGCGGCGCAACTCGTCCGTGGGATAATAGAAGTGCTGGTCGACTTCCAAAGGGCTGCCAGTGTACGGCAGGCCGGTGACAGCCTCAAGCACCCTGCGATCGCTGGCCTGTAAAGCTTCGCTTACCGTCGCCGGGCTGTCATTGCCGCTGAAGTTTTTTAAAGGCGCAAAGCATGTTTCGCGCGGGAAGAGCAACGCCCCGACCTTATGAGCCCTTGGCAGCAGGTCGAAAATGAACGTTTCAAACTTCCAGGCTATGGGTGTGTCGGCCTGGATGGTGCGGCCTTGCGGGCCCAGATATTTGACGGCTTTGAAAGTCTTATGTAGCGGCATGGGGGTGGGCATATCGCTGACCGCATGTTTGATGAAATCCATGGCAAAGCAAAACAGGCTCAGGTTGGCGCAGGTGTATCGCAATGTGCCATCGGGATAAGCTGCTGTGCGTTCATTTTCTGGCAATTCCGAATATTCCACCACAATGGGATGCTTGTCTTGGAGAGCTAAAAGGCCGACTTTTTCATGTGCATCGCAGCGCTTAGTGCATTTAACGGTGATATCATTTCGAGAGCGCTCCTGGCAGCCCAGCAGTTCGGCGTCAAAAGGATCGGCCAGGGGGTTATCGACCAGCACAAAATTGAGATGGCGGATGCCTTGCCCATGCCATTTCTGATAGAGGCCACTGTGATAGAAATGGTGCAGCGCACCGCCGTTGCCATCCGGTCCTTCAGCCAGCATGTATGCATCTTCCAGGAAAAGGCGTCCGGTTTGATCAAGCAGAGGCAGTGTCTCCTGCATGAAGAAATCAAGCTGTCCGGCTTTCAACCCAAACCGCTGGTGTCGCTTGAAGAAGTCAAGGGTGGCAGCGTGATTTTGCGGCGATGTCATGATGGCTACGGACAAGGGTCTGCCAGCTTGTTTGCTGGCAGCTACGACTTTTTCGGCAAAAAGCTGGAAGAGGCTTTTGTGCTTAATTGGCGTGACTGCGCACATGCCCTTGGGTCCATCGAAACGCAGGCGGGAGCCTTGTCCGCCGGCCACAAGCAAACAGCCCATCATGCCCTGGGCGATCATCTGCTGCCCCAGCAGGTGGTCGCTATGGTTGCCGGCCGGTGTAAAATCACTGAAAGGTTCGATGCCGAGCAATAGTGGTGCGGCCATTTTCAGCAGCTGTTGCTGCCTTAGCAAAGTGTCAATATTGAGGCGTTGAATCTGCTTTAGCAGGTGGTCTTTTTGGACCTGATTCAGCGTGTCCCAGTAGTCCAACACATGGGACTGTCCAACAGCTGCAAGGATGTGAAAGGCTTGCTGATAATCCACGCTAGGCCTTCTTAATGGATCTTAGGATGGCTGCATAGACCTCATCGACTTCGATACGCTTCATGCAACGGAAGTCGATAGGGCAGATGCGCTTATAACAGGGGGAGCATTCGACGCGTTTATGGATGACGATGCCGCCGCCATAGGGGCCTGTCCTGACGTCGCTGGTCGATCCGAACAGGGCCACCAGCGGCACCCCTAAAGCTGAAGCGATATGCATAGGGCCGCTGTCATTTGTCAGCAGCACAGCGCAGGCTTGCATCAGCGCGAGCAGCTCGCGGATGGATGTCTTGCCGGCGAGGTTGATCACGCGTGCGCCGAGGCCCTGGCAGATATCATCGACCAAGGGTCTGCCGGCGGGATCGCCGAAATAGACGACGGTGATGCGAGGGTCTTCCAGCAGGCGCTCTGTGACGGCGCGGAAGCGTTCGGGCAGCCAGCATTTGGCAGAGCCATAAGCTGCGCCCGGATTGATGCCGACAAGGATCTGTTCCTTAAGGGCCACTCCATATGAGCCGATGAGCGTGTGGGCCGCTTGTATTTCTTCGGGCGAGACATACAGGCGTGGAGGCGTATTGGAGAGGGGAATGCCAAGCGGCGCCAACAGGGCTTTATAGGTCAAAACGAGGTGCTGCGTCTCTTTGCCGGCGGGGAATGGCACGGCTTTGCTGAGCAGCCAGCTGCGCAGGTTGCCGGCGAAGCCGATGCGATTGGCAACCCGGCCGCGCCAAAACCACCATGCCGAGGAAAAGGAGTTGGTAAGCAGGATGCCGAGGTTGTACTCGCCCAGGCGCAATTCTTCAAAAATCCGGTGATGTTGGTGGCGATGGATCCAGCCGCTCGGTTTTTTGTAGCTATAGACCTCATTGATATGGGGATCATGCTGCAAGAGGGGAGCCACATTGGATTGGCACATGGCGGTGATATTGGCTTTTGGCCACTTTTGGCGGATATCCTGCAGTATGGGTGTGGCCATGACCAGGTCGCCCAGCCAGTTAGGCATGCGTACGATGATATTTTCAGGTACAATAAGTGGCCAGGCTTTTGGCATGATGGGCATGTGGGCTCTCCGCAACAACGCATGACGCGTTGATAATGCAAAATCAGTTATCTTAAGGAATTGATTTTATCTCATTTTCCAATTCCAAGCAAATTCTACCCTTATCCTATCTGATTCCATATGCATCAACCGCAAAAAAGAACACAACAAAAAGAAATGGATCATATGGAACTAAGAGACCTAAAGGATAGCCTCTTTCGCCCCTTAGGTCCTCAGGGTCTTTTGATTAAAAAGATTTGGCTATTCAGTGATATAAACTCGCAGTGCCAGAGCGCGCGCCCGCTTTGGCATGATGTATTTTTTGCTGAGCCCCGTCAAGGGGTGGCCATATTTGTAGCCCATGGTGTTGTACCAAGGGCACAAACCATGGTTGTCAGAAGAAAGAAAACAGCCCCGAGGGGGCGTTATAATTGTTTTTTTTGATTTTCATTCTTGCTGATAGAAGCGAAGGAATGATAACGCCCCTCTGGGGCTGGATTTCTTTGGGATTGTGACCCACGGTTTGCGTCGTTGACGCTACACCGTGGGCTACAAATATGGCCGCCCTTTGACAGGGCTTAGCAGCAAATGCATGATGATCGAAGTTAAACCAATACCCGTGCTACCCATCAAATCTTTTTAATCAAAACGCTATGCTTAGACCCCCTATTCTTTTGTTGAAATAAGTTAAACTAATTGCCAGAATTTTACCATGCCGTGCTGCATAGCTTTGGCTGCAAAACCGGATACACCGTTTTTTCTCTCTAGCTCTTGATCTTGTTATGGATAAAAGGGTAAGGTAGTGCTGATTTCATATGCATAAAGAGAGTGTGTGCCTTGACTTTATTATCAGCTCAACAAAATGCGATAGAAAATGAGGAGGAAGTCCTGTCACTGCGCAGGCAGCTGCAAACCCTCAAAGAACGCTACCAAAGCTTGCAAAAGCTAGGCCAGCCAGATAACGAGCAGATTTCGATGCAGCGGCGCTTCCATGAATTGTCCATCGAGAATGAACACTGCAGGCAGCAGATTGAAAAGCTTACCCATGCCGCCGGGGAAAGGGAAAAAAAAGTCGCCGAACTGCAGCGCGCCGGCACCGGGCTTAGCGAGAAGCTGCTTAAATATCAGCACAGCCAGCAGCAGTTGCAAGAGGCGTTAACACAAGAGAGACATCTTAAGCAAGAGGCTAGCGATGAAGTCGCCGCCCTGCATGGCCAATTTGCCGCGCTTAAAGCAAAATTCATCGCCCTTCAGCAGCAAGGGCAGCAAGAGGCAAATGAGAAGCTAAGTCTGCTGGATGGCCGCGAGCAGCTGAGGCGTGAACGCGATCAGGCTGTGCAGGACTTGGTGCAGGCAAACGAGCGTATCGACGGGCTGCAAAAGATTTATGCCGCAGCTGAAAACAACCTCCAGGCGCGGGAGGGGGAAAGACAACAGCTGCTAGCAGATAGTGCTAAAGCCAAAACGGCCCAAGATGAAGCCGAAGCGCGGCTGAAATTTGCCCATTTCCACCTGGCAAAGAAGGTGAGGGAAGCGACCGAATTTGGCGACAAAATACAAGCCCTCGAAAGCAGGCTGCGCGAGTATGAAGATGAGCTGCAGGAGGCCAAGGCGCAAAGCTCGGCTTTGCAAAGTTCATTAGAGGAACATTCACAACAGCAAGAGCGTTCACATGCGCAATGGCAGGAGTCTATCAATTCGGCCGAAGCCATGGTCGCCGGCTGGGAAGAGAAATATTCAGCGTTGCAACGCAAATGGCAGGAGAGTGACGCGCGGCTTAAAGAGGCCATCCGAATGGAAGAACGCTACCGGCAGATGCAGAAGATGTGGAAAAATCTTAATGATGTGTTCAACGAAGCACCTGAGGGTCAAATGAAAGATGTTCAGATGCCTGCCGACAACCACGCGCCAACTTTTGAAAGAAAGGTCGAAACGGAATCATTAAGCTTGAAAAGATACGACATGCACAGGCCCTACCAAAATCTTTTTGATATGCCCAAATCTCATGATAAACGATTTGAATGAGCAGGTTTTTTTGTGATCATTATAGGCATTGACCCTGGCACGCAGGTGACAGGCTACGGCGTGATTGAAGTGGAGGGGGTAAATTACCGCGCCATCGATTATGGCTGCATCCGTCCGCCGGCTGCGCGCAAACTGACGGATCGCTATCTGATTCTTTTTAATGCCCTTGAAGAACTGCTAGAAAAATACCGTCCGCAAGTTTTATCTGTGGAAACGCAATATGTGCAAAAGAATGTGCAAAGCGCCATCAAGCTGGGTATGGCTCGTGGCATTGCCATCATTGCCGCCAAACGCAAAGGATTGGCCGTTTTCGAATATGCGCCAACAAAGGCCAAAAGTGCCGTGGTGGGCAATGGCCGGGCCAGCAAGCAGCAGGTGCAGGGAATGGTGAAGCTATTGTTGAACCTTGCCGAGATTCCAACGCCCGAAGATGCTGCCGACGCATTAGCCTTGGCGATATGCCATGCGCAGTCGATGCGTTTCCGCGAATTGACCAACTGTGAATTATGAACGAATGGAGTAGAATCGATGTTTGCCTATATAAAGGGTGCTTTAGCTGAGTCTAAAACGACATATGTGGTAGTTGAGGCCGGTGGCATCGGCTACAAAATCTTTATCCCTGTCAGCGCCTTCGGCCGCCTGTCCCATGTCGGCAGCGAGGTGGTTTTATACACTTCATTTGTCGTGCGCGAGCAAGCCCAGACTCTCTACGGCTTTTCATTCGTCCAGGAACGGGATTTTTTTGAAGCCTTGCTCGGCGTAACGGGCATCGGCCCAAAAATTGCCCTGGCACTGCTCGGTCATCTGTCTTTGATGGAACTGCAAAGGGCTATTTCTCAAGATGATATCGCTGCGCTTTGCCGCGTGCCGGGCATAGGCAAGAAGGGGGCTGAGCGCCTGATCATTGAGATGCGCGACAAGGTCAGCTGCGCAGGCCTATTCCCTGGCGATTTGGCGGTGCACAGCCTGTCCGATCCGCAGGCGCAGAGCGTGAACGATGCCATGAGCGCTTTAATAAATCTGGGATATAACCAGATGACTGCGCAAAAGGCTATTAAAAAGACTCTTAAAGATATTCCTGAAGGCATCGATGTGGCTGAATTGATTTCTTATGCCCTCAAGCATGTCTAAATCCCCATGTCCGTGCCCGTGTGCGTGCCCGATCCCTTCGTTCAAAAATTATAGTGGAGCAAGCGCTCTGGGATTCGGGGTACGGGCACGCACACGGGCACGAAAGGGACTTGGACATAGGTAGTAGCCCTAGCCTCTGCGGAAGACCATGATGGTATTTTTAAACCACCAGAATGAAGCTTTTGTCCTTAGGATGTTTTCAGCGGCTTCATCATTGACATAGCCGTATTGTTTCATAAGATCTTTGACATAGGCGTTACTCTGTTCGTTAAAGTGACCGAAGCCGCCTTGTCCTTTTAAGGCCCAACTCAGCACGATGCCTTTGGTATTGTGACGGTCCAGATTTTCGATATATGTCATTTCGAATTGTTTGGGAAGATGCTCTCCCACTTCCAGGCTCATCACCCAGTCAAACGTGCCCAAATCAAGCGGTTGGCTCAAATCCGCCACCTTGGCGATGCCGTCAGAGATGATGACGGTATCGGGATTGCCGTCATAGCCTTGGCAATCAATGCCATATTGTCGCATGATCTTTACATATTCACCCGTCCCGCAGCCGAAATCGACCACGCTTCCCACCTGTTCGGCGATGAAAAAGTCTGCCAGCGCATCAGCCAGGATGAAGTCGATTCGATGTTCATTCACGGCTTCTTCGCCATGCCAGAACCCATGTTCGTCGATGATGATTTCTGCAGAGAGAGGTAGAGAAAGGGAGCTTACAAAGAAACAAGCGGCTGCTATCAAAGTATTTTTTTTCATGATATGTTCCATAGAAAATTGATTTTCTAGGCTGGAACATACATAAAACTTTGAATTTAAGATAACTAAATAATTAGTTTTACGTTTTAGGCGCCGCCCAGGCGCAGATGGGACACTCCGAGGCTATGTGTCCGCGTGCCCGGCAGTATTCGCGGGCGAAATAGATGATCTGCAAATGCAGGAGGTTCCAATATTTTTTTGGGAACACCTGCTTTAGATCTTTTTCGGTGGTTTCCACATTTTTTCCGCTGGATAGCCCCCAGCGTTTGGCGCAGCGGTGGATATGGGTGTCGACGGGAAAAGCAGCCTGTCCAAATGCCTGGCTCATGACGACAGAAGCTGTCTTATGACCTACCCCAGGTAGTTCTTCCAAGGCTTCGAAAGAGGCCGGCACGGCTCCTTCGTGATTTTCTATCAGCAGTTTTGAAAGCTCCCAGATGGCGCGCGCTTTGCGCGGCGCCAGGCCGCAGGGACGGATGATGGCTTCGATGTCAGCGACATCGAGTTTTACCATTTTTTGCGCTGTAGCGGCTTTTTTGAATAGCTGCGGCGTGATGGTATTGACGCGGGCGTCGGTGCATTGCGCCGACAGCAGCACGGCAATGAGCAGGGTATAGGGATCACGGTGCAGCAGCGGAATCTGTGGGGCAGGATAAAGCTCGCTTAAGAGGCGGCGGATTTTCTCACCCTTTTCTTTTTTATTCACTGCCTATTTCCCGATGCAGAAGGTGGAAAATATAGCCGATAGGATGTCTTCGGTGATATTTGTGCCGATGATGGTGCCCAGGGAATTCAAAGCCAGCCGCATATCCATGGAGAGGAATTCCGGTGAAATACCGGTTTTAAGTCCGGCCATCACCCCTTGGCAGGCTTCGATGGCTTTTATTAAAGCCTCTTTGTGGCGCGCGTTGGTAATTAGAACTTCTTCGCGCGAAGGAGGGCCGTGTTTCCATATGACAGCATCAATGGTGTGGCGCAACGTGTCGATGCCGGTCTTGTTTTTAGCGGATAATGCCACATGATGCGGGATACTCAATACAGGCAGGGCAGCATGCGGCAAATCCACCTTGTTCCAGATGGCGATGGTCTTTTCCTTGGGCATCAGTGCCAGCAGCATCTCATCTTGTGCATCCAGTCCTTTGGCGGCATCGAGCACAAGCAAAATCAGATCAGCCTGCTGCATGGCGGCTTGCGAGCGGCGGATCCCCTCTTGCTCGATGACCTCTTCGGTCGTCCTGATACCGGCGGTATCCATGAGCTTGAAGTTGAGCCCATTCAGGCGCATATGGTCTTCCAGGATATCGCGCGTGGTACCGGGGATATGAGAGACGATGGCGCGTTCTTTGTCGAGCAGGGCATTCATCAGCGACGATTTGCCAACATTGGGGGAGCCGATCAGGCATACGGCGATGCCGTCATGCACGATTTTGCCGTCGTGGAAGGTGTTGGCCAGGGACTGCATGCTTTGGCATAGCTGCGCCAAATCGGCCAGGATCTCATCCATGGTGGTAAATTCCAGACCCTCCTCAGGGAAATCCACCCAAGCCTCGAGGATGGCGGTGATCAGCGTCAGGCTTTGCTGAAAACCATCGATGGTCTGCGATAGAGAGCCTTTCAGCTGCTCTTCAGCGGCATCCAGAGCGCGTTCATTTTTGGCACAGATGAGCTCCTGCACCGCTTCGGCCTGGGCCAAGTCTATCTTGCCGTTGATGAAAGCTTTGAAGGTGAATTCGCCGGGCCTTGCCGCCCGCGCGCCGGCTTGCAGGACGACATCGAGCACGCGCCGCGTGATCAGGCTGCCGCCGTGGCAGTGGATTTCGACGGTGTCTTCGCCGGTATAGGAACGCTTGCCAAGCATCGGGAGAATCAGGACGTCATCGATATGTACGCCTTGGGCATTTTGGATCTTCCCATAATGGGCGGTATGCGTTTTGTAGCTATGCAATGGGCCTGAGTAAACTTTGGCGGCGACAGATAGCGCGTGCTGGCCGGAGATGCGGATGATGGCTACGCCCCCTTCGCCAAGGGGGGTGGCTACGGCGGCAATAGTCTCGCCCGGCTGGTATGGCTGATGTACGAATTCCATAAGTGAATGATTTTAATTGTTTTAAAGTAAGCAGTATAAAATTATCTGTTGGTTTTTGTAAATGAAATATGTAGTTTCGGCCGAGTTTTTTCAGCAATGACGTGCGGTTGTAAAACGCAACAAATTAACCACAGAGACACCGAGACGCAGAGAAAACATGGGCAGAGGAGTTGTTGCTTAGGAAGAGGTTGTTTACAAAAAATTCAACGCGAAGGAACAGCCAAGAGGCGCAAAGATGCAAAGGAGGCAAGCAGTAAAAAAACAGGATGGCACGATAGTCAGGATAAACACCGGCGGCAACTGAGCGGGAATCAGACTCCAATCACAGCGACAGCGTCATGGTTATACGCCAAGCGCTGATCCGGCCACTGGCGATTGCTAGCTGTCGGATCAGCGCTTGGCGTATAATCATGACGCTGTCGCTGTGAGGCATGCCCCTCGGATTGCTGAAGCTAATCCGAGGTATGGATATTGGTCTCGATCGAGGCTTTCTTTTCTTCCTAATTGTGCTTATCCTGACTATCTTAACATTCTGCTTTTTTTGCTGCTTGTTTCTCTGTGTCTCGGTGTCTCTGTGGTGAATTTTGTTGGTTTTTGCCATGTAACGGTTGTCGATTTTTGCTTGTCATCGTCGTTTTTACATGTTATCTATGTCATAGTATTTTGAATCTGTATTTGTTGAGGAAAAATGACCGCAGCATCCACACAAACAATTCCGCAAGCCTTTGTCTGGCGCCGGCTGCACTCTATCACCGGCGTATGGCTGGTGGTTTTTTTGATCACGCATCTGTTTACCAATTCCCAGGCGGCGCTGTTTATCGGCGATGACGGACACGGATTTATCCGCGCCGTCAACTCCATCCATGATATGCCCTATCTGCCGCTGATTGAAATTGCCGTACTGGCCTTTCCCATCTTGGTCCACCTGCTATGGGGGCTCAAATACCTGCATACGGCCAAATATAACTCATTTGGCCAGACGGGGAAGACACCCTATCTGCCGAATTATCCACGCAATCATGCCTATACCTGGCAGCGCATTACCGCCTGGTTGCTGGTGCTTGGTATCATCGCCCATGTGGTCCAGATGCGCTTTGTTGAATATCCCGTTTCGGCTGCCATAGGCAGTGAACATGCCTATATGGTGCGTGTCAGTGAAGATGACGGACTCTATACTGTGGCCGAACGGCTGGGTGTCAGGCTTTATAACAGCAAGCAGATCCAGTCGCTCACCCCTGCCGAATTGTCATCAGGTCTTAAGCCTGCAGCAAAGGGTGAATTGATGGAGGGCTTCATGTCATCTCTTAAAGGTCTTTTTAACTCATCGGAAAGTGGCCCTGTAAAGCCACAGCAGCTATTGCGCGCGCAAGCCCATGCCCAAGAGGTGCAATGGCTGGAGGCGTTGAAGCTGCGTCCGTTGAAGGAAGGCGAGGTAGTCGCCGTGGCGGGTGATTTCGGCACGGCTGAACTGCTGATGCTGCGCGACACCTTCAAATCGCCCTTCATGCTGGTGCTGTATACCTTGCTGGTGCTGGCTACATGTTTTCATGCCTTCAATGGACTATGGACAGCAATGATTGCATGGGGCGTTACTTTGACGGTCCGAGCGCAATATCTGATGCTCGGCCTGTCATCCTTGCTGATGGTAGCTTTCGCCTTCTTGGGCTTGTCTGCAGTGTGGCTGACATATTGGATCAATTTAAAATACTAACATGGCATGAATCATAATGGCTGTCGATAAAAGTAAGAAAAACGTAGTCGTCGTCGGTGGCGGCCTGGCTGGACTGTCAGCGGCAATGAAGCTGGCAGAGAACGGCTGCCATGTCCAAATCGTTTCGGTGACGAAAGTCAAACGCTCCCATTCGGTCTGCGCCCAAGGCGGCATCAATGCCGCCATCAACACCAAGGGAGAGGATGATTCCCCTCTCATCCATGCCTACGATACCATTAAAGGGGGCGATTTCCTGGCCAACCAGCCGGCGGTGCTTGAGATGTGCCTTAGCGCGCCCGCCATCATCCATATGATGGAGCGCTTCGGCTGCCCCTTCAACCGCACGCCGGAAGGCAACCTCGACTTCCGCCGCTTCGGCGGAACGCTATACAACCGCACGGCCTTCTGTGGCGCCTCGACCGGACAGCAGCTGCTATATGCGCTGGATGAACAGGTGCGCCGCCATGAGGTGAATGGCAGCGTTGAGAAGTTTGAAAATCACGAATTCATGCGCCTGGTGCTTGACGGAGAGGGGGTCGCGCGCGGCGTGGTCATCATGGACCTCTTCAATCTAAAGCTTGAAGTCCTTAAGGCCGACGCCGTGGTTATCGCCACCGGCGGATGCGGTCTGATCTTTAAGAAATCGACAAATTCGACCTTCTGTACCGGTGCGGCCAACGGCCGCCTCTACCGGCAGGGCATGAAATACGCCAATGGGGAATTTATCCAGATCCATCCGACGGCAATCCCGGGGGAAGACAAGATGCGCCTGATGTCGGAATCGATCCGCGGCGAAGGCGGCCGCATCTGGGTGATGGGCAATGCCGCCAATACGATCACTTTGGAAGACGGACGCACCATCCCCTGCGGCGTGACGGGTAAGCCTTGGTATTTTCTGGAAGAGATGTATCCCGCCTTCGGCAATCTCGTGCCCCGCGACATCGCCGCAAGAGAGCTTTTGCGCATCTGCGAGATGGGCATGGGTGTAGACGGCCAGATGCAGGTATATCTCGACGTCTCCCACCTGTCAGAAGAGAGGAAGCATAAGCTGGCTTCCGTTCTTGATATCTACCAGAAATTTACCGGCGAAGACCCCTCGCGCGTGCCCATGCGCATCTTTCCGGCTGTACATTATACTATGGGAGGAGGCTGGGTGGACTGGCCGGCGGCCGACGCTCCCGACAGGCTGCAGCGCTACCGACAGATGACCAATCTGCCGGGGTGTTTTAATATCGGCGAATCGGATTACCAGTATCACGGCGCCAACCGTCTGGGAGCTAATTCTCTACTTTCCTGCATCTTCTCAGGCCTCGTGGCCGGCCACGAAGTGCCCCGTTATCTATCCACCCTTTCCCATAGCTGCCACGATACGCCGGCCGCTATCTATGAGCAAACGCTGCTGCTGGAACGCGCCGCGCGAGAAGAAATGCTTGCCCGCACCGGGCCGGAGAACGTCTACCGCCTGCACGATGAGTTGGCGGCCTGGATGGTGGATAACGTCACCGTGAAGCGCAACAACAAAGACCTAAAGCGCACCATGCATAAAATTAAAGAGATCCGGCAGCGTTTCAATAATATATCCCTTGACGACCGCTCCCAATTTGCCAACCAGACGCTGGCCTTTGCCCTGCAGTTTGGGCCCATGCTCGATCTGGCCCTAATTATCACCAAAGGGGCGCTTTTGCGCGATGAATTCCGAGGGGCGCATTATAAGCCTGAATTCCCTAAGCGCGATGATGAACATTGGCTGAAGACGACGATCGCCACCTTCGATCCGGACAGCGATGAGCCGGTGATCACCTATGAGCCTGTCGACATGCCCTATTTAAAGCCGATCATGCGCGATTATTCGCATGCGCATAAGGTGAGGCACAGTTTAGAAAACATCCCGTCAAATATAAAGCCGCCCCTATAGGAGTTTGTATGACCGATACCTATATCCTAAAAATCTACCGTGGCAATCCGGGCAGGCAATACTGGGAAGAATTCCAATTGCCGTATGTCCCTTATGCCAACATCATCTCGGCCCTGATGGAAATTCAGAAAAATCCCGTCAACCGCCAGGGCGAAAAAGTCACTCCCGTGGTGTGGGAGCAAGGCTGCCTGGAAGAGGTGTGCGGCTCATGCTCCATGCTTGTCAACGGCAAGCCGCGCCAGGCCTGCACGGCCCTGATAGATATCCTATTGGCCGGAAAAAGCGACCGCACCATTACGCTTGCGCCCTTCTCCAAATTTCCCCTGGTGCGCGATTTGATCGTCGACCGCAGCGTCATGTTTGAAAATCTGAAGAAAGTCCAGGCCTGGGTCGATACCGACGGCGCCTATGACCGCGGCCCCGGCCCCAAGATCAGCCCGCAGAAGCAGGAAGTGATGTATTCCATTTCCAAATGCATGACGTGCGGCTGCTGCGTCGAGGCCTGTCCCCAATCCAATGCCCAATCGAAATTCGTCGGCCCCCAGATCATCGCCCAGGCGCGCCTTTTCAACACGCACCCCATCGGCCGCATAAACAAAGCGACGCGCCTGCATGCCCTCATGCAAGAGGGGGGCGTCGGCGACTGCGGCAACGCCCAGAATTGCCAAAAAGTATGCCCCAAGGATGTGCCTTTGCTGGAATCTATCGCCGCCATCGGCCGCGACACCACCATGCAGGCCTTTAAGGATATCTTCAGCTCCCCCGAGCGGGATGAGTGAGTAGAATGCCTTATAAAAACACTCGGTAATCAATATCAAAGATTTTGGCTAAGCGATATATCAACAAGCCACATATGTTGGTTAAGCTAATTCGGATCTATATTATGCTAATTCTCAGATGTTTGCCGATGGCAGCGGCAGCATTGATGAGCGATCGGATGTTCGATGATTTACTAGGATCGAGTAAACGATCCAGAGCTGATCTACTAGTTCCTATACGCTTGGCGAAGTCCTCTTTTGTTAGTTTTTGCTTTTCCATTTCATCCTGAAGCTGCAATACAAAAGCATATTTGGCTCCAACTTCTTGGCAATGCTCGAAAATATCTTCTTCTTTAAGAAAATCATCAAAACTGGAGCCTGCATGAATATTTTTACTTGTTCTTTTCTTGCTGCTCATAATTTCTAGCCCTTTCTTTTGCTATTTTAAAATCTTGCGTAGGAAGCTTTTGTGTCTTTTTGATAAACCCATGAAGTAAAACCATCGTTTTATTCATAACCATGAAAATAATCCTGATAATCCCATTGGGAATACTACTCCTCAATTCATGAATCCCATCTCCAAGACTGCGAATCAACGGCATTCCCAAGGGCCAACGGAATTGCACCTTGCTAATGTCTTCGCCAATAATAACCTTGATAGGTTTATCCAAAGATTGGAGCCAAGTTCTAACGGGTTCATTTCCGTTAGACTCTCTGTAAAACTCTACGCGTAGAGTTGGTTTAGTCTTTTCCATCGGTTTCCTTATACCTAATTGTACCTTTTCTAGTACATAAATGCAATTGGATCTCAAACGCCGCCCATCAAGTCGATGAACATTTTGGCATTGCGGGGCAGGCCTCTGGTTTTTGAGAAGATGGCCAGAATACGGTAGGGGATGGTGGGGAGGGGGCAAGCATAAGGGACAAGTGCGCGCTTGCCGATGATGTAATCAGGCAGGAAGCCGATGCCAAGTCCCTGTTCGGTTAAGCTGGCAATGACTTCCCAGCTGGAAACTTCCAGGCAGCTTTGCATATCGATGTCGTTGTTTTGAAGATGTTGTTTCAATAAGGAAACTTCTTTTCTCTCTTCACTGAGAATGAATTTATTTACGGCCGGTTGCGTCAGCTTCTTGGCTCTGTATAAGCGATATTCCCCCCGATAAATTTCCACGGCATGAAATGTTGAAAAGTCTTCATTGTCGAGCACGATGCCAAAATCGACCTCCCCCTTTTTAACCAGCTCGACAATGGTGCCTGTGTGGCCGAGTCTTAGGACCGGTTCCACGGCTGTCCATGTTTGGGAAAGCCTACTCAAATAGGGCGGCAGCAGGGATAGCGCAAAGCTATGGCTGCAGGCAAAAGACAGCTTTCCCTTAAACACCCCGTCAGCCTCATTGAAGGCATCCTCGATATCGGCGAGCACGCTGAAAATCTCCTTGCATTTCTCCAGCAAAAGCAGGCCATCTCCGGTCAATTGCAGGCGATTCTTCGCATGCGTGATCAGCTGCTTGCCTAAAGTAATTTCCAATTTGCTGATAGCCTGGCTGATGGCCGATTGACTGACGAAATTTTCTTTGGCGGCTTTTGAGATGCTCTTGGACTGTCCCGCACTAAAAAAATAGCGCAGAAAAGTGATGTTTGGATCGAACTTCATAAGGCCTCATGTATAAGTAAATGTTATATATAGTATCATTTATATTAATTTTTGCTAAATCTGATTTTGTCATAAAGTTTAGCTTTCTAATAGATCAGTTAGTTTACATAAGGAAGTTACATGTCGCAAACGCTAACGCAAGAGTTTACGGGCTGGCGCAAGCTGCTCTGGCCAATCCATAATTATGAAGTCAAAAAGTTCCTGCCCATGGGCATCATGATGTTCTGTATTCTATTTATCTACACCGTATTGCGCGATACCAAGGATGCTATTTTAATCAATGCGCCGGGGGCCGGTGCTGAAAGCCTGGCTTTTGCCAAAGGGATCGGCGTGACGGCGTCGGCCGTGGTCTTCATGATCCTGTATGCCAAGGCTGCCAATCTATTCAACCGCGAAGGGCTGTTCTATGTGACGGCCTTGCCGTTTCTGGTCTTTTTTGGATTGTATCCCTATGCCGTCTATCCCTTTGTAGATAGTCTGCATATGAGTTTGGAGACGATTAAACACTATCAAGCCACCTATCCAACTATCAAGTGGCTGATGCCATTGATCGGCAATTGGACCTATACGCTGTTTTATATTTTATCTGAACTGTGGGGAAGTGCCGTGTTATCGCTGTTGTTCTGGCAATTTGCCAATGCCATCACACCGGTTAAAGAAGCGCGCAGATTCTACGGCATGTTTGGTTTCCTCGGTAACTTCGGCCTGCTATTATCAGGTCCGGCCATCATCCTGGTGTCAAACTCAATTCATAATCTGGGATTGAGCCGCGCCGAGTCTACGGGACTGATGCTGCAATATTTGATGGCCTTTGTGATTATAGCCGGCGTCATTCTCCTTTCCACTTTCTATTGGATGAACCGCTATGTACTGACGGATCGCCGCTATTATGATCCTGAAGCCATGGGGGAGACAAAAAAGAAAAAGGCTAAACTCTCATTGTCTGAAAGCTTTAAATACATCCTGCAATCGCCATACTTGGGATTGATTGCCATGTTGGTGCTGGCTTATGGCGTGTCGATCAATCTGTTTGAATGCGTGTGGAAGGGGCAGATTAATATCGCCTACCCCACAGAAGTCGAACACAACTGCGTCATGGGGGGATGTTCAACCATCACCGGCGGCATCGCCGTTATCTTAATGCTGGTCGGCAGCAATTTATTGCGCTCTTTCAGCTGGCGCAGCTGCGCACTGATTACGCCGGTGGTGTTGATTGCCGGCACGCTGGTCTTTTTTGGCGTGATTTATTACAACAACAGCCTGCTGCCGGATGGCATGAAAATCAGCGAGGCCATCAAACAGGGGGTTATCAGCAAAGAACTCATCGTCTTTGCGGTTGGTCTTGGCCTGGTGGTGAACGCTTTTGGCAAGGCAGTGAAATATTCGCTCTTCGATCCTACTAAAGAAATGGCCTACATCCCTTTGGATCCCGAGCTTAAAGTGAAAGGCAAAGCCGCGGTCGATGTCATCGGCGGGCGCGGCGGCAAATCCGCCGGTTCCTATATCCAGATGGGACTGCTCACATTGTTTTCCGGTAGCGCGCTCTATCAGCTGGTGCCGATCATCGCCCCCATAGCCCTCGGCATCGTCTGCTTGTGGATCTTGTCCGTTTTCGGCTTGAGCAAGCGCTTTAAAGCCCTAACCGACAAACAATCTGCTCCCACAGCCGCTAAACAGCCGGTTTATGCATCTAAGCAGGTTGAGGTTGGTTTAGGCTGAAAAGCTTTGACTGCCGCCGTGGTAAGTATGCGTAACTATGGAAATCTAGGTTTTTGATGGTACTACGAGCAGAGATGAATGCCATCGAATGGCCGTTAGAAGACCGTCAGGGCTGAACAACTGAACTTTCTGGTGGTGTTAACGCAGTGGGATTGTCTTGGGTGCCAATATCCGCCTTGCAGATGCCGGCAGAGTGGACATTGTCTTCTTGAGCAGAAGTGACTCAGGCATCACGAAGATAACTGATGTGTTGTCTGGCGAAAACTTGCTATCCCAAGTCAATTTCACATTTAACATTTCTGCCGGTGTCCAGATGTTGGACTTTTCAGCGGTTATCAAAAAGGAATGGCTATGATAAAAGATAATTGAAGCAGTGACGAGTCTAAGAAAGTAATGCATAATATCCCCAATCAATTGTTAACCAAAGAAGTGTGGATGCGATGTTTGTTAACAGCAACAGGAATAAGGAAAGAGAGCTAGAGGGATTGGTGGTAGGTCTGGACATGCCGTTGATTTGAAGTGCGCTTTGCTTGTTAATCGGCTCAAGTGATCATCAATATGCGGTTGGGGTTTGGCATACATGACTTTTGACTTTTAATGGGTAAAATCTTAAAATTACAACTTAATCATTTAACATGAAGATGTTTAGCCATGATACCAATACCAACTGAGGCCTCTAAATTATCCCTATTAACATCATCAACACCGACATTATCGACAGCATCACCGATAAGAAAAAGAAAAGGTTGCCACCCCACGACTCCCGCTAAATCTTCTTTCCAAGCCACTGTTATGAAAGCTCTAGCCAATATGTCTTCTTCCGGCGGTACCGAAAAAAGTGTTAAAAAAGCAAGAAGTATCACCTTTAATACCGCCTCTAATACCATCGCTGAAGAGTCGAAAGAAACTCATGGAACATCAACAAGAACCATGCCCCATGACGTTGGATATTTGATTGCCAGCTATGCAGAAATATCGAGGCCAGACGAGTGTGGCCAGCTGGATGATGAGTCCGAGGAGAAGCTGGATGTTGGGCAACAAATTCAAATGGATATGCTGAGCTGGTTGCATGCCGAAAAGAAAAAAAAACTTCATCAGGTGGTTGATAATACAATAGAATATTTGGTAAGCAAGCTTGGAGATGAATCCGAAAATTATCTAAAAGAGATCAGTCTGATTGCAGCATTTAAGAAAGGTATTCCCAAACTCCCTATCTATTCTAAGTCTAGTTTGTATGGCTTGAGTAATTGCATTTGCCTTGAAATAGTCAAAGCCTTGCAAGGAAACGATCTGTTAAACTTGCTCGATAGCAATAGGGAATTCATGAAAACCTTGAGTCCTTTCGATATCAATGGCGATGTTTATGCCAATCAACAGGGAGATCCATTTTTATATCCATCGCAATCATAACGGTTCATCACACAAATGAATGGTTGGCTGCAATGACTTCTCAAAAAATCATGGCGTGATCAGACTTTTAGGATTGGGGTCTGGCTTGTGATTTGTGATTTGAAAGTTCTAACTGTATTAGAAAGCCCGACTCCTTTCAAATCGCAAATCGCAAGCCTGACCTCAAGCCGTTCAGCCAAGGCCTATACTATGCTTTTCAGGGTGGTGTTCATCTGTTCGATCAAAGTTATAAGAAATAACAACATGATCTTAGGATGGACAGGATAAATCAACATCCTGTCCATCCTAAGATCATGTGAATATTTTTATACGAAAAATCATTATGCCATAAGGTTCACATAGCCCGATCGCACATGTCATACTCCCATTTTAATTCCGGCCAAGGCAGAATGTTAGCGTCTACCTTGGACCGAAAATCCCCCTTGCCAGAGTGAGGATGGCTAGTTTTTGTGAATTAATTTCTATTAACCACCTATTTGTGTGATGAGCCAAAGATTTGAACTTTACCCCAAGAATTCACAATAATTTCAATTTAAATGTATTTATTGTCGCTTTTGCAACTATCTCTAGCGAGGCTAACCAGACCTTCTGTGGCAGAATGTCGATTTGTTTCAAAGCGAACCTTATAAATAGATTGTTACTTCTTTTTTTCTACCAGCGATGACTAAGGCTTTTTGACGAATCCTCTCGGAGAGGTCCGCATTTGTGTGATGAATCACCTTTTTTTGCGGACGCCGAGGTTTCTGATTGCGGGATAAATGGCGATTTCCCTATAATTTTGCCATCTTTAAGGAAGAGTGTCCGAGTGGCTTAAGGAGCACGCTTGGAAAGCGTGTGTACGTGAAAACGTACCGTGGGTTCGAATCCCACCTCTTCCAATTGATACGCCTGCTGCCAAAGCAGCGCTGAAATTAGCTCACAATTTTTTGTGAGCTTTTTTTATGTCATCACATTTCAATTTTATTGGTTCATCCCACGTTGTTTTTAAGTAAGCGATTGACAAGCCAGTATGTAAAAAGTTATATAAAAACTTTAAGCACACAACTGCCTGGGGGGTTTTCGATGCAACAGACTGTAAAATTGTGGTTCTTTTTTAGAGCCTTAATAAGTCCATCGCACCCTTATTTTATGTGGCTATGCCTCATGCTGGCAAGCTATGCCGGCCAGGGATTTGCCAACTTTGCTTATGTGACCAATAGCAGTGGGAACACCGTCTCGGTCATCGATACCACCAGCAATGCCGTCGTCGCCACAATTTTAGTCGGCAACGCCCCTCAAGGAGCGGCCATTACACCCGATGGCAGCTTGGCCTATGTAACTAATTACAGCGACAACAGCATCTCCGTCATCGATACTTCAAGCTATGCCGTCGTCACGACCATCGTCGCCGATTTTTCAGGTCCGCTCGGCATCGCCTTCACCCCTGACGGGCGCTATGCTTTTGTGGCTAATAATGGCATGGATACGGTCTCTGTGCTCGATACCCAGACCAATACCATCACGGCTACAGTTACCGTGGATGTGTGGCCGGTTGGGATTGCGATCACTCCTGATGGCAGATATGTCTATGTGACGAATAATAACCCGAATAACGTCTCTGTCATCGATACCACAAACTATGCCGTGATAGCGACGGTGCTGGTGGGTAGCTCTCCCTTCGGGATCGCCATCACGCCCGGCGGAGGCTTTGCGTATGTAGCAAATCAAGGCGGCAACGAGGTTTCGGTAATTGACACCGGCAGCAATAGTGTCAGCGCGAGCGTGACGGTAGATTTCAATCCGCGCTATCTGGCGGTTACGCCGGATGGGCTATATGTGTATGTGGCCGATAGCAGCGCTGGGATGGTTTCTGTGATCGCGACGGCGAGCAATACCGTCAGCACGACGGTGCCGGTGGGTAATAACCCCTTTGGTGTGGCCATTACGCCGGACGGATTTAGGGCCTATGTGAGTAACTATGAAGACAATAGCGTCTCGGTCATTGATATCGCGACCAATACCGTCATTGCCACCATTCCAGTAGGCAGCGGGCCGCAATCTATTGCCATCACGCCTTCGCCGCCAACCCCTCCCCAATATCTTATCGGGAGGCAAGTGAACAACCGTTTCCTGACCCAGGCGGATTTGATCAATACGCTCACCTGGTCGGCCAGTGCGACCAAATCCGTAGTGAGTTACCAAATTTTTCGCGATGACATGCTCATCATGACCGTGTTAGCGACAGCCCCGTTAGTCTATCAGGACCACAACCGGCAAGCTAAACCTTATGTCTATAAGGTCATTGCCGTTGATGAGCACGGACTAAAAAGCGAGCCTGCGACAGTCACCATCTTATAAAACCAGAGAAATAATGCCGTTATTTTTGAGCATGTATGTCTTTAGCGTCTTGGGGTTTTTAATCCACTGGTATTGCACTGTGCCACAAGACCGCACGCCTAAAAGGAAAGTTGAGCTGATGCTGCTTTACCAGCTGATATTTAGCTTGGGGATGACGAGCCTGCTGGCTTTTATCGGCCTGACCTTTATGGCGGAATATGTGGCTGAATATAGCGGCTGGCCGGTATGTCCTTTCCAGCAGGAGCTGGGGAATGTAAATCTTTCCTTTGGCATCCTGGGGTTGATGTGTATCTGGTGGCGAGGGGGGTTTTGGACGGCCACGATTTTAGGTTTCTCCATCTGGATCCTGGCGGACGGCATCCACCATATCTTCGATATCATCGTCAATCACAACTATGCGCCGGGAAGTATCGGCGTGTCGCTGATCACCGATCTGGTGGTGCCGGTCATCCTGTTGATATTGCTAGGCATCTTTCATAAAGAGTGCAAAAAAGAGGCCTAGTTCAAATATAAGGTTACCCTTTCCCTAACATCCTCTCCGTGTTCTCTGTGCCGCTGTGTTTTATTTTTTGAAACACAGAGAAAACAGAGAACAAAGAGGCCTAGTTCAAATATAAGGTTACCCTTTCCCTCATATCCTCTCCGTGTTCTCTGTGCCGCTGTGTTTTATTTTTTGAAACACAGAGAAAACAGAGAACAAAGAGGCCTAGTTCAAATATAAGGTTACCCTTTCCCTCATATCCTGTCCGTGTTCTCTGTGCCTCTGTGTTTTATTTTTTGAAACACAGCGGCACAGAGAACACAGAGAGGATATGAGAAGAAAAACTGTTACTCATTTTGGATTGTTTTTGAACCATGCCAAAAAGAACTTGCGGGCAAATCGAACGAAGGCTGAGATTTGGGCATGAACGCAAAAACCTGCCAAATGTCTGCCTTCTCTTTATCATCTCTTAACAATATTTTGTTATAGTTAAAACAATAAATACGAAATCGGTTGGTTTAAATCCAACGTATCTCGGAATTTTGAATGATTTCTTAAATCGAATTTCGCTAGTTGTCTTTGAGATAGTTAATAAATAATGTGATTTACAAGGAGATATAGATGACAATATCTAATCTAGTTAATATGCCTGTAAGGTTAGCCTCTGCTTGCTGGCAAACAGTGTGTCAAAATAAGAAAACGATAGCAAAAGTCACTGCTGGTGTGGCTGCAGTCGCTATTGCGGCTATTCTTTATAATCAAAAACAGAGTCTAGACTATATGCAGGATAGTTTAATAAAAGTTGCAGATTCTGCTAAAGGGATGGAAAACACTATTCAAGGTGGAGGGATGACAATAGGTCACTCGATTGGATATATTGGTCCTGATGTACGATGCATGCCTTTTTCTACACCTTATAAATTGGAAGTTGAATTATCAAAGTCAACACCTGATATCACAGGTTTATTTGATCAAGTAAAAGCATTATACAATAATGCTACATCATATGGAACAGATCTGTTCAGTCGTTATGGGTTTCACGCCACACGCGATGCTGTTGTTCAAAATAGCGATAAAGTAAAGGCTACATTCCTAATTTGTCGCTCAAGCTTAAGTAATTTGGTTTCCTCTCCTTGGTGTGGATAAAATAACAAGCGAATATGCGTTGTAGTATATCCATTAACTGGAATGAGGGGTAATATTGGAATAATATTACCCCTCATATTTTCGATATCATCTATCATCAAAACTATGCGCCGGGGAGTATTGGCGTGTCGCTGATCACCGATCTGGTGGTGCCGGTCATCTTATTGATATTGCAAGTCATCTTTCATAAAGAGTGCAACAAAGAGGCCTAGTTCAAATATAAGGTTACCCTTTCCCTCACATCCTCGGTTCATCCGGTTTTATAGGACCCGCCTAGAAAAGGATGCGTAGAAATGGGGAAATGTAGGTAACACATCGGAGCAAAAATAACAGGATATTAGGATGGACAGGATGAAAGATTTAAACTTTAGTTTGCCAACTTTGCGATTTACATAAGTCTTGGGCGATCATCCTATTTTTCATATCCTGACCATCGTAATATCCTGTTATTTTTGCTTGCCCTTTTCTCTTTACAAGTCCTGCAAAACCGGAAGAACCACATCCTCTCTGTTTTCTCTGTGCCGCTGTGTTTTATTTTTTGAAACACAGAGGCACAGAGAACACGGAGAGGGTATGAGAAGAAAAACTGTTACTCATTTTGGATTGTTTTTGAACCATGCCAAAAAGAACTTGCGGGCAAATCGTCCGAAGACTAAGATTTAGGCATGAACGCAAAAACATGCCGAACATCTGCCTTCTCTTTTTTCCGCTGCTGGTGGCCACACGGCCATACATTTTAACTCGTCTATACTATATCACCCTTTTTTAATTCCGATCCGCAAGCCTGTCCATCATGAAAACTTATGGGTAGGTCGATAATTTTTTAGCCTTTGTCTAAGCAGGAGTCTTATGAAGACCAATCACATTTCGCAGGCCGGCAGCGTGCCTGGTGCCATGCTGCTCATTTCCGGCTGTTGTATAGGCGCCGGCATGTTGGGATTGCCGATCATGTCGGGCATGTCAGGCTTTGAACCCTCATTAGTCATGTTCGTGATCAGCTGGCTGTTTATGACGACCACGGCGTTGCTATTGCTGGAAGTAAATTTGTGGTTTAGCGATGAGGTGAGCATCATCTCCATGGCGGACCGCACCCTGGGTTTTTTTGGCAAAGCCGCAGGCTGGCTGTGTTTCGTCTTCTTGTTTTATACTTTAGGGATCGCCTATATCGCCGGCAGTGGCGAGTTGATCGCCGATTTTGCACTGGAAACGACGGGCGTGGCCCTGCCGCCGTGGTTGGGCAGCCTCTGTGTGAGCATGCTGTTTGGGGTTTTCGTTTATCTTGGCACGCAGTCGGTCGATCTATTCAACCGGCTGCTGATGCTGGGTCTTGTGCTATCGTATATCTTGCTGGTGGTGCTAGGCGCCCCGCATGTCGATGCCGCCTATTTCAAGCATAAAGACTGGTCGATGGCAGCGGCGGTGTTGCCGGTGATGATCATCTCTTTCGGCTTCCACAATCTGGTGCCGAGCTTGACGACCTATCTTAACGGCGATGCCAGGCGTTTGCGGATTGCCATCATTGGTGGCAGCGCCATCCCGCTGCTTATTTACCTTGTCTGGGAATGGCTGATTCTAGGACTTGTCCCTGTGCATGGCAAGGGGGGCTTTTTAGAAGCTATGGCGGGTGGAAATATGGCCACCGAAGTGTTAAAAAGAGCCGTCGGCAGCTCATGGGTAGTCGATGTGGCGCAGTATTTTGCCTTCTTTGCCATCCTGACATCATTCTTGGGCAATTCGCTGAGCTTTGTCGATTTCCTGGCCGACGGGCTGCATGTGAAGAAGGACCGTACGGGCAAGTTCGGTTTGTGCCTGCTGGTGATTCTGCCGCCCTTTGCCATGGCGCTGGCCTATCCAGGGATTTTCCTTAGCGCTTTGAATTATGCCGGCGCCTTTGGCGCCGTGATTCTGTTCGGCATTCTGCCTGCCTTAATGGTATGGTCGGGGCGTTACCATAAAAAGCTGGGCCAGGCACAGATGGTCCCCGGCGGTAAGGGCCTACTGCTGGTAATTATACTTTTTGCCTTCGGCGTGATGGCGTTGCAACTTTTTGAGATGAGTTAACATGATAATGAAAAGACATAGCAAGTTAATCGGCGGGGTGCTGCTGGTGGCAGGAACCGCCACAGGGGCGGGCATGCTGGCGTTGCCGGTGAGTACCGGCATGGCAGGTTTCTTGCCGTCATTGATGGTGTTCATATTCTATTGGGCCTATATGACGTATACGGCCTTTCTGATGCTGGAAGTCAATTTGTGGATCGGCGAAGGCACGAACCTCATTTCGATGGCCCGGCAAACGTTAGGTAGATGGGGACAGGCTTTCAGCTGGCTGATATATTTGTTTCTGCTCTATGCCTTGACGACCGCCTACATCGCCGGCAGCGCGCCGATAGTCATTGACGGCATTAAAGCCCTGACGGGCTTCATTCTGCCCGAATGGGCAGGGGCTATCCCGTTGTTGACCATCTTCGGCTTTTTCGTCTATAAGGGCATGCATTCCGTCGACCGCGTCAACCGCCTGCTGATGCTGGGGTTGGTGGTGGCTTACGGCCTGCTGGTGGTCTTTTTGACGCCGCATGTCGACGGGGAGCTGCTGAGACATGTCGATATGAAGTATGTGCTGATGGGGGTGTCGGTGGTGGCGACATCGTTTGGCTTCCACATCATCATTCCGAGCTTGGTGACGTATTTGGAAGGCGATGTGGCTAAGCTTAAGCGCGTGCTGGTTATCGGCAGCGCCATTCCGCTTTTGGTCTATATTTTATGGGAATTCCTGACTTTAGGCATCATCCCGATTACGGGGCCGCATGGTATCCGGCAAGGGTATCTTGAAGGCAGCAACGGCGCGCATCTGCTGACGGCCTTTCTCGGGCATTCCCTCATCGCCATGGTGGCCCGCTTCTTTTCTTTCTTTGCCATCGTCACCTCATTTTTGGGGGTGTCACTCAGTCTTTCGGATTTCCTGGCCGATGGCTTGCGCATCAGGAAGACGCGCGGCGGCCGGGTGCTGTTGTACCTGATGACTTTTGTGCCGCCATTAGTCATCACGCTGATCGACCCGCGGGCTTTTTTAAGCGCCTTGGAATATGCCGGTGCTTTCGGCGTGGTGACGCTGCTGGGACTTCTGCCGGCGATGATGGTGTGGTCGGGTCGTTATCGCAAACGCCTGGCTGAAGGCTCCTCTTTCCGGACGCCGGGAGGCAAGGCCTTGCTGGTAGTTGTCATGCTGATTTCGCTGGGAGTCATCGTGATGGAGATCGCCATCAAAACCAATTTTCTGCCCGTGCCGATAGCCAAATAATTTTAACAATTGTAGAAAAAGACATCTTATGGAAACTATAGCAAAGAAAAGAATATTAACCGGCGACCGCCCTACCGGCCGTCTGCACCTCGGCCATTATGTAGGCTCGCTGAAAAATCGCGTCGCTCTGCAAGATCAGTATGAATGCTATTTCATCATCGCCGACTTGCATGTGCTGACCACCAAGCCTTCGAAAGAAGACATCCTCAATTTGCGCGAGCATATCCGCGAGATGCTGCTCGACTATTTGGCTTGCGGCATCGATCCGCGCAAGGCTACGATTTATCTGCAGTCGGCCGCGCCGGCAGTCTATGAGATGAATCTGATTTTTGAAATGCTCGTCTCACTTAACCGCCTGACAGGCCTACCGAGTCTTAAAGAGATGGCGCGCAATGCGCATATGGATGCTGAAAGCATCCCCTTTGGTCTGATCGGCTATCCCGTGCTGCAGACGGCAGACATCCTGATGGCCAAGGCGCATGTGGTGCCGGTGGGCAAGGACAATGAAGCCCATATTGAGCTGTCGCGCGATATCGCCCGGCGCTTCAACCAGTATTATGGCGAAGTCTTCCCACTGCCTGAAGCTTTGCTTAGCGATGTGCCCACCCTCGTCGGCATCGATGGCAAAGGCAAGATGAGCAAATCGGCCAACAACGCCATCTATCTAAGCGACGATGCCAAAACCGTCGAAAAGAAGGTCAAAGGCATGTACACCGATCCAAACCGCGTACATGCACATGTCCCTGGCACGGTGGAAGGCAATCCCGTATTCATCTACCACGATATCTTCAATCCCGACCGCGCCGAAGTCGAGAACTTAAAAGCGCGCTACCGCCAAGGCACGGTGGGCGACGTGGAAGTGAAGGGGAGTCTGATTGCCGTCATCAATGGCTTCTTAGAACCGATCCGCCGGCTGCGTCAAGATTTTGAAGCTGATAAAGGTCTGGTCGAACAGATCATCTACGAAGGCACTCAGAAGATGATCGACGTCTCCAATGCCACCCTCAAAGAAATGCGCAGCGCCATGGGCCTTGGCGGGGCATGGAATAAAATCTCGCGCATCGCCCGCGAGCGCCGGGAAAATATGCTGTAATTGAGTCGTAAAGGTCCGAAAGTGCATCACAGAGGCACCGAGGCAAAGAGAAACAAGCCGCCAAAACAAACCGACCGCGAAATATAAAGCAGCCTGTGGTGGTTAGGCTGAATTTGTATATAAAAAATACAACGCAAAGGAACAGCCAAGAGGCGCAAAGGCGTAAAGTAGCAAGCAGCAAAACACAAAAACAGGATGGCAGGATAAACGCAGTCTCAAGCATACTGGATATTGATACCGGCTGAGGCGTCCTTTTCCTTCTAGTGTGCTTAGCCTGCTATCATGTTTTTGTTTCCGGTTTACCCATGGTCGCGGACCATGGGCTATAGGCCTTAAGACCACTAAGCGGCAAGCTGCAAGCCAGCGCCATGTATTACTGTTTCCCCTATTACCCCGTGAGCATGTACGTTATACCATGGTCTAGTGGTTTACATTCATCTATAAAGTTGTCCAAACCAGTATAAGTCTCTATTTTCGGAAATCAAGGACGAAGATTTGTTGGCCAACATATAGCCGTTAAACCGAATTTCAGGAAAGCCTAAGGTTGAGATCCGATAGGCGTAGTCGTTATACACATTAAATTGCTCCACTTCGGTATACTGTCCCAGCAGATCCCTGATTATGATCAGATCTACACTTGGATCACCCGAGAGATGACCAGCAACCTCCCAAATGGATCCATCGCTCAACATCATTGAAAACTGTTGTTCACCAGGCGATACAGCTATCAGGTCAATTCTTGGATTGCCATATAGCACGGGTGATTCGAGCTTTATCTTTAAAGATCGGGCTTCCCAAACTTTTTCCGCAAAGTCCCCTGTCCATTCAAAATCGATGGCTGCAACTAATATCTTATATAATTTCTCTAGCTCATTAATGGTCAATCCTTTCGCCAGCTCTTTTAGGACTTCACCCTCGGTTTTTTCTTGCAGATTAAGAAAAATGGCGTCAAGTAGGCTTTGATTTGTCTCGATTGCATCAATTTCCAACCAGCCCTTTATCGAATGAATATCAAATTCCGGATACGTCGGAGTCGCGTAGGATGGAGCGGCCATGGTTTGACCATGTACAGGCAGATAGGCAAGCGTTGAGATTAAGCAGAGAATCAAAGTTATGTTTTTTTTAAATTTATGCATGTCATTCCCTTTTATTAGTTTAATCATTAGCTAATTTTTCTGGAATTAGCCTATTGAGCGAACACCCTCTCTGATGGTGACCCTGTATTATCATCTTTGTTTATTATCTTATTAGTTTATTTATCGATTATATAATATTGTTGTTAAGTAAATATAAAGATAAAGTAAGTTAAGCCAGGCCTGTTTGTTTTTGCTTGTTTGTTCTTCTGTGACTCTGTGTCTCTGAGTCCCAGTGGTTTTTGTGCGGACCTTTTACCATTACACCATCTAGTCCAACGGGTTAGGTCTCTGTTAGGCGCGCGATTGCCATTTCTAAGATATCACTTTTGTGGTAGCATGAGTGTATGCCGGAATTTAAACTAAAGACAGATTTTACGCCGTGCGGCGACCAGCCGCAGGCCATTGACAAACTGGTTGATGGACTGGTCTCGGGGCGTCCTGCGCAAGTGCTGCTGGGCATTACGGGGTCGGGCAAGACCTTCACCATGGCCAACGTCATCCAGCGGGTGCAGCGTCCGACACTCGTCATGGCCCACAATAAGACGTTGGCCGCCCAGCTGTATCAGGAATTTAAGAATTTCTTTCCCGAAAACGCCATCGAATATTTCGTGTCGTATTACGACTACTATCAACCGGAAGCCTATATCGCCCGTACCGATACGTACATTGAAAAAGACATGGCCATCAATGATAAGATCGATAAGATGCGCCTTAGCGCCACGCGCTCGCTCTTGGAGCGCAATGATGTGATCATCATCGCTTCGGTATCGTGCATCTATGGTTTGGGATCGCCGGAATACTACCGCGGCATGAATCTTTCTCTGGCCGTCGGACTCAAGCGCCGCCGCGACGATATCCTATTGCACCTTGTCGAGATGCAATATAAACGCAACGACTACGACTTTGCGCGCGCCACCTTCCGCGTGCGCGGCGATGTGCTAGAGATCTTCCCTGCCTATGAAGAGGATTTGGCGCTGCGCATCGAATTTTTTGATGACGACATCGAGAGGATTAGCGAGATCGATCCGCTGACGGGCAAAGTCAAGCGGCGCATCAATGAGGCCACCATCTATCCAAGCTCCCACCACGTTACGCCCGAAGATGTGCGCTTGCATGCCATCGAGACCATCAAAGCCGAACTTAAAGAGCGCATGGCTTATTACGAGAGCCAAAATAAGCATATCGAATTGCAGCGCATCCAAGAGCGCACCATGCATGATCTGGAGATGATCAAGGAAGTGGGCTTCTGCAAAGGGATCGAGAATTATTCGCGCCATTTCAGTCAGCGCCAGGTGGGAGATCCGCCGCCCACGCTGCTGGACTATTTCCCAGAAAACTATTTGGTGATCATCGATGAATCCCACCAGACGATTCCGCAGCTGCACGCTATGTGCAACGGCGACCGCGCCCGCAAACAGGCGCTGGTGGAATTCGGCTTCCGCCTGCCTTCAGCCTTTGATAACCGCCCCTTGAAATTCGAAGAGTCGTATGCCCGCTTAAAACAAGTCGTCTATGTCTCGGCTACACCAAGTGAATGGGAAGTAAAACAGGCCGATGGCGAAGTGATCGAGCAGCTGATTCGTCCGACAGGACTGCTTGATCCTGAAATTGAAATCCGGCCGGCCGAAGGGCAGGTTGACGACTGCCTGGCCGAAATCCGTTTGCATATCAAGCGGGGGGGCAGGGTCTTGATTACCGTGCTGACCAAGCGCCTGGCGGAAGAGCTCTCCAAATACCTCACCGAACTCAATATCAAAGTCAAATATCTGCATTCCGATATCGATACTATTGAACGCGTGCAGATCATCCGCGACCTGCGCTGCGGCGTTTGCGATGTGCTGGTGGGGATCAACCTGCTGCGCGAGGGTTTGGATATGCCGGAGGTGTCGCTGGTGGCCATCATGGATGCCGACAAGGAAGGCTTTTTGCGCAGCGAGACGGCGCTGATCCAGACGTGCGGCCGCGCCGCCCGCAATCTTGAAGGACGTGTCATCATGTATGCCGATAAGATGACCAAGTCGATCCTAAGGACCATAGAAATCACCAATCAACGCCGCCTCATCCAGCAAAGCTATAACGAAGCAAACGGCATCATCCCTCGCTCCACCAAGCGCGATATCGCCCTGCTGGTGGAGCCTGAAACAGAAGTCGCTTATCCTCTTGTGGAAAGTGAAGCACCGCTTAAAGTGGCCGAAGAGGCCCACGAATATCTGACACCGCAGGAAGTCGACCGCAAAATCAAACACTACGAAAATGAAATGAAACGCGCTGCCAAAGAAATGCATTTCGAAGAGGCCGCCCAATTCCGCGACCTGATGCGCAAATACCAGCAGATGGAACTGGCCTTCGGCTAGTTGTTAAATGACTGGCAGCGGGGGCAGCGGGTGATTTTCTTGGCGCCGGTGTCGAGGTAGGCGAAGCTGCAAAATTCGCAGACATGCAGATCTTGTGCCGACGGCAGGATACATTTATTGCGCGAGCGGAAATGGTGGTAAAGCCAGGCAGACAGCAGGCATACAAGCGTGAAACCTAAATACAGCATTAAAGCCGTGGTGGGGGATAGTTCGATCATGGCGCCCTTAAGTTGAAATGCAGTTCGACTTCGCCGTCCGTGACAAAGGCTTGTTTACCTGGGGCAAAGACGATGGCCTGCAGTAGGCCTTCGGCAAAGCGATCCAAGGCGGCGATATTGGTGAGTTCTTTTGGCTCATGCCAGAAGATACGTCCTGAATGCTCTTCGACAAGTACATGATAGATGGTGCGCAGCTCCGGATTGCCAGCATAGTTAATGCGCGGCAGCCTTTTATCTTGTAAGCCGTCAGCCAGCAGGCTTTTTCCGGACAGCGGTCCTGAAATCATCAGCGTGATCGGGGGCAAAGGGGGCTTGTGCAGAGGGGCAAAGACAGGCTGATAGACATTTCTTTCGATATGCGAGAATGGATTGTGCGGCTTGTCGTTTTCTTTGAGATATTCCATCGGTCGCAAAGCCAGCAGCGTGGGTTGCTCGGGTAATATAGGCAATGAGGGCCTGGCGGGCGGAAGACCGCTGGCTATTGGCAGGGGAGGTGTGACGGCGATCACGACGCCTGCGTCATTGAAAGAGGCTTCGACTTGGACAGGCGGAAATAGCGTTTCGCTCCAGCGTATTTTGAAAGGGGCGATATGGAAGATAAGCAGAAAAAGCAGATGGAATCCGGCAGCCAAAGCAAAGGCAATCAGGAATGAATGGGTGAAAAAATATTCCTTATCACGGATGATAATGCTGATCTGTCTGTCGGACGAGGCTTTTTGTAACTTTAGCATAATATTTTAGAGATATTCGGCTTCTTGGGCTTCATCGGGTTGATAGACCAGGCGGATGCGTGGCGAACTTTCCTGTACGATGGAAAATAAACGCAAAAAGGAACCATAATCTACGCGTCGATCGACACTGAGTACGACCGTCGGCACGACATGGGCATGCAGCTTTTGCAGCTGGGCAATCTCATCATGCAGCTGTTGCTTAACCGAAGCCAAATCTATGATGGCTTTTTTCGAACCCACATAGATGACATTTTGGGCGTCCATGACAACTAAGACCTGGGTTGTCAATGGGGCCGAGTTGCGCTCAAGCTTGGGATTTTCAATGTTTAGTGATTTGAGCGGCAGGATGTCGGAAGTGACAATGAAAAAGATGAGCATGAGGAAGATGACATCGACCAGCGGGGTCATATCGATCAAACTATGCGAAACTTTGAGGTTGGTCTTAAACTTCACAATCTACCTGTTGATCAATAGTTTACTTCCTGCTGGCGCTCGGTGAGCAAGTCGACGATTTCCGAAGAAGTCGTTTGGATCTCAAGGATGAATCCGTCGACGCGGCTGACGATATAATTATAGGCGATGATGGAAGGGATGGCGACCACCAGGCCTGCGGCTGTGGTGACTAGGGCATATTCCATGGCTTCGCCGATGCGCGTGGCCGAGATGTCGACAAGGCCGCTCATGCGCATTTCAGAGAAAGCCTGGATGAATCCCAGCACGGTGCCAAGCAAGCCGATCAGCGGCGTGATGTAGGCGATGATGGACAGCAGTTTGGCATTTTTCTCCAGCCGGGCGATTTCCACCAGGCCGGCAATTTCCATGGCATTTTCGATAGATTCTTTGGCGCGGTTGTGCTTAATCAGGCCGGCTTTGATGATATTGGCAATAGTGCCGCCGGTTTTTTCACACACGCCGATGGCTTCGACGATATTGCCGTCTTTGATCGACTGGCGCATATTGAGGATGAACTTATTGGTGTCGATCTCCGATTTGCGCAGGTGCATGAGGCGTTCGATAAAAATGGTGAAACTCAATATCGAACAGCCGCCGATGATCAGCAGGATGATATTCCAATTCGAGTTGTATTGAAATAAGCTGGCCAGCAAGTTAGTGAAGCTGGGCCATGACAGGGAGATATTAATATCCATATTCGGTTTCCAATTTTTCTTGTGCTTTTTTGGCCCATAGGCCCCCTTTTTTGGTCATCGATTCCAACTGTTTGCGCGCAAGTTCGGGGCGTCCTTGCTGCTGATAGGTTTCGGCGCGTAAATACATGGCTTTCAGTCGCAATGATGAAATGGCATCGTCATTTACCACTTTGGATAATATCAAAATGGCATTGTCAAATTGGCCAAGTCCGCCATAGCACTGGCTTTGCTGGATCCATAGGTCCAGGCGTTGATCGGTACTGAGCAGGTGGTTGCCTTTGGCACTTTCTTCGGCAAATTTAAGAGATTCCAGCGCTTGGCTGTATTCTTTGTTGCGCATGGCAATTTCGCCTTTTTCATACCATACGCGGGAAAGGAAGTAGCCGCGGGTGACATTTGCCAGGCGATAGCGGTCTAGCATGTCAGCCAGCACCTTTTCGGCGGCGCTATCATTTTGTGCTTTAATAAATGTCTGGGCCAGCCAGTAGGAGCTTTCCTCATAGATGGCGGGATAGGTTTCATTGACAAACAACAGTTTGGTATAGGGATGCTTTAGCATTTCGAAGTCCTGGACCAGGCCGGTAAAGACTTCTTCGGCATATTCCAAGTAGATTTGGCGCTTGGCTCCCTGAGATTCCTCGGCGATGGCCAGATTTGCCATGGCGCGTTCCAGCGTGGCGCGGTAGCGCACGGCTACATAATAGTCGAGCTTGTCGGCTGGAATGAGTTTTCTTTCATTTAAGTTGTCAAAAAGCGTTTCCACTTCTTGGAAAGCATCGATGGCATCTGTCAGGCTTTTTTTGCGCAACCATTTACCTTCAGGGGATTTGCGGTCGCGCTTGTAATCCAATCCGATCAAGTAGTTGGCTTCGATGAGAAATGGGGTGTCGGGATAGCGTTCGCCAAAATTTTGCAGGTGCTTGATGGCAGCTCTTTGTCCTTGCAAATAGTCAGCAAAGGTATACAAGCTGAAATAGGCCTCCGCGGCATAGGGGGAGTTGGCATAATGATCGAAAGTCTGGTGCCGCCGCTGCTGGCCAATGGCTGCATCTTTTTGCATTTTGTCGGCGCAGCATGCCGCCCAAAACCAAGCTTCGCCGGCCAAAGGGGAGGCGGGGTAGCTATTGGCCAGCTGCAGATAGCTGTCTTCCGCCGCCGTATAATTGCCGTCGTGATAATGCATGGCGGCAAGATGACGCAGGGCCTTGTCGCCAAATTTGCCGTCAGCGCGCGTGGCGGCGGCCTTTAGAGATCGCTCGGCGAGGGCGGCAAATTTCCCCGTTAGGTCATGGCTGGCTAGTCGGGCAGCGAAAAAGCCATGCAGATAAAGGATTTCATCGGGGCTTTCCATGGCCTGCCAAAGATGGGCATGTTCATTCATCAGCGCTTCAATGATGTTAAAGGCTTGCATGTTGGCTTGCGGAGTGGTGGTATAGCTGACGGCCAGGGCCTGATATTTCAGTGCCATGCCGGCTTGAGCCGGCTGAACATGCCTTAGCAGATCGAAGGCTTTGCTAAACGCCGTGGATGAGCTTTCAAATGCCGGCTGTGCTTCTTCCGGCTGGTCCGATTGGAAGAGCGAAAGGGCATTTTCAAAGTCGTTCATAGCGCGCATATACCAGCCTTTGGCATAAAAGGAGCTGTCGCTATTTGCTTCAAGCGTGAGTTGGCGATACAAGTTGTCACGGGCTACATAGGAAGGGGCCGCTTCGGCACGCAGCAGCAGGGCTTGGGCTTGGGCCTCGCGCGACACGAATTTTTCTTGTTGCGACAGCAGCGCTTCGGCCTTGGCATAGGCATCGGCTTGGTGCAGCCGCTTGGCGAGGGTAAGATAATACTGTCCTAAGGCTAGATAGGTTCTTTCATCGGGCTGAATTGAGAGCAGCTTTTTAAAAGTCTCTTCGGCTTGCTTGAAGTTACTTAATTGACCGGCTGGGTTTTTTAGGGGATCGTCGCCAATTTTAAGAAAGCACCAGCCTAGATAATATAAGGTATCGGCATACCAGCTGCAATTTTGCGGCAGGGTTTCGGGCAGGGATGTTTGAAAAAAGTCGCAGGCCTTAGCATATTCATGCAATTGAAAATAGGCTTCGCCTTGCAGGTAATGGAGTTCAAAATGCAAAGGGTCGGTGGCTGGCGATGGCAGGTGTAGGGCGGACAATAAGGCGGCAGCCTCTCGATAGCTGCCTTGCGCTAGGAGGATGCGGCTTAGATATATTTGTGTCAAATAAAGCAGGCGCGGCTTAGTGGTTTGCTGGCTTAAGGTCTCAAAGTGGTTTTTAGCAGCGTCATATTTTTTCCAAAGGAAGTTGGTCAGGCCGCTTTCAAATTGAGCTTCATCATAAAAAACAGGCGCGGGTGAACTATTGAGATAGCGCTGGAAGGTGTCAATGGCGGCAGCATATTGGCCGGTGTGCTTATAGGCTAGGGCCATTAGGTAAAGGGAATTAGCTCTGAGATCGGCTAATGGCGGAGAAAGAGGGGTGGCAAAGGATAAATTTGGCTGGAGTGTGGCAATGGTTTGTGGATATTCGCCTATGGCAAAATAGGCTTGCGCCAAATGAAAGCGAGACTGCATAGCGATTTGTAAAGGGAAGGTTTCGTCAATATCAGCATCATGATCAGCATCATGATCAGCATCATGAGCTGAATCGCTAGTATGCTTAGCGGTAGCTTCGTTGATCAGCTTCTGATAAAGGGCAATGGCTTGTTTGTAAAGACCTGCTTCAAAAAGTTCATCGGCAGCAGTCAGGCGGGCATGGCTTTTATTGAAAATTTCCTTAGGGAAACGTGGCGCTGTTTCCAGTTCATCCCATGCGGCTGCGCCAAGGCATAGTGGAATGGACAGCCATCGGCCAAAGATGCATAGCCACAACAGGCAGAAATATCTGGGCTGGCAAAAAATCATGATGAACTCCGCTGTCAGGATACACGATGGCGAATTCAAAATATACCAGGATTTCGTGAAAATTTGACATGTTAAACAGCGCGAAAACTGGCGCGGTTGCATGTTCGTAAGCCGTCCAATATTTGCAGATATGGGGTGGCTTAAGATCGTGCCATCGGGGAGCTTTGGTGGGTCTAAAATATCAAATGCTCGCCAGATTCTAGTAGGAAGACTCATCCTGCTTTTTTATGATGCATGCATCCAAAAATTTGGGACTGCCGGCGAAAGTGGCAGGAAATCGTTTTTTTTATGGGCTCTCATAAGTACTCTGAAAGCGATAATTCAGCATTTTATGCCGTTTTGCTGTCGTTTTTTCTCATGTAAGGGCTTAAATGGTCTTGATGTCGCCCAAATTCGCATGAAAATGATGATGAAAGCGTTTCATGGAAAAAAAAGAGAAGTTTTTTACCCCGCTATTTTTCTAGAGGTTGAACTAGCAAAAAAAGCTGCTATAGATGTACTGACAGGCGCTATCCTGTTTTTTAAAGGTGATGTTGTCATGTGGAAAAAAACGCATGAATTTCAATATGCTGTGAGAAAAATATTGCACAATATATCCAAAGTTAATATTCAGTTAAATTGTCATTAAACCATAAAAAGGAGTCTAACATGGCAATCAAAGAAACATTCAAACATTTGAAAGATCTTCTGAACCATATCGTTCATGATTTGGAAAAAGCAGAAGGCGGTAACAAAGCTGCTTCTCAGCGCGTTCGTACAGGTACTGTAAAGCTTGAAAAGATAGCTAAACTATACCGTAAAGAATCGATCAAATCTGAAAAATCGACCAAGGGCACAAAGAAGCCAGCTAAAAAAGCCGCCAAAGCACATGCTCCTAAAAAAGCTGCTGCCAAGCCAAAAGCTGCACATCATGCCGTTGCCCATAAAAAAGTAGCTGCCAAGCCAAAAGCAAAAGCACATAAAGCCGTGGCCAGACCACATGCTTTGTCCCTCAAAAAACCTACTGCTAAGCTACCAGTTAAAAGAGCTTCAGCTAGATAGATTTTTGTTTGTCTGCTAGGAATTTATTAGGGGAGGCTTTTGCCTCCCTTTTTCATTTTTTTCTCCGCATCATCATCCTTTTCCTGTATGCTCTTGCCAATTCTAATGACATGCTCAATGATCTTTTTAAATTTGGATGAATTATGGCCAAGCGCAATCCACAACAATCTGTTGAAGTTGATATCACCAGCTTTTCCAAAAAGGGACATGGCTTCGGCCTGACGGCCGATGAGAAGCTGCGTCAAGTTGAAGTGCCTTTTACATTGCCGGGGGATAAAGCGCGCGCTTTGTTGCAACGCAAGCGGGGTGGAACTTTCACTTCACGACTTGAAGAAGTGATTACCCCATCGCCTCTTAGGATCGAACCGCGCTGCCAGCATTTTGGGGTTTGCGGCGGCTGTCGCTGGCAGCAACTAGCCTATACGGAGCAATTGAAGATAAAACAAGCTCAAGTAGAAGCCTTATTCTGCCATCTGCTGGACCCAGGCGTGGTATTCCATCCAATTTTGGCTTGCGATCCGCCATGGCATTACCGCAATAAGATGGAGTTCAGCTTTTCAAGTGATGCCACCGGCCGGCAATTCTTGGGATTGATTATCGATGGCAGCCGCGGCAAGGTGCTCAATATCACCGAATGCCATTTGGTCAATCCATGGATGGTCCAAACCCTACAGGCAACGCGTGCCTGGTGGCATGAGTCCGGGCTGGCAGCCTTTCATCCCCACTATAATAAGGGGGCGTTGCGCACGCTGACGGTACGGGAGGGGATGCGCACGGGCGACCGGGCCGTGATGCTGACCGTTTCGGGAAATCCCGAAGATGCGCTCAACCGGCAGCAACTGGATAGTTTTGTGGCTTTTTTACGCGATGCCATTGAACCGCTAACGCCAGAAAATAATCTGTGCATCATGTTGCGCATTCAACAGGCCGTCAAGGGCAAGGAAACGACTTTTTACGAGATGCTTTTATACGGTCCCGATCATATCCGCGAGGTGCTGAATGTTCAGGTTGCTCCGGGGGGTAACATAGATGCATTGACGTTTTCCGTCAGTCCTTCGGCTTTCTTCCAACCCAACACCCGGCAAGCTGAGCGCCTGTATAGTTTAGGCTTGCAGCTGCTAGACATCCCTGCTGATAGCATCGTATACGATTTATATTGCGGTACGGGCACGCTAGGGATTTGCGCAGCCAAATACGCCAAGCTGGTAATCGGTATTGAAATTTCGCCGGAATCATCTTTGGATGCGCGTAGCAATGCGGCAAATAACGGCTTGGATAATGTGCATATCCTCACAGGCTCTGCGCGTGATGTGATTAAGGGCATCCGGGACAATCACACCTTTCCTCTGCCCGATGTCGTAATGGTGGATCCTCCGCGCGCAGGTCTTGATGCCGAAACACTCACACACCTGGCCGAGCTTAGGCCAGGGAAGCTTTTGTATATCTCATGCAATCCTGTCAGCCAGGCCGAGAATATTAAGGAACTCAAGGCTATGGGCTACCAGATTGCCGCCATCCAGCCTGTCGATCAATTCCCGCATACGATCCACGTGGAAAATATTGTCCTGCTGGTGCTTGGTGGCTAGTGTCCGGCGTGATAAATGTTTTCAAAAAAAGGCGCTTACTTTATGTAATTAAAATGCACAGGAAAATTTATAAAGGTAGCGCTTGATGGGGATGTTCAAATTCGGAGGGAAGGGCTTTGTCAGGGTCGCCGGTATAGCGTTTGTTTTTTTACTGATGGCCATCCTCCACTTCAATCCTGTGTTTATTAGCAGTTGGATCAATTCATTGGAGAACTGGGCTTATGATGTGGGGGTGCGCGCCAATCATCGGCCGCTGGGAAAGGATGACTTAATCACCATCGTTGATATCGATGATGCCAGCCTTGAAGCCATAGGTCGATGGCCGTGGTCAAGAGATGTGATGGCAAAGCTGACCGCCAGGCTCTATGAACTCGGTGCGACGGTGATCGCTTTTGACATTCTATTTTCAGAGTCGGAAGAAAATATCGTAAGTAAAGTGATCAAGGCGGCGCCTAAGGATAGCGACTACCTGTCAAAATTGGAAAAGCTGAAGGAGAGTTTCGATTTCGATGCGGCCTTTGCTAAAAGTTTGAAAATGGGTGATTCGATATTAGCCATTGCCTTTAATCAGGAGGGGAAGTCGGTAGGTACGCTGCCGCCGCCGCTGCTCACCTTGGAAGGGGAGCTGGCCATGTATCTGGATATCCCGGTAGTGACGGGGTATTTAAGCAATGTGGCCACCCTGGTACAGGCAGTGAAATATGGCGCCTTTACCAACGCCTCACCCGACGAAGATGGCATATTGCGCTTTTCGCCGCTGCTATTGCGCTATGGCAATGATGTCTATCCTTCATTAGGGCTGCAAGCGGCAGCGCTCTATTTATTGACCAGCAAAACCACCCTAAAGACTGGCAATTATGGCGGTTTGCCCGCTTTAGAGGGAGTGCAATTAGATCATATATTTCATTCCAACAGATACTAGGGGCCGCATTCTTATCCCCTATAGGGGGGGGGCCTACACCTTTCCTTTTGTTTCGGCCAAGGATGTCTTAAATGGCAAAGTAACGACTGAGCAGGTGGCAAATAAAATCATTTTCATCGGAACCTCGGCCACGAGCATGGGCGACTTAAAGGCCTCGCCGATAGCGCCCTCCTTTATCGGCGTTGAGGTGCATGCCACCATTGCCGCCGGCATTATGGATCACTACCTGCCACATATTCCGGCGTGGGGAAAAGGTGTTACCTTATTTCTGACTTTTGTGTTTGGACTGTCATGCGCCATTTTATTTCCGCTGCTCGGTCCCGTCACCACCTTCATTGCGGCGCTGGTTTTTCCGGGCAGCCTGTTCTTGTTTAAAAACTGGATGATGAATAATCATCTGATTGTGCTTTCGGTCATTTTCCCAATTATAGTGATCCTGTTCCTATTTATATTGAATATCATTTACGGCTATGTGGCCGAATCGCGTCGGCGTAAAGAGATTAAGTCCTCCTTTGGTCAATATATCCCGCCGGAATATATCGATATCATGCTCAAAAAAGGCGCAAGCTTCGAATTGGCAGGCGAGAGTAAGGAGCTGTCAGTGCTTTTTGCCGATATCCGGCAGTTCACCAATATGTCTGAGAAGCTGACCGCGCCGGAATTGAAAGAACTGCTGAATCTCTATCTTACGCCCATGACGGAAGTCATTTTTGGCAATAAGGGAACCATCGATAAATATGTCGGCGATATGGTGATGGCTTTTTGGGGCGCTCCGATAGATGATGCCAAAAATGCCTATAATGCCGTCTCCTGCGCTTTGGGAATGCAAGAGAAACTTGCCACGGATGTGAATCCAAGTTTTAGGGCGAGTAATAGGCCAGAAATCCATATCCGCATCGGCGTCAATACAGGCATTATGAACGTGGGGGATATGGGATCAAAATTCCGCAAGGCATACACCGTATTGGGCGATGAGGTGAATTTGGCATCGCGTTTGGAGGGGATCTCGAAGTATTATTTTCTGGATATCCTCGTCGGCGAAAATACTTATAATATTACCAAAGACGATTTCATATTCAGACCGGTAGACAAAGTCAAGGTGGTCGGCAAACAAAAAGCGATTGCGATTTATAAGCCCATGTGCCATAAGGAAAAAGCTACTAAAGAAATTCTTACTGAGGTGGAAATTCATTCCAGCGCGCTTGGTCTGCTTCAAACGAGACAGTGGGATGAAGCAGAAACACTGTTTACACAGCTGCAGAAGGATTATCCACAGAATGCCGAATTTTATGGAGTTTATTTAGATAGAATTAAAGATTATCGTTTGAATCCACCTAACCCCGCATGGGAAGGAGAAGTTAGTTTTGAACATAAATAAATACATGTTTTTCCTTTGCTGCCTGTCTGTGACTCCTCTGATAGGGGAAGATCCCTCAGCCGGCCAGTCCATTGCCGTGCAAGGTAAGGTTTCGGCCGAAAAAGAAGGCGAAAAAACCCCGCGCACGCTACAACGAGGGTCTGCATTTTTCTCGAAGGATGTGGTCAATGTGGGGCCGGACTCCAAGGCTCAGCTGAAATTCATCGACGGCGGACTGGTAACCATTATCGCAAACAGCAAATATCGAATCTTATCCTATACGTTTACCAAAGAAAAAAGCGAAGTTAGCCTCGAGATTGTGGAAGGCGGCTTCCGCGCCATGACAGGCACTATCGGTAAAGAGCATCCTACAGACTATAAAGTCAAAACCCCCGTGGCCACCATCGGCATCAGGGGAACTATTTTTGAACTTGCCATTATCAACGGCGAGCTGCAACTCCACTGCGTTTCCGGTTCTGTCGTCATAACGAGCGGTGCAGCTGCGGTTAGCGGCGGTGGCGCTGGCGGTGCTGGCGGAACAGGCACTTCCGAAGGCGCAGGTGGCGGAGGTAATACAGTTGTTATTCCAGCAGGCAGCTATGTGCCAGTAAGTGCCAATGGCACCATCGGTAAAGTAACAACGACGCCACTTCTTGGGCTTCAAACGTTGATTTCTGCGGGAGCCTTTACTCAGCCACCCGGCGGAGTGAATGATGTGCAAGCCCAGGCGACAATCCAAATCCAATCGGTTACCCCCCCTGAGGGCGGTACAACGACTGAATTATTAATCATAAACATCCCTGAATCAGAAGGAAATCCATCATGCGGCGCCAGCTTGTAAAATTTTTGGTCCTAACGTGCCTGTGTTTTTATGCAGGCACCCTGTCGGCACAGATTGAGGGGATTTTTATCACCAGTAAAGCCGACGAGATTCTGACAGCGGGAAGGCCTACCGTTAAGGGGGTCGAAATCTCGCAAATTACCATCCCGGGCGGTGAAGATAAGCTGAAAGAGCTCCTTAAACCTTATTTGGGAAAGCCGCTGACAAGAGAAAACGTCATCGAAGTCAAGCAAAAGATCATGCTGTATTTTGTGTCGCAGCAGCATTCTAAGCTTGGCGTCAGCCTGCCGGAACAGGAAACCACGGGTGGCGTCATCCAGGTCTTGGTCGATCAAAAGCAATTCGGCAAGATGATTACCAAAGGAGAATCCTGGTACGACGATGCGCAATTGAGCCGGCTGTTGTCAGTCTCTCCAGGTCAGCAAATTTCTGAAGATACGCTGCAAAATAACCTTTCCTGGCTGAACCGCAATCCGTTTCATAGTGCGAAATCGAAATGGGTGCCGACAGACAATCCGCAGGTTGTAGACTTGCAAATTACCACCAAAACGCGCTCGCCCATCCGTTTGTACGACCGCTTTGATGATACCGGCAATGCAGCCACCGGTTACGGGCGTTTTGCCACCGGTTTTGCCTGGGGCAATGCCTTCGGGGTCGGAGATTTGCTGTCGTTTGAATATGGCTTTTCAAACAGAACCGGCCGCTACAGAAATTACATGTTGAACTATACCTCATTTTTGCCTTGCCAGCACATTTTGACGCTGCTTACGCAATATTGCGAGGTGAAGCCTATCGTGCCTGTGCTATTAGGACCAAGTCCATTGGTCAATGCCAGCTCTACCCAGGTGCGTCTGCATTACACCGTGCCGTTTAAGCCGTTGCATACGCCCCTGCAACAGAGCATGATTTTTGGTTTGGAATATAAAAACATCAAAAGCCATACGACGATCTTTGCGCTGTTGCCGCAGATCAGTCCTCCATATATTATAGAGCTGAATCAGAATATCACGCAGTTTTACTTCAATTACGCCTTTTACAACGTTATGAAAAGGCATGATATTTCATTCAGCGTGGATGTGTTCGCATCGCTTGGGAAATTGATCCCTCACGAGTCGAATGCCACTTACGAGGCCGTGCGTGCGCATTCAAGAAATAAATATGCCTATACGCGCCTTACCTTTGCAGATGTATATACCATCCCCAAGAAGTGCCAGATGAGCTTTCTGCTGCGCGGACAGGCGTCGACGGGCACTCTGCCTGTGACAGAGATGAGCTGTATCGGAGGTTATAATACGGTCCGTGGCTATCATGAGGCGGCATATTTTGCAGACAACAGCTTCATTGCTAACTTCGAACTGCGCACTTTGCCATATAAATTCTGGCCCTGCCAAAAGGGAGAGCTTATCTTCCTGGGCTTTGTCGATTATGGCGTGGGCATGAATTGGTTCATTCCAAAGTATGTCGGCGTGGCGACTCCGCCCCACTGCCAGTGGCTGCTGGGTGTAGGTCCGGGCTTGCGCTACCGCATCAATCCTTATCTGCAAGTGAGAGCCGATTATGGATTTAAACTGCATGATCTGTTCATCGGGCACATCCCGGCCTTGCAGCAGCTGCGCGGGAATTATGGCCAGTTCCACTTTGGTATTCTAGGAAGTTACTAGGAAGCAGGCGATCCATCACGCTCATATCTGCCAAGAGGTATATATGGGTGTGATGGTGGTTGATAAATAAGGTGGGATTATGAATTTCATTGTGTCGGTTATTTTTCTTTTTCTGGCCGTAAATCCGCTGGCGGCGGTTAATAAAGCCTATGTGCCTAATAACGGCCTGAATACGGTCACCATTCTGGATGTTACCAATGGCGTAGTTTTAGGAACTCCGACAGTGGGCAGCAACCCGTTTTTTGCCGCCGTCTCGGCCGATAGCACAAAGATCTTTGTCTCCAATGCCGGCAGCAATACTGTCACCGTCATCGATGCCACCACCGATTTAGTCACTGCCACCATCCCCTTAACCGGCACCACACCGCAGATGATTGTGGTAGACGGCACCAATGCCTTTGTGGCCAATGTGGGTGATGACACGATCAGTGTCATCGATACAACGACGAACTCGGAAACTTTCCTGATCACCAACATAACGATTGCCCCGGGGGTAATGTCCCAGCCAAAATTTCTGACTATCGATGGAAGTAATCTTTATATCGGTTCGGAGAATACAGCCCAAGTGACGGTAATCGATAAAACGACTTTCTTATTTGTATCCTCCCCAGCGCCGGTATTTGGGGCGACCAGTTGCAGCTATCTGTCGCCGGCTCTGGGAATACAGGTGCTTACCAATCCCAGCGACGGCTCTGGCAGAACAACCACCATCGATGCCGGCACCTTTGCGACTTCCCCGATATTTTTCCCCTCGGCCGGCCCTTATGCGACGGTGTTTCCCGATAATTCAACTGCCTACGAACCGCGGCCTACTTCAAATGACGTACAGATCGTTGATGTGACTTCATTTCCTGCTGCAGCAGGAGCTGCGATCCCAGTTGGTACCGACCCGCAGTTTGTGGTATTCAAATCAGACAGCTCCACCGCCTACGTTTCTGATCAGGGTAGCAGCGATGTGAGCCAGATCGATACCACCTTACTGACGGTAACGCCAATACCTGTATCCGCCAGCCCCAACTTTCTCGGCATCACCGCCGATGATGCTAAAGTCGTGGTCTCCCATACGTTGACAGATTTCCTGAGCATCATCGATACCACAACCCTGATTGCCACTCCTTTCGCATTAGCGCCAGGTTCATCACCTTCCTTCGTCACTATTCTGAGCGTAGCGGTGGCAGTGCCTGTCGTGACGGGCGTCAGCCCTACTTCCGGTTCGACCGCTGGTGGTACGGTCGTTGCTATCTCAGGTTCGGGCTTTACCGGCGCCACGGCGGTAAGTTTTGGCGGCACGCCTGCAGCCTCTTTCGCAGTATTCTCCGACGGTAGCATAAATGCCACCTCACCAGCACATGCCGCCGGCACCGTCGACATTACAGTGACCGGCCCGGGCGGTACTTCGGCCATCACTCCAGCCGATCAATTTACCTATCTCGCGCCGCCAGCTGTGACGAGTGTAAGCCCGACGACTGGACCGACTACCGGCGGTACAATTGTTTCCATTACAGGTGCAGGTTTTCTCAATGCCCTGACCGTGACCTTTGGCGGGGTACAAGCGGCAAGTTTTGTCATAAATTCAGACACGCTGATTACTGCCGTTTCACCCGCGCATGCCGCCGGCACGGTTGATGTACAGGTGGGGAGTCCGACCGGCACATCTGCTACGTCGCCCTCCGACCTATTTACGTTTGTAGCAGCGAGTGCAAACACTGCTGTTATTCTAAGCGCCCAGACTGCCACAGAAATCAGTCAGATAGTCGCATTTGAGGTGGTCAATGCCGCCCAGATCGAAGTGGATACAGTCGGCATATTCGGCGTGTATATGGGCACCTATGCCGATACACTTTATCCTTACATCATTGATGGGGTAACGCCGTTTACAAATATAGTGCAGATAACGCCAAGCTGGTGTCAGTAGATCCGCTAACCTGATAGGATGAGGTGTCTGTGAAGCCCATTAAAACACTAGATGAAGCGCTGCAATCCATCCACAAGCTCCAGGCTATTTTGGATGTGTCTAAAGCCATGGGCAGTGAAATCACCATTGACAACTTGCTGAAATTGATTTTGGACAAAACGACGGAAGTCATGGATGCCGACCGCAGCAGCCTGTTCATATACGATGAAAAAACCAATGAGCTGTGGAGTAAAATCGCCCAGGGGCTGGTAAGTTCGGAGATACGCTTTCCTGTAGGCATTGGCGTGGCAGGAGATGTGGCCAAAACACTCAAAACAGAAAACATCCCTGATGCTTATCTTGACAAGCGGTTCAATCCTGGCATAGATAAACTAAATAACTACCGCACCAAAAGCCTGCTGTGCATGCCGCTGCTCGGCGACAAAGGACAGCTCGTCGGGGTCATCCAAGTTTTAAATAAAAAAACCGCCGATGCTTTTGACGAAGAGGACGAAGCAATTCTTGAAGCCCTCTCCAGTCATATTTCAGTGGCTCTGCAGCGCGCCCAGCTGATCGAACACTACGTCGAAAATCAATTGTTGGCAGAGAGCTTGCAGCATGCCCGTAAAATTCAATTGGGCATGCTGCCGACTACCTTTCCGCCATTTCCCGATATAATTGACATTGTCGACGTCTATGCCATCCTGGATGCGGCAAAGTTTGTAGGGGGGGATCTTTATGACTTTTTCCTGCTGGATGACAATTACCTTTGTATCATCGTGGGTGACGTGTCCGGTAAAGGCATACCCGCTGCCGTATTTATGGCCATGGCGAAGACACTATTTAAAGCCGTAGCAAAGGCCACCATGCATCCCGAAGATATCCTGATGCAGGTCAACAATCTCCTGGTCGGCAACAACGAGGAGTTGATGTTCTTGACCCTGTTCTTCGGCATGCTCAATCTTGCGACCGGTGTTTTTGAATATGGCAGCGCCGGTCACAATCCCCCTTATATCATTCATCCGGATGGCACGATTACCAATTTGACATTCGAATCTCCATGTATCCCGCTTGCCATCCAGGCTGATTTTGTCTTCAACAGCAAAACCATCCAGTGCTACCCGGGCGATTTCATCTATCTATATACCGATGGCGTCAATGAAGCCACTGACAGTAAAGATGAACTCTACTCTAATGAAAGGCTGGAAGTGTTTTTAAAGGGCAAGTCGTTCACTACCGCCAAAGAGCTTGTCTTAGGCAGTTTGAAAGAAGTAAAAGACTTTGTCAAAGAGGCCCCTCAATCGGATGATATCACTATCCTTGCCGTCAAATATGGGGGAGCGCGAAAATGAAATTCACTTTTTTAGGAACCGGTTCCGCCTTTACGCTAGGGGATGGCAACTACCATTCGAATATGTTGCTGGAATCCGACCAGGGAAAGCGCCTGCTAATAGACTGCGGATCCGATGCACGCTTTTCGTTAAAGGAACAGGGGTTTTCATACAAAGATCTGGATGATGTCTATATAAGCCATCTGCATGCCGACCATGTGGGAGGGCTGGAATGGCTGTCATTTACCACTTATTTCGATCCTACGGCCCATAGACTGCGCATACATCTCAGCCAAAACCTGGCGGAGTCTCTCTGGCATCATGTGATGTCGGGTGGACTAAACAGCATTAAAGGGCTAAATCCCAATCTGAGGACTTTTTATGATGTTGACGCTGTCAAAATTAATGGTTCATTTCAATGGGAGGGGGTCGACTTTCACCTGATAAGAACCATTCATACCTATTCCGGCGATACGCTCAATCCGAGCTATGGCCTGTTTTTTCAGATCAACCAGCACAAGATCTTTCTTACCACCGATGCGCAATTTGTCCTCTCTGAGACCATACAGCACTATCAGAAGGCTACCATTATTTTCCAGGACTGCGAAACATGCCACCATAAAAGCGGCACCCATGCCCATTACAGTGAACTGGTGACGCTGCCGCCGGAAATCAAGCAGAAAATGTGGCTTTACCATTATCAGCCCGGAGCATTGCCCGATGCCGTAGCCGCAGGCTTTTTAGGTTTCGCCAAAAAAGGGCAAACGTTTCATTTTAACATTAGCGATGGCTGTTGAAAAGTAATCATGCTTTAAAATACCCTTCTCACTATTATACTTTTTGCAATCTACTATGCCGCCCGCGCGGTATAGATCAACCCGGAAGGATATCAATGAAAAAAATCGTTTACTTGCTTATTTGCATGCAGGCTTTTATCGTTTCAGCCCCACTTCTAGGAGCTGATGAAGGCGATGGCATGCCGCCGCGCGATCAAGGCATGTGGCAGACGGTGATCATGATCGCCATCGCCATGCTCTTTTTCTACTTCATCCTATGGCGTCCAGAACAGAAAAGACGCAAGATCATCGAAGATCAACGCGGTGCCCTCAAAAAAGGCGACCGCGTCACAGCCGTTGGCATCATCGGCACCGTGCTGCGCATTCAGGAACAAACTGTAATCTTGAAAATGTACGACGGCTCCAAAATAGAAGTTCTTAAAGGCGCGATCACAGATGTCCTGCCCGGCACAGAGGAAGATGTTAAAAAAGCTGAAAAAGATGAGCGTAGCCCATCTTCCAAACGCATCGACATGAGCGATATCGAATAAGCCGCAGCCTGGATTGTCAATGGATTAGTTTTTGTATCATTACCCTTGGCAATAGGTTTTGAAATCGATTCAATGCAATGATCGCAAAGGGGGCAACAGCAAAAAATAACAGGATGGCAAGATAGTCAGGATAATCACAATACAAACAAATTGTAGCCACGCTTTTTCTTGAGGCTATATTTATCCTGCATAGCTTGCCATCCTGCCCTTTAATTTTGCTGTTTATCCTCTTTGCGCCGCTTGGCTGTTCTTATGCGCTGAATTTCATTTTAGACAATATGTCAAATTTTCACTAGATCATGGTATAACTGCATAGCAGTCACCAGTTGCTTTATTTTATAGGTAGATGCCAAGGCCTATTGATCCTTCTCTTTTCTTTCAGCAAGATGTGGGTGCCATATCGTCCATTTTATACAGACGCCAATTCCCTTACTCTGCGCAGGCCTCTTTCCCACGGCCTTCCAGCAGCGCCTGGATTGTTGGTAGGGCATCCAGGGCGGCTTTTCTGCCGGCTTGATAGATGGTCTCGTGATATTTGTCACCTGCAAAGCAGCCGATGTCATCATCGAGCTCCGGCCTGATGATCACGCTGGCATGCTGCACGCAGCTTTCGCTCTGCCAAAGCAAGGTGATCTCGGCACTGCGTTCAGCCACACCAAAGAGATTCGTCGGGAAATCTTCAGGCAGCAAGCCGCGCAAGTCTACGGCCACGATGATTTCCGGATTGAATTTGCGGGCCACGCGCACCGGCACAGGGTCGATGACACTGCCATCGACAAAGGCTCTGCCATGCAGCCAAACGGGTACAAAGACGAACGGTATCGCTGCCGAAGCTTCAACGGCTGGGGCAATGGGGCCGCCGCCAATGGTGACAAGTTCGCTGGAGTATAGATCGGTAGTCACGGCAAAGAAAGGGATCTTCAGTTCATCAAAATTGGTGGCATCCAGATTTGTATTAAGGAATCTGCGTAGCGTTTTCCCCTGGCATAATCCATAGCGGGCATTCCAGATGTCGAAATCGATAATATAATCTGTACGCAGCGATAAGAAAACCTCTTTGAGGTGCTCCGTATCAGGGTCGTCGGCATATAGAGCACCGACAATGCTGCCTGCGCTGCATCCTATAATGACATCGACTGGGATGCTGTTTTCCCGGAATACCTCCAACACGCCGACATGCGCAATGCCGCGCGCCCCGCCGCCGCCTAAGACGAGCGCCAGGCGCACCGGCTGCTGAATCACGGGGCAATCTGGCAGCGAGGGGGGGGTGTCTGACGGGCAGTATTTTTGCGGACAGCTGCAGGCGGTCATTAGCGCGATGGAAACTATTAATGAGGAAAGATATTTTGACATGAAAAATCGTAGGTAAATTGTTTTGGAATTATAGTCGGTATAAACAGTGGGTGATATTCTTTCAAGAATTTTATTTCAGTGGCACAACACAAAGTAATCCAACTGAAATTGTGCATATGCTCAAATAGGGGCAAACCGCGGGATATAATGGAATGAAATGATCATCCTTGACATAAGCTAAGTATATATTATACGGTTGCTGCTGAGCTCCCTAGGAGCGGCCCTATTTGTAGCCCACGGTGTAGGGCCGGCAGGCGCAAACCGTGGGTCAAAATAAAAAAAGCTAGCCCCAAGGGGGCGTTATCATTGGATTTTTGGCCTTAGAACATGTTGCTGAGCTCCATAGGAGCGGCCCTATTTGTAGCCCACGGTGTAGGGCCGGCAGGCGCAAACCGTGGGTCAAAAAATAAAAAAAAAAGTTAGCCCCAAGGGGGCGTTATAATTGGATCCCTAGGCCTTAAGTATGCTTTATATGGTCAGAAAACCCAGCTACAACGATAGTTTTAATTGATGAGTCACTCCCACATTAACCAACTCATTCATGTTATCTGGTCGACACAGGGTCAATTGTTTCTGATTTCCCAATCTGTTAGGAATGAACTCTATGCCTACATTAGCACGCTAGTGAAGGCGAAAGACGGAAAAGTTTTTGCCTGTGGTGGTACTTCAGACCATATTCACATTCTACTCTTACTACCTGCTGATATTTCTTTATCCACCCTCATTTCCCACGTTAAAGCGTACTCTTCCAAATGGATTAAGTCCCGCCAAGGAATCGACTCTAACTTTAGCTGGCAAAAAGGGTATCTGGCTGTCAGCATTCAAAGGGATAGAGTTGATAATGTCTGTCGATATATCCAGCTAGACGAAAATCGGCACAATTCAAGCAGAATGAGTTATATTGATGAACTCAAAAGTATGCTTAAAAAACAGGACATTCCATTCAATGAACAGTATTTTTTGGAGAATAGTCACTCAAAGATACTCTTGCATACTGTTTGGTCGACACATAATCGATCTCCTGATTTGGACAAAGATATGAGATCTGAGCTATATGCTAAAATTGAAACCGCGATTATCAACTGTCAAGGGGAAATGCATGCCATCGGTGGTGTGGAAGACCATGTGCATGTCTTTGTAGAGGCGCCAAAAAATAAATCTCTCTCAGATTTAATGAGAGAAGTAAAGACTGCCGCCACACATTGGCTGAAAAACAGCAGTTCAAAATATCAGCATTTCGAGTGGCAAGCGGGATATGGCGCATTTTCAATAAGCTCTTCTAGCGTTGAGGATGTTAAATATTACATTCAGAATCAGGAAGAACATCATCGACTGCGATCATATGCTGAAGAATGGAACGAGTTTCTATTGCTGAATGGGGTTTAGCGTGATATTACCAGAGTCCATTGATGCTTTGATAAAGACGGGGCTCCAATTATTACGCCCCGTTGGGGCTAGCTGTGTTTTTTATGCTGACCCACGGTTTGCGCCGAGTGGCGCTACACCGTGGGCTACAAATAGGGCCGCTCCGATGGAGCTCAGCAACAGATTGATAAGCCCAGGTTACAATTAGAACGCCCCCTTGGGGCTAGCTGTGTTTTTTATGCTGACCCACGGTTTGCACCTGCTGGCGCTACACCGTGGGCTACAAATAGGGGCCGCTCCTATGGAGCTCAGCAACAACCGTAAAAGGCAAGGTGATGTGGCATAAGGAATATCACGACTACAAAACAGATGAGCCCATGCAAAAGCAGACGATTGAACCAGGCCGCGGCATTTATGGCTGCGAAATGCATGAAATCAACGGCTGGGGTAACACGCTGCAGCAGCCCAAAAAGCAGAAACGCGGCTTTCTGGCATCGCTCATCGTAGCCGTCTTTGGCGCCGGTAAGAAGGAGGAGCCATGACGCAGCAAGGCGAGCATACCTGGGATCTGATTGTGCAATACCATCAATGTCCCAAATGCGGCCGCATCAATGAAAGCCGGGAAGATTATCACTACCGCTTGGGAGCCTGGATTAAGGAGGTTACCTGCGAGCGCTGCGGACACGCTTTCAGGCTCACCAAGCAGCGCAAACCCACCTTCGGGCCGTTGATCGGCACACCCCAGCCGCCGGAAGTCGACTGGCAATAAGGAGCTGTTTTTGATGAAACTTTATCTAGTCAGACATGGAGAATATAGCTCCTTTGCCGACCAGACGTTGTCTGAAACGGGGATCCGTGAAACGCAGGCCGTGGTTAATCTTTTAAAGCCGGCAGCGCTTGAAATCGATGAGATTTTGCATAGCGTAAAAAGGCGCGCCCAGCAGACGGCTGAAATACTAGCCCAAGGACTTGCACCCCATCTATCTCCAATTGAAAGAACCGGGCTTAAGCCCTCAGATCCCATTGAAGCGATTCTGACAGATATCCACACACAGCCGCGCCAGCTGATGCTGGTCGGCCATCTGCCTTTTATGGAAAGATTGCTGTCAACCCTGCTCTATGGCGAGGAGTATCCCTGCCCGGTGGATTTCTGCTGTGCTTGTGTGGTATGCCTGGAAAGGCAGGGACGCCAGTGGCAGATCGCCTGGGTGGTCTCGCCCAAGCTTGTGGGTGACCTGTGACTGCGCGCAGCATATAGTAAACGAATGTTGTTGAGCTCCATAGGAGCGGCCATATTTGTAGCCCACGGTGTAGTTGTGAAACGAATGTTTCCCTCCGCAAGGAGGGAAACATAGCTGTATTATAAGATGAGGGAAGACCCCTCGGATCGGCATACAGGTGCTGATTCAAACCACTCTAAGCTGCATTAGTTAAATGCTACTTGTGGTGAACGTTAGAGAAAAGGTGTGACCAGATCACATCAGGTGATGATTAGGGAGATGAACAACAAGTAAGTACCGTAAGTAAGTGTCGAAAGTGGGATAAGTGACATAAAAACTAGAGATCTCTACACGTTTCTAGGAAGAGTCCAACGGAAACCTGATGTACTGGTTGGATTGTGTCCGGCACAGAGGTAACATGAACCTAATCTAGGCTTAAAGTACGGAACGTTTGAACTTGTCGCTACGATGATAAGGGAAAAGTCACAAGGATACGAAATCCGAGGACGAAAGTACCAAGGCGTAGCACGAGGGCGGAGAGATTCGTAGTAGTGAAGAAGTCTTTGTAACGAAGATGGAGCGAAGGGGTCTCCTGTCCAGCCGATTTCAAAATAGACAACCGAAAGGAATGACCTAAATGGAGAAGGCAAAATCGTATCATATTTCTAAATATGCATTTATGGAAGCATATGAGTGTGTAAAAGCCAATAAAGGTTCAGCAGGAGTTGATGATGTATCTATTCAAGATTTTGGGAATGATCTGAAAAGGAATCTCTACAAGATTTGGAATAGGATGTCATCTGGAAGCTACTTTCCGCCGCCTGTTAAAACGGTAGAAATACCTAAAGCAGATGGAAAGATGAGAGAGTTGGGGATTCCCACAGTAGGAGACCGAATTGCACAGATGGTTGTTAAAATGTATCTAGAACCATTGATAGAGCCGCATTTTCATAATGACTCGTACGGATATAGACCAAATAAATCGGGATTAGATGCCGTAGAAGTAGCCAGAAGGATGTGTTGGAAGTATGACTGGATCTTGGATATAGATATCAAAGGATTTTTCGATAACATCGATCATGAACTCATGATGCGTGCTGTCAAAAGGCACACACAAGAACCTTGGATTCTCATATATGTGCAACGATGGTTAGAAGCCCCTGCAGAAGCCAAAGACGGAAGTTTGGTGAAAAGGACAAAAGGCACCCCACAAGGTGGCGTAATAAGTCCACTATTAGCCAATCTCTACTTGCACTACGCATTTGATGAATGGATGAAAAGAAATTATTCTGGAAATCCATTTGAAAGATACGCAGATGATATTGTAGTACATTGTAGAACCGAAGAAGAGGCGGTAAAACTTAAAGAAGACATCAGGAAAAGACTTGAAGAGTGCAAGCTTGAATTGCATCCCGAGAAGACCAAAATCGTATATTGCAAAGACTCAAATAGACGAGGTAACTACCAAAACGAGAAATTTGATTTTCTAGGCTATACTTTTAGACCGAGATCGTCAAGAAATCGACAAGGTAAACTCTTTGTAAATTTTACTCCGGCAATTAGCGACAAGGCAAAACAGAAAGCAAGGGATAAAATAAAAAGCTGGTTAAAAGAAGTCAAACCGAATGGAAATCTAAGAGAATTCACCAAAATAATAAATCCAGTCATATCAGGATGGATAAATTATTATGGGAAATTTAATGCGTCTGAACTTTGGCCTATAATGAGGAATGTAGACACTGTCTTGATGAAATGGGCAAAGAAGAAATATGAGAAGTTGAAGCATAGTTGGCTAAAAGCAAAAGACTGGTTATCTAGAATAAGAAAAAGAGAATCAAATCTTTTTGCGAATTGGCAATGGATGCAGAGACACGATTTGGACAGACGAGCCGTATGAAGTGAGAGCTTCACGTACGGTTCTGTGAGGGTTTTATGGTGAAAGTCCATTTAACTACTCGGCCGCCGGCAGGCGCAAACCGTGGGTCATAAATTAAATAATCCAGCCCCAAGGGGGTGTTATAATTTGATCCCTAGGGTTTTAACATTGTGAGAATTCAAAGATGCAATTATAACGCCCCTCTGGGGCTGGATTGTTTTGGGATTGTGACCCACGGTTTGCGCCGGCTGGCGCTACACCATGGGCTACAAATATGGCCGCCCCATGATGGGGCTCAGCAGCAAATGCATGATGCCAAAGTTAAACCAATACCCTTGTTACTTATCAAATCTTTTTAATCAAAACGCCTTAACACGGGGAGGCCTGCCCGATTCGACAATTTTAAGCGATAAGTCTTAAATGTCACTTTCGTCCCTTAGGTCCTTTACGTCCCTTAGGTCCCTTTCCTTTTACTAATTAAGGTGGAATTCCTTTTCGAGGGCGGCGATGAGCTTGCGCTCCATCTCTTGGGGGGTTTTGGGCTGGGCGACCAGCATTTTGCGGGTGGTGACTTCTTTGCCTTTCTGCCTTTCGGCCGTCAGGGTGAGTTTCTCCTGCTTGAGCAGGGTGAAGCCGTGGCGGGCGGCGAAGGCGCGCAGGCGCGTGAGGTGGTAGAGCCAGACGGCAGGTGGCGGCGGCGGACCGAAGCGGTCTTTGAGTTCTTCCCAGATGGCGTCGACCTCTTCCCCTGAGACGGCATCGCCGAGGCGCTGGTAGATGCCCATGCGCAGGCTGGTTTCGTTGACGTAGTCTTCGGGCAGGCGGGCGTCGGCGGGGAATTCGACCTTGGCGTCGGTGACGACGCTTGAGATTTTTCCCTGCATGGCCGCGATGGTGCGTTTCAGCAACTTGCAATACAGGTGGAAGCCGATCGAAGCCACCTGTCCGGATTGTTCAGTCCCTAGGATGTTGCCGGCGCCGCGGATTTCCAGGTCGCGCATGGCGACTTTCATGCCGCCGCCATAGCCGCTGGATTCGGCCAGCGACATCAACCGCTTGCGTACGATTTCGGGCAGGATGCGCTGGTTAGGGACGAAGAAGTAGGCATAGGCGCGGCGGTTCCAGCGGCCCACGCGGCCGCGCAACTGGTATAAGTCTGCCATGCCGAACCTGTCGGCCCGGTCGATCAAGATGGTGTTGGCATTGGGGATGTCGATGCCATTTTCGATGATGGTGGTGGCGATGAGGATATCGGCCTGTCCGCTTTTGAAGGTATGGAAGACAAGGTCGAGTTCATCGGCCGACATCTGGCCGTGGCCGACGACGATGCGGGCTTTGGGCAACAGCTTCTGGATGCGCGCGGCATATTCGAAGATGCTGTCGACGCGGTTGTGGATGATATAGGCCTGCCCATCACGCGCCAGTTCACGCAACAGGGCATTTTTGATGGTCAGCTCATTGCTTTCGGTGATGATGGTGGTGATCGGCAGACGGTCTTGCGGCGGCGTGTTGATCACCGACATATCGCGGGCGCTGGTCAGTGACATATAGAGGGTGCGTGGAATCGGCGTGGCCGACAGTGTCAGGCAGTCGACGCCGACTTTGATTTTCTTTAAGTGTTCTTTGGCTTTGACGCCGAAGCGCTGTTCCTCATCGATGATGAAGAGACCCAGGTCTTTGAATTTAACGTCTTCGCTGATGACGCGGTGGGTGCCGATGACGATATCGACGGCGCCACTTGCGATGCCTTCCAGGGATTCTTTGATCTGCTTGGCCGTGCGGAAGCGCGACAGCACGGCGATATTGACCGGGAAGCTGCTGCAGCGGTCGACGAAATTCTCATAGTGCTGCATGGCCAACACTGTTGTAGGTACGAGTACAGCCACCTGCTTATGCCCGTCGATGACGGCTTTGAAGGCGGCGCGCATGGCGACTTCTGTTTTGCCATAGCCCACATCGCCGCAGATCAGGCGGTCCATGGATTTTTTGGAGATCATGTCGGTTTTAATGCTGGCGATGGCGGCGAGCTGGTCTTCGGTTTCGACGTAGGGGAATTCTTCTTCGAAGTCGTGCATATCGGAGCTGTCTTCGCCATAGCTGAAGCCGCCGGCCAGCTCGCGTCTGGCATAGAGTTCTAGCAGCTCTGAAGCATACCCCATGATGGCGCGTTCGGCCTGCTCGCGGCTTTTCTTCCAGCGCGTACCGCCCAAGGCATGCATCTTGGGGATTTCCTCGTTGGCGCCGATATATTTGCTGACCAGATGGGATTGATTGAAGGGTACATACAATTTGGCATTATCGGCGTATTCGACCAGCAGGTATTCGTTGACGATGCCCTGGTGGTCGGGGCGCTTTTCCAGTCCCAGGTAGCGGCCGATGCCGTTGTTATAATGCACGATCATCTCGCCCGGCGACAGGTCGTAGGTGTCGACCGGCGAGGTGTGGTAGGTGCTGCGCTGTTTCTGGCGGCGGATCTTATAGCGTTTGGTGATTTCGGTCAGCGGCAGGATAACGAGCGATAGGTCTTCGATGACCAGGCCGTTGGAGAGATAGCCAATTTGGAAAGTGGTGTGTCTGGGCAGGGCGATGCCGGCATCCTGCAGGCGCTTATGGAAATTGGTTTCATCCAGCTCCGTCGGGCATAGCACATAGAGATGCACATCTTTCCGGCTTAACGTGCCGAGTGCAATGATGAGGTCTTGCCCCGACAGCCGTTCGCTGTCGGGATTGTCGGGGAATAGGTATTCGCTGATGGTGGCAAAGGCCGGCACGAAGCGTTGGGCGGTGAATTTGCGGTTGAACATCTGGAAGGCCACTTCTTGCATGGGGGCTAAGGCTGAATAGAAGCCGTGGCCGCCTTTTTTTGTCAGATAAACTTCGCTAAGTTCTTCGATGGGCTGCTGACTCAAGAATATCTGTTGCAGCGGTGCTACGGTATCGAGGAAGTCTTCGATGCTGGCAAAGGCTTTCGATGGCGCCGACATGCCCACTAGCGATGCATAGCGGTCTTCGATAGCCAGCAGGTCGTCGTAGATAATGAGGGTGTTTGGTCCCAGGTAGTCCGAAATGGTGCTAAGCTGGGCTGCCGCGCCGAGCAGCTCCATCTCCTGGGCGGGCGTGATTTCGAGGGTGGCAGCGGGTTTAACGGATTTTTGGCCGATGGGGTCGTAGATGCGCACCGATTCCAGATCGTCGCCCCAGAATTCCAGCCGGAAAGGATCGGGGGAGGAGACAGGGAAAATATCGATGATGCTGCCGCGTACGGCATACTGTCCTTTGTCGCTGGCTACGCCGCAGCGTTGGTAGCCCATCTTATTCAGCTGCGTGATGAGGTCGTCAAAGACATAGCTTTGGCCGCTTTCCAGATGGAGATAGAGTTTTTTGAAGCTGGCAGGCGGGATGAGCCTTTGCAGGCAGGCCTGCAAGCTACTTAAGATGATGTATGGCTGCGAGGATGACGACAGTTCATGCAGGGCGCGGTAGCGCTCGCCGACGATATCGGGACTGGGGGCGATGTTTTCCGACGGCAACGTCTCCCAGGCGGGGAAATCGATAACGGGATTCCGGGTGAAAAAGGCGAAATCGTGATAGAGGCGCACCTCCTCCTGGCTGCCGCCGGTCAGGATGAGGACGTGTTTGCCGGTGGCCTGCTGTGCCAGCGCGGCAATTAGCGCTTTGGGGGCATTCCAAAGGTCTTCAATGAGTACCGACTGGCTGTTTTGCAAAGCGTGGTGCAGTTCGCGCAGCTTCTCACTTTGCAGGATCTCATCAAGCACGGTTTACAGTAGCTCCCGTGCTTTAAGCAAGGCCTCGCCGATCTTATGCGGGGCTTTGCCGCCGGCTTGGGCGCTGTTGCCTTTGCCGCCGCCGGTGCCTTCGACGATGGGGGCCAGAATTTTGATGATATCGATGGCTTTGGTGCCTTTCTCGGCCAGGTCGTCACTGACCCTTACCAGCAGCTGGCATTTGTCGTCGCATTTGGCTGCCAGCACGAGTACACAGGAGGGCAGCTTTAGCATGATGTCATCGGACAGGCTGCGCATTTCTTCGGGAGAGATGTCGACATCGGCTGCCACCAGCGGGATGTGGTTGATGGTCTCCAGTTTGGCGATCAGGCTGCCGGCCAGGCCATTGAGCTGCGCTTTCCTGAACGTCTTGAGCTGGTGGGCGAGCGCTTTGTTTTCTTCGACGAGTTTTTCGATGCGTTCTAACAGCTTCGGCGGCTGTGTCTTTAAGAAGCCTGCCAACTCGTTGAGCAGGCTGTCGCTTTGGCGGCCGAGCTTTTCGGCTTCTTCCCCGCTGACGGCTTCGATGCGGCGCACGCCGGCGGCGATGCTGCTTTCTTTGGCGATGCGGAACAGGCCGATGGTGCCGGTGGCAGAGGTATGGGTGCCGCCGCAAAGTTCTTTGGAGTAGTCGATATCGATGACGCGGACGATGGAGCCGTACTTCTCGCCAAAGAACTGTTTGATATCCTGTTTCTTTTGGGCTTCGTCATACGAGATCTCATAGCCTTTGACAGGCATATTTTCGCGGATCTTGGCATTGACGATATCTTCGATTTGCTGGATCTCGTCGGTGGTGAGGGCCTTATGGTGGCTGAAGTCGAAGCGCAGCCGCGAGGGGTCGACAACGGAGCCTGCCTGCTTGATATGTTCTCCGAGGACTTTATGCAGGGCCCAGTGCATGAGGTGCGTGGCCGTGTGATTGTTGGCGATTTTTTGGCGGCGGATGGTATCAATGGTGGCGGTGAGGGGGGTGCCGATGGTCAGCAAGCCGCTTTCCAGCACGCCGGCATGCGCGATGATGCCTTTATATGGGGCTGTGCAGTCGCTGGCTTTGAACAGGGATTTTTCGCTGTGCAGGATACCGCTATCGCCTACCTGGCCGCCCATTTCGGCGTAGAAGGGGGTTTTGTCAAGGATAACGAGACCTTCCTGGCCTGCGTGCATCTCGCCGACGAAGGCGCCGTCCACGACCAGCGCGCGCACGGTGGCGGTCGTTTGGTTTTGGGTGTAGCCTAAGAATTCGCTGGGTCCATGCTCTGTGATATAGGCGGCAAAGAGGCTTTCGCCGGCAATCTGCTGGGTGCCTTTATGCACGCTGCGCGAGCGTTCTTTGGCTTCCTGCTCCAGGGACTGATAGCGTTCTATATCCACCGTCACGCCGTCATCTTTGGCCAGCAGCAGAATTTCTTCCAAGGGGAAGCCGTAGGTGTCTTTCAGCTTGAAGGCGTCATCGCCGCTGATCTGTTTGTGCTCTCCTTGGGCCTTTTCCATGATGTTGTTTAAGATATTGCCGCCGCGGCGCAGGGTGCGGATGAAGGCTTCTTCTTCGATGGTCAGCGTCTCGGCGATGCGGCTTTCAGCGGCATGCAATTCCTTATAGTCCTGTCCCATGGTCGACAGCAGGCGTGGCAAAACTCTAGCCAGAAATGGCTCTTCCAAGCCCAGCATGCGTCCATAGCGCACCGCCCGGCGCAGCACCTTGCGCAGCACATAGCCGCGGTCGACATTGCTCGGCTGCACGCCGTCGGCAATGGCGAAGGCCAGGCAGCGCAGGTGGTCGGCGATGACGCGGAAGGCAGAGCCATGCACTTGGTCGGCAGGGTCATAGCTGCGGCCGGAGATCTGCTCCACTTGGGCGATCAGGCTGCGCAGGATATCGGTTTCAAAGACGCTTTCCACATTCATCTTCAGGCTGACCACGCGTTCAAGTCCTGCGCCCGTATCGATGGAGGGCTTTGGCAAGGGCGCCATCGTCCCGTCCGGCATGCGGTTGTATTGCATGAAGACCAGGTTCCAAAATTCAAGAAAGCGCTCTCCTTCGGGGTCTTCGCTGGGTCGGGTGGCCGCGCCATAGCGCGCGCCGCGGTCGTAGAGTAGTTCTGAGCAGGGACCGCAAGGGCCGGTATCGCCCATGGCCCAGAAGTTTTCTTTTTCGCCAAAGCGCGTGATGCGTTCGGCCGGTACATATTTAAGCCATAGTTCGAAGGCCTCATCGTCATCGCGGAAGATGGTAGGCCAGATGCGCTTTTCATCAAAACCGAATACTTCGGTAGAAACCTCCCAGGCGAAGCGGATGGCATCTTTTTTAAAGTAGTCGCCGAAGGAGAAGTTGCCGAGCATTTCAAAGAAAGTCAAGTGGCGGCTGGTGTGGCCTACGTTGTCTAGGTCGTTGTGCTTGCCGCCCACGCGGATGCATTTCTGGCTGGTGGTGGCGCGGGTGTAGTCGCGGTGGGTTTTGCCGAGGAAGACATCTTTGAACTGGTTCATGCCGGCATTGGTGAACAGCAGCGTGGGGTCGTCATGCGGCACAACCGGCGATGAGGCGATGATGGCGTGCTGCTGAGCTTTGAAATAGTTTAGGAATTTGCGGCGGATTTCTTCGGTAAGCATGATAATGACAACATCCTCTTTAGATTCTTATAGTGGCAAGTATAATATCTATAGCGGTAATTGTCTAGGAACAAAAGCGGACGAAACGGACTGAGCGGACAAGGCGGACAGCGCAAAGGTGGACGAAGCGGACGTTTTTGCCAATCGTGCTACTTTTGGCGTTGTTCACCCAACAGGACAAGTTTTTTCTCCGTGCTCTCTCTTCCGCTGTGTTTGATTTTTTTGAAACACAGAGTAACGGAGAGCACAGAGAGAGAATAGATTTATCGTGACCGAAGGTTTTTCTGTGAAGGTGAACATGACTCTATTTTTCGCATTGATCTGAAGATTCATCGTTGTTGGATGGCAGGGAAATATGATATGAATGAATGCAACCAACCAGGTAGGTGTTTATGAAATTCAAGTTGTTTAGTTTTCTTGCCCTGATGTGTGCTTTTAATCTGCATGCCGGAAATCAAGTCAGCGATAAAGCCACTGGAGAAGTCTTTCCTGCACAGATTGCATTTGATTATCAAGGAAAAGATTATCAACTTGATGCCACCGGGGTTTCGACCAGAAAAAAACTAATTATCAAGGTTTATAGCGTAGCGCACTATCTTCAAAAAGGCGTTGCCGTAGGAAAAGATAAACTTCAAGCCATTATGAGCGATGCCAATGCAAAGCAATTAACGATTAAATGGGTCCGCGCAGTCCCGGCAGCTACCATTCAGGAAGGGTATGAAGATTCCTTTAAAACAGCCATCCCAGATCCTGTCTATACACAATTACAGGCGGCCATTAAGACTTATATTGCCTTCTTTAATCAGGATGCAGAAAAAGGGGATGAACATGTGATCCGCTGGTTACCCGGCGGAATCGTTGAAGTCCAGCTTAAAGGGAAAACGGTCGGCACTATCACCGATGCAAAATTTGCAAAAGGACTGTGGAATATCTGGTTTGGCGCTAAGAGCGTGGTCAATCGGGATCACTTGATCTCTCTCATGAAATGACCATATCTAACCGTTCATGAACGTCCGCTTCGGCATTGTTCACCTTTTCGTTAAAAAAAGGTGAGCATGCCGCCTTTTACAACCAGTCTGCCCTCCTCTATGTCGCCGCATCTCAGCGTCTCTGCGTTAAATTGTCTAAAGGAATTCAACGCAGAGACGCAGAGGAGGGCAGAAATGGTTGTGACCGAAAGTTTTCACTGTGCAAGGTGAACATGGCCTCCGCTTCATCCATTCGTTATGAATACTTGCTAAAAAGGGGGCGATGCGCATAATCCTATAATAGCGAACTAAATATTTTAATGTATAAATTCCTGAGGCAGCACAATGGCAGCATGTGAGACCTATGTCGATCTATTGAAACGCATTGAAAAAGGGTATTTGAATCCCAAAGCGCTGAACCAGTGCGATAGCGAGGGCGTTTGGCAGGCTACATCGACCGAGGAAGTTTTGCGCGCGGTCAAAGATCTGGCACTTGGGTTGCATGAGTTAGGCTTGAAGCGGGGCGACAGAGTGGGGATTTTTGCCACCTCATCGCCTGAATGGACCATTGCCGATCTCGCCATCGTGATGGCTGGGGGCGTGATGGTGCCGCTTTTTACTACGATCTCAGAAGAGAATTTCCTCTATGAAGTGCAGCAGACCAAACTTAAAATCATCTTTGTCGAAGGTGTTGAGCAGTGGCCTGTATTTCAAAAATATGTCGAATGCTTTGATGTGGCTATCGCCCTGGGCGGCAATGTGCCAGCTTATGATAAGGTCAAGTCTTTAAAAGTCGTCATGGATGGCGGCAACGCATTAGATAAAAAATATCCCACGTTTTATGCCGAATTGCAGGCCGCCCTTAAACCCGAGGACATCATCACCATCATCTATACCAGCGGCAGCACAGGCGTTCCCAAAGGGGTTGAATTGACCCAGCTGAATTTGATCGGGCAGGCAGATTTCCAAGGCTTCAGCTGGGACCCTAAAACCGACTGCTATCTTAGCGTACTGCCACTGGAACACGTCTTTGGGCACTGCTTCAATCTATGGATGCTCTATCGTGGGGTGAGCATCTACTATACCAATGACCACAAACGCCTTTCGATAATCTGCAGCGAAGTCAAGCCTACCATGATCGCCGTTGTGCCGCGGCTATTGGAAAAAGTTTACGGCAAGATGGTGGAAAAACTCCATCATGCCGGCCTTTTCAAGCGCCTTATCGGCAGGTGGGCTTTCCAGCTGGCAAGTAAACCTGAGTCAAAAGTAAGGAAGTTCTTCCTGCCGCTGCTCGACGCCCTGGTCTATGGTAAGTTAAGAGCTGCTCTGGGCGGAAAAATGCGCATGTTCATCTCCGGCGGCGCTCCTTTAAGTCCACAGCTGCAACATTTTTTTGAAGTCATCGGCATCCCCATCTATCAGGGATGGGGACTGACCGAAGCGTGCCCACTAAGTACAAATTTTCCAGCACAGAGCAAAATAGGCACTGTCGGCCGTCTGCTGCCTGATCAGCAGGTGATCATTTCGCCCGAAGGGGAGCTGCTCGTGAAAGGGACTTTAGTCATGCATGGCTATTATGAAAATCCGGAACAGACGGCGAGGGCCCTCGATGCGCAAGGCTATCTGCATACCGGGGATAAGGGGACAATGGATAGCGAGGGCTATTTGACCATCGTCGGGCGTTTGAAAGAACTCTATAAGACATCAACCGGCGAATATATCGCTCCCATGCCGATAGAGCAGTCTATTTGCCGTCATTCACTGATCGACATGGCACTTGTCGTAGCCGAAGGGCGCAAATTTGCCTCATGCCTGCTATTCCCTAATATGGACGTGGTATTGCGTCTGAAGAAAAAGCAGCGCCAGGAAAATTTGAGCGACAAAGACTTTTTAAAGAGTGCCTATATCCGCTATGAAATAGACACGTTGCTAGCCGAAGTAAACAGACATTTAAATCATCCCGAGCAGATTCGCGATTATCGCTTTGTCTTGGAGCCTCTGACGATCAAAGGTGGCGATCTTACGCCATCGATGAAAATCCGGCGCGAAGCGGTGACCAGGAAATATAACAAACTGATCGATGAGATGTATCAAAACGAGGTGGAAGAATGAAAGAACGCATTGCCATTGTGGCCGGTATCCGCACCCCATTTTGTAAAGCGGCCGGCGTCTTGCGCGATATGGAAGCTGATGATATTGGGGCGTATATAGTCAGGGAATTGATCGCCCGCACCGGCATCCCCGCCGAAAAAGTCGATGAGCTGGTCTTCGGCAATGTGCTGCAGCCCCCTCACGCCACCAATATCGCCCGCATCATCGCCATCAAGGCCGGCCTGCCGGTGAAAGTTCCGGCCTACACCGTCAACCGCAACTGCGCCTCCGGCATGGAAGCACTGATGAGTGGTGCCGACAAGATACTGCTGGGATACGACGACATCGTCATCGCCGGTGGAGTGGAGTCGATGAGCAACTTCCCGGTGCTGGTGCGCAAACGCTATAAAGAATTCCTGCAGCGCCTGGGCAAAGCCAAAAGTTTTGGCCAGAAGCTGTCGGCCCTGCTGTCCTTCAGGCCAGGCTTCCTGCTGCCCGAGATCCCTGAAATTACCGACCCCTTATGCGGCTTGAGCATGGGACAGACCGCCGAAGTGCTGGCGCGCGAATTTCGCATCGGCCGCGCCGAACAGGACGAATTTGCCTTGAGGAGCCAGCAGCGCGCCGCCAAAGCCATCGCTGACGGCACCTTTGCCGACGAGGTGGTTCCAATTCCTCTGCCGCCATCTTATGACAAGATGCAGCTGCAGGATGACGGCGCCCGCGCCGACCAGACGCTGGCGGCGCTGGCCAAGCTGAAGCCGGCCTTTGACAAGCTCACCGGTACCGTCACCGCCGGCACCTCCAGCCAGATCACGGACGGGGCCGCTGCCGTGCTGCTGATGCGCGAAGCAGAGGCCAAAGCCATGGGTTTTAAGCCGTTGGGGTACATCCGCGCATACGCCGAAGCCGGCTTGCAGCCGAGCCGCATGGGCTTAGGACCTGCATTTGCCATATCGAAACTCTTGTCCAAGACCGGCCTGCAGCTATCCGATTTTGACCTCATCGAGATCAATGAGGCCTTCGCCGTGCAGGTGCTGGCAGTCGTCAAGGCTTGCGCCTCGGATAGCTTTGCCAGGCAGGAACTCGGCCGTGAAAAGGCTTTGGGTGTGATCGATATGGATAAACTCAATGTCAACGGCGGCGCTATCGCCCTCGGGCATCCACTGGGGGCATCAGGCACGCGCCTGGTGATCACACTCTTGAAAGAACTGAATAGAAGAAACAAAAACCTTGGCTTAGCCGCTTTATGTATCGGCGGTGGACAAGGCCAGGCCGTCATCGTGGAGGTGCAGTAATGAGTTCCGCTTTTAGATTTTCCGTCGATGAGCAAGGCATCGCCCGCATTGTTTTCGATCTGCCGGGGGGGAAGGTAAATACCCTGTCGCTGCCCGTACTGACTGAGCTGGAACAGCTGCTGGATGGGGCCGCCGCCAATAAGCAGATTAAAATCCTAACCATTGAAAGCGGCAAGCCAGATACTTTCATCGCCGGCGCCGACCTCAAAAGTTTTGAACCCATCTTTCGGGATCCCGCCGGCGCAAAAGAGATGATAGCCACGGGCCATAGAGTCTTTGACAAGCTTGCTAGAATGCATTTTCCGACCGTGGCGCTGATCAACGGCACCTGCCTTGGCGGCGGCATGGAGCTGGCCTTGGCATGCACCTATCGGGTGGCGTCAGACCACCCAAAGACTGTGCTGGGGTTGCCTGAAGTGACGCTGGGTATCTTTCCCGGGTGGGGCGGCACGCAGCGCCTGCCGCGGCTGGTCGGCTTGATTGAAGGGTTGCCCATGATCCTCGGTGGACGGCCTGTCAAGGCTGCCAAAGCCTTGAAGATAAAATTGATCGACGCCCTGGTGGCGGCAGAGTTTTTCGACGGGAAAACCCTCGAATTCATCAACGCCTGCCTGACAGACAAGGGCAGGCAGGAGATCGCCGAGCGGCGCAAGCTGCACGGCTGGCGCCACCAGCTGCTGGAAAACAATCCTCTCGGCCGCAAATTCATCTTCAGTATGGCCAAAAAAGATGTGCTGAAAAGGACCAAAGGACATTATCTCGCCCCGTTGATAGCGCTGGAACTTGTCAAAGAGACCTATGCCCTGCCGCTGCAGGAAGGGCTGGCCAAAGAAGTCCAGACCTTCCAGAAAAATCTGCAAACAGGTTTCACCGCGGCACGCAATCTGATCGCGCTCTTCTTTATTCAGGAAGCATTAAAAAAAGATGCAGGCGCAGCCGGAGATGTAAAACCCAAAAAAGTGGCCGCAGCGGGTGTCATCGGTGCCGGCACCATGGGGAGCTTGATCGCCTGGCTGTTCAGCTATCGCGACATCGCCGTACGCATGAAGGATGTCGATTGGACCGCCGTCGGCAAGGGGTATGGCGCGGCCTATGCGGTCTACAAAAAACTGGTGCGCGACCGCAAGCTAAAGCCCAGCGAAGCCTCTCTAAAATTCAACCATATCAGCGGCACCACCGACTATTCAGGTTTTAACCGCCTGGATTTAGTCATCGAAGCCGCGGTTGAGAACCTGGACCTAAAACACCAGATCCTGAAGGATCTTGAGAAAGTCACCCGCGAAGATGCGATCATCGCTTCCAATACCTCCTCATTGACCATCAGCGAGATGGGAAGCGTGATGGCCCATCCCGAACGCTTTGTCGGCATGCATTTCTTCAATCCCGCCGACCGCATGCCGCTGGTCGAAGTGGTAGCCTCCGATAAAACTTCTCCTGAAACCATCGCTACGGCCGTCGACATCTGCCGCAAGCTCGGCAAAACGCCCATCGTGGTACGCGATTGTCCGGGCTTCTTGGTCAACCGCATCTTCGTGCCGGGCGCCAACGAGATCATGCATATGTATGCCGAAGGGGCCGATTTCGAAAGGCTTGAGAAGATGATGCTCGATTTCGGCATGCCGATGTCGCCCTTCATCCTCGCAGACGAAGTGGGCAATGATGTGGGCTATAAAGTCACTAAAGTCTTCGAAAAAGCTTACGGTTCGCGCATGGCCATGCCCAAGCTTTTGGAAGCTATGTATGAAAATAAGCTCTATGGCAAGAAATGCGGTCAAGGCTTCTTCCTCTACCAGGGCGATGCCCACAAGAAAAATCCCAAGGTGGCCGAGCTCAGAAAGGCACTGATGCCACAGCACAAGCCCTTTGCCAATGAAGACATGCGCGACAGGGTATTTCTTGTCATGATCAATGAGGCCGCCCGCTGTCTCGATGAAAAGATCGCCGCTAACCCCTCCTACCTGGATATGGCTACGGTGATGGGCATAGGTTTCCCCCCATATCGCGGCGGCCTGCTGCGCTATGCCGACACGCTGGGCATCGACTATATCGTTAACCAGCTCAAGCGTTTCAAAGAGTTATATGGCGAGCGTTTCGCCCCTTGCGAATATCTGCTCAAGATGCAGCGTGAGCATAAAACATTTTTCTAAAACTTTCAATATATGGTGGTGAGCTTATGTATTATATGAAATCATTGGCAAACTTTCTTTTCTGCTTGATCCTCATCTCGACTTCCGCCCTGCAGGCCGCCACCTGGTCGCCACCCATCGATGTCTCGGCCGCCGGACAGGATGCCTACTTCCCGCAAGTAGTCATTGACGCTTCCGGCAATGCCGTGGCCGTATGGACCCGTTCTAACGGCACAAATTTCATCATCCAGGCGGCGACGCTGCCGTACGGTTCTTCCACCTGGACTCCTACCGCCGACCTGTCGGCCGCAGGGCAGGACGCCGCATTCCCCCAAGTGGGTGTTGATGCAGCCGGCAATGCCGTCGCCATCTGGTCGCGCTCCAATGGCACAAATACCATCATCCAGGGGGCAAAGCTGCCCTTTGGTACATCTGCCTGGACGCCCACCACCGACCTGTCGGCCGCCGGACAGGATGCAGATAAGCCTCAAATTGCCGTAGATGCGGCCGGCAATGCCGTGGCTGTATGGTCCAGATCCGATGGCTCAAATAGCATCGTGCAAGGCGCGACGCTGCTGTTTGGCTCTGCTATATGGGTGGCGACCACTGACCTCTCTGCTAGCGGACAGGATGCAGATTCCGTACAAGTAGCCGTTGATGCCTCCGGCAATGCCGTGGCCGTCTGGCGGCGCTTTGATGGTTCTAATACCATCATCCAGGCTGCCACCCTTGCCTTTGGCTCAACTGTCTGGGTGGCAGCGACTGCCGACCTGTCGGCGGCCGGCAATGATTCACGTGATCCGCAAGTAGCAGTCGATCCTGCCGGCAATGCCGTCGCCGTCTGGTCGTTTTTTAACGGCTTTACTACCGATATATCTATTCAAGGTGCTACGCTGGCCTTTGGCTCATCAACGTGGGTAGCCACAAGTGATCTTTTAGCGCCTACTCTTAATTCAGCAGGCTCACCTCAAGTCGGCGTCGATGCTGCCGGCAATGCCCTGGCTATCTGGGTGCGCAATAATGGCGTAGATCCGGTCCTTGAAGGGGCAACGTTGGCTTTTGGCTCCTCCATATGGGTGCCGACGACTACGATAGTAATACCTGGATTTGGGGAATTCTTCCCAATTCTTGCCGTCAATGCTAGCGGCGATGCCGTCGCGGTGTGGGTGCTCATTGATGCTGGTATTGTAACTTTTGCCATCCAGGCTTCAACTTTAGCCTTTGGCACAGGAACGTGGACTGCTCCAGTCAATATCGGTGTGCCGGCGGTATTCCCGCTGGAACCCCCTGTAGGCTTTCCTGATGTGGCCATAGGCCCTTCAGGAAATGCTGTAGCCATTTGGCAGGGTACCAATGGAGCCAATGCTATTATTCAGGCAGCAATTTATGGGCTGTCGATACCAGCAGCGCCGACACATCTGACGGGCAAACAAGTGAATGACCGTTTTGCCACACAGTCGGTGTTGGTGAATGTGCTCAAATGGCAGGCGCCGCAAGGCGGCACTCAGCTGGTGGCCTATGCCATCTATCGCGATAGCGCTCTCACCCAGCTTGCCGGCACTGTGTCGGCTTCCGGCAAGCTGCAGTTCCAGGACGGCAACCGCCAGCCGGGGCAAACTTACACCTACTACGTTGTGGCAGTAGGGACGGGCGGCTCCCAATCGCCTGCCGCCGTCGTAACGGTATATCCCCTTCACTAAACCGGTCCATCACCCCCGTTCGGGGGTGATGGCATGTAGCCCAGGGCAAGCGTCAGTACAGCTCTGGGTGTTCTATGGTTAGATGATGCCTCCAGAAAGGGGTGCGGGCGTACCTATTGTCCTAAATATTTGATTCTCTTTATCCCTTTGCGCTTTCCTGAATAACAAGTTCTAAGATTCATATTATCAATGTTTTGCACTTCACTTTATTTTTCGGTATGTGACGTGCTTCCTTGCCTTTCTTTGCGGCCTTTGCGCTCTTTGCGTGGAATTGCATTCACAGGCTTTTAAGTAGAGACAATGGAAGTACTTTTTGTACCGGTCGAAGCTATTTCTTATCCAGGATGGCCATGCGCAGGCGGCTGACGGATACGAGCTGCCCCTGTTCATTGCTGATGTTGATTTCCCAAAGCTGGGTGGATTGTCCAAGATGCAGCGGACGGGCGGTGCCGAAGACGTAGCCTGAGCGGGCCATCTTGACATGGCTGGTATTGATTTCAAGGCCGACGCAGATTTTCTTTTCAAGATCGATACAGCATGAGGCTGCCATGCTGGCAATCGTTTCGGCCAGTGCGCAGGAGGCGCCGCCATGCATGATGCCGAAAGGCTGTTTGGTGCGGTGGTCGACGGGCATTTTGGCCGACAAGAAATCATCGCCGATCTCGGTGAATTCAATGCCGATATGGTCGACCATGGTATTAACGCGTGATTTGGTGAGGTCTTCCAAGGTGACGGGCTTAATCCAGATGCTCATAGCTTTATTTCCTTTTACGCCGGTGCATTGAATGGGGAACGGAATTTCCTGTCAGGATCGACCATATCCCATTTGTCAATCAGGCTATCATAGGTGCCGTTTTTTTTAAGCGTCCTTAGGGCCTCGCTGAAATTATTAATTAAAGTTTCCGATGCTTCATCTTTGAGAGATATCAAGCGCAGGCCTTGATCGGTAAGCGGGGGGGTAGCGATCTTCAGTTGGCCGGTATAGAATTTATTCAGCATCGTATAGGCCGGCAGGGCATCCATAATGACGCCGTCGATCCGGTCTTTGGAGAGGGCTTCCAAAGCTTTATTTATGGTGGGATAGGTGACAAAAATGAGATTGTATACATTGGCGCCGCTTTGCCGGATGGCATTGAAGGTCAATGGCAGGCCATATCCGACGCCGATGGTAAGACCCTGCATCTGCTTCAGTGAGCTGATGGCGGCATCCTGGCGGACGATAAGCACCGGCCCGAACTTGATGATGAGCTCGGAAAAGGCATATTTCTGCTGATTGTAGATATCTGGACGTTCGGAAGAAAGGATGGCATCATAGCTGCCGTCATCGAGGCCTTCAAATAAAGTATCGTGCGTGGTGTCGTGCCAGGCAAAGCGAAATTCTGCCTGATGGGCGATGGTTTCCAGCAGATCATTGGTAAAGGCTAGTAAATTTCTTTCGCGGCCGATCAGCTGCATGGCGTTCCAGCTGTTATCGCGGCCGATGATATAGGTGTGGTTGCTGCCTACATGATGCCGGCCGCAGGCGCGCATGGATAGGATGATAATAATGATGGCGCACAGAAGGGAGATCCAGAGGGCCGGTTTTTTTAAAAATGGACTTGAAAGCAGTTTTTGGGAGTATTTAAAAATGTTCATCGACGGGCAACCTTTAACCTAAAAAATGCGGCATTTATCAACCACGCTGTACTCATGCCGGATTCTTTCGAGAATCTCTTCATCGGCGGGGCAAGGGGTGATGCCCCATATTTTGTTGCAGTAATTTTTGATGGATATATCTGTGGAGAATTGTCCCATGCCGGCGATATTATGAATAGCGAATTCGGCCCACTGGGCTGGTTTTTGATATAGTTCTTCAACTTTCTTTTGCATGTGATAGTAGCTTTCGAGGTCTTTGAGGATAAAATAGCGGTCGGGCGGGTTTCCATAGTGTGACTCGATGAGCTTATGGAATAGGTCGCTGAAGGCTTGATGTTCGGCATCTGTATTGGCAAAGGAATGGTCGCGCAGGCTGTCTAGGGCGCGGCGGATTTTGTTGTTGCTTTGGTAGATGTCGCGGGCTTGGTAGGAGTCTTCTTTTTTCATTTGGTCGATCTCATCGGCAGAGCATCCGAAGGCAAAGGGCCACCACTGATCGGTAATGTCCTTGCGCATTTCGATATTTGCCCCGTCATTGGTGCCGATGGTCAGCGCGCCGTTGATGGAGAGCTTCATGTTGCCCGTGCCGGAAGCTTCGGTGCCGGCGGTGGAGATCTGTTCCGACAAATCGGCTGCCGGAATGATGATTTCGGCGCGCGAGACATTGTAATTTTCTATGTAGATGATTTTAAGGGCGTTGGCTGTATTTGGGTCTTTATTGACGCGGCGGGCTACGCAATGGATCAGCCGGATGATATCTTTGGCCGTGTCATAGCTGGCGGCGGCTTTGCCGGCGAAGATGCAGGTGCGTTTGATGCGTTCATGCTGGGGGTTTTCACAGATTTCATGATAGAGCATGATGACATGCAGGATATTCATCAACTGGCGTTTGTATTCGTGGATGCGTTTGATTTGCACATCGAACAGCGAGCCGGCGTCGATGATGGGCGGCGGGGCGAAAAATTCCCCCTTGTCATCGCGCAGCTTGTTTTCCTGGTTGAGGTATTCAATGAGATGGAATTTATTTTTCTTCTTGATGGCCAGGAATTCGTCCTGCGTTGAGGCGTCGCCGGCAAAGTTGGCCAGCTTTTTAATTTGGGTGAAGTCTGTGATCCAGCCGTTGCCGATGCGTTTGGTGATGAATTTAGCAAGTTCGGGATTGCAGTGCAGCAGCCAACGCCGCTGGGTGACGCCATTGGTGATGTTTACAAAGCGCTCAGGGAAGGCGTCATAGAAGTCTTTGAAGACGCTTTTCTTAAGGATTTCAGTGTGCAGGGCGGCGACTCCATTAACGCTATGCGAGCCGATGATGGCCAGATTGGCCATGCGCACCTTGTCGTTTTCAAGAATCGACATACGGCGGATTTTGTCTTCGTTATCGGGATAGCGGGCGCGGATGGAATTGCAGAACTCATAGTTGAGGCGTTCGATGATTTTGAATTGGCGGGGCAAGAGGTAATAGAAAAGACCCTGTTCCCACTGTTCCAGGGCTTCGCTTAAGATGGTGTGGTTGGTATAGCCTGTCACAGCAATCGTCATCTCCACTGCCATCTTCCATGGAATGTCGTGATGCTTGGTCAGGATGCGGATAAGTTCGGCAATGATCAGGGCCGGATGGGTATCGTTGATCTGGATGCGCACCTTGTCGGCAAAAGCCCTGAAATTATCGTGGCGGGCCAGATAATGGCGGATGATATCCTGAATGGAGGCCGAAACGAGCAGATATTCCTGTTTGAGCCTGACGCGCTTGCCCGTCTCATGATGGTCGCTTGGATATAGCACATCGGTGAGGGCTGTATTTTCGGCCGCCTCATCCAGCCTGCCGGCATTATAGCGCTGCAGCTGGAAATTGCGCGGCGATTCCTTTGTCGTCCATAGGCGCAGCGTGACGGCCGAGAATTTGCCGCTTTGGCTGTAGCCGATGATGGGGATGTCATAAGGCAGGGCAGACACTTCTTCGTAATTATTTATCATCAGGATTTCATCGCCATGGATGTTGGTGGCTTCTGACAGCTGCCCACAATATTTGACGATGACTTTGCGCAGGTCGCGGCGGAATTCCCATGGGTTTTCATTGAGCAGCCAGCAGTCGGGGGCTTCGATCTGCAAGCCGTTCCAGATTTGCTGCTCGAAGATGCCGTATTGATAGCGCAAGCCATAAGCCTGGGCGGGGTAGTGCATGGTGGCCAGGGAATCGAGGAAGCACGAAGCGAGACGTCCAAGGCCGCCATTGCCTAAACCCGGGTCGGATTCGCGCGTGATGATCTCGCCAAAGTTGCGGTTCATCTTATGCATGACGAGGCGGACGACGTCATTGGAATTTAGGTTGGTGATGTTGTTGCTAAGGATGCGCCCCGGCAGGTATTCCATGGAGAGGTAGTAGAGCGTGCGCACATCCTTTTCCACCTGCGTCCTGGAGGTCGCCAGCCAATTGATCATGATTTCTTCACGCAGAGCATGGCATAGGGCGTGGTAGAATTCGTCGGCATTGGCCTCTTCGCTCACCCGCCCCATGGTGGTAATAAGGTAGTGCTTGGTTTTGGCGATCAGCATTTCTGCTTGGTAGTCGAGATCTACAGGCATAGCATTATCCCTTTTGTTCTCGTATATGAAAAAATACTTTTAAAGAACAGAGATTTCCAGTGCTTGGTTTAACTTCGTCCACAAACGAAAGGGACCTAAGGGACGCAAGGGACTGTCGTTTATGTCTTATAGGTCCTTTATGTCTCTTTCGATGGCCGGATTTCTTGGTTGATTCAAAAGGCGCGAGCGTTATACTCCGAGAGCATAATGACATCGCCCCTAAGAAGGCTGTGAAAAATGCAAAAAGAGAGGAAATCCTAAGGAGTTATACATGAAGATATGGTATCCCGTAGCTGTGGCTGTCTTCGCTTGCGCTCTCGAGCCTTAGCTACGGGCTACAAAGAGATGGGCTCTGCCAAGAAATAAGGCCTTTGAAATATAGTTACAGTGAGGAGCGCTAATCCGTTTCCTCAGTCATCAACGTACGTCATGAGCTTTTTGATGACTTGTAAATCCATCTCTTTGTAGCCCGTAGTTAAGGCTTGCGAGCGCAAGCGAAGACAGCCGCAACTACGGGATAACGAAGCATAGTATTTAACTCCGTAGGAGTTCCTCTCTTTGTTCATTTTTTCAAGCCTAATTTGGGGCCGGATTGTTTAAATCAGCTGAGGATCATGATGCATATATTTTCAAGATGGCGCCTGTTTCAGAAGGCCGCGGTAGGCATTCTGGTGGTTTTCATGGGATTGATGGTGCTGGTGACGGTCGTGGCGCATGCCAGGAAATCGGGCAGTACCCGCCAGGATATGTCTCAGGCGCAAGTATTGCGCAAGCAGGCGCTGATAGGGGCGGGGAAGGCATTGCCACAACCTGTCACCAGCGCAGAACCTGTTGAGGATTAAAAACGATGACATTATTGATGGCCATGCTGCCCATTTACCTTTTCGGAAACCTGCATTGCTTGGGGATGTGCGGCCCTTTGGTGATGATGCTTGGCCAGCACCGCTATCGCTATTTCTATTTCCTTGGTCGCACGCTTTCATTCAGCCTGGCCGGCATGGTGGCAGGGGCTGTGGGGGCGGTGGCCGACACCTTTTTCAAACGCTATCATCTGACGGAAGTCACCAGTTTTCTCTTTGGCGGCATCTTGCTGCTGCTGGGGGTATTTACCCTGGCCGGCTGGTCCTATCCCGGCTATGCGTGGTTTTCGCGGCGGCTGGCTAAAGCCAGCCAAGGCCTCTCGCTGCTGATGTTGCGCGACCAGGCCTTTCCGACATTTCTATTTGGCTTTTTTACGCTGGCCTTGCCCTGTGGGCAGACGCTGATCGTCTTTTCGGCCTGCGCCCTGTCAGGGGATGCCTATGTCGGTTTGCTGAACGGTTTGGCTTTTGCGCTGTTGACCTCGCCTTCGTTATTCTTCGCCATGCAGGCGCATGCCCTATTGCGCCAGGCCAAAAAATACTATCAAAGCGTCATCGGCCTTTCGGCCTTGCTCGTCGGCGCCATTGCCATCTTGCGCGGTCTGGCCGAAATGGGCTGGATTTCACATTGGATCCTCAATCCTAACTCAGCCTCCCATTATCACCTTGTGATCTTTTGATTTTTTTCCTAAGATACGGAACTAACTTACGAGTGTTTTTTTCTATGAATAAAGAGCCGATTGGATTGTATATTTTTCGCTATGTGCTGGGCTTTGGCCTGTTTGCCTTCATGTGCATGCTTTACTGGTCCTCTACCTTGGTCGAAAGCAACCTGACGTCGCTGCGCCTGGATATCTCCCAACTGAAAAACGACCTGTTCGCCTCGCGCCTGGAATCCGAGAAAGGGCGCAACGAGCTCTTGCAGTCGCTGCTAAATGAACAAGGGGCGCCAAGGGCGCCGCAGGAGAATGCTGCCGATGGCAAAACGCTGTCCTCCGGCCGCCCGCTGAAGCAGGCTGCCGTCAAAGGCGCCTCCGCCAACCTGCTGACTGACGATCCGTTCTACACCACTACCCTGCCTAAAATGCTCGGCAAAGGCTTTTTGCCGAAGGATTCCCAGCATATGGCGGCCCTGGGCAAGCCGGACAACCTGCACCCCTTTGCCAATTGGGCTAATGTCATTTCTTGGAATGGCCTTTGCACGGCCTCTGCTGCGACATTGGCCTTCGGCAAATTCGAGACCTTCTGTCCGAGCATGGCCGTACGCATCGAAGAGCGCGCCGATGCGGCCACAGGCAGTGTTGAATTCTTTGTGCATCTGCGCGATGATATATTCTGGCAGCCGCTGAAACAGGAACTACTGCCTGCAGGCACCCATCTGGCGCCGCAATTTCTGCGCAAAAACCAGGTCACGGCTGAAGATTTTAAGTTCTACTATGACGCCTTGGTCAACCCTTATTTCCAGCTTCCCGGCGCCGTAGCACTGCGCACCTATTATGATGATATTGAAGAAATCAGGGTCGTCGATAAATTGACCTTTGTGGTCCGCTGGAAAGCCAAACCCATTGTCGGTCCCGACGGACAAAGTACATTGAAAGCCAAATACATTGCCAAGCAGTGGACGGGCGCCTTAAAGCCGCTGCCCGGCTTTGTCTACAAATACTTTGCCGACGGCAAGAAAATCGTCGAAGATGATAGCGACCCCAGCACTTACCGCAACAACTCGGTGTGGGCGCAAAACTTTACCGAACACTGGGCTAAAAATATCATCGTCAGCTGCGGCCCCTGGGTATTTGACGGTTTTAATGAACGCCAGATCAAATTCAAACGCAACCCCGATTTCTATAACCCGCTGGCGGCTTTGACGGCGGCCATCGAGTACGATTTGAAGGATAGTCCGGAAAATATCTGGCAGGAGTTTAAAAGCGACCATCTCGACAGCTATGCGCTGCAGCCCGATCAGCGGCTGGAATACCAGCAATTCATTAAATCCGATGCTTACCGGCAGCAGGCGGCCAAAGGGCATGCCATTAAGCAACTGGACTATGTCGGGCGCAGCTATACCTATATCGGTTGGAACGAGGCCAAGCCTTTATTTCAAAGTGACAAAGTGCGACGCGCGCTGACCATGGCCATTGATAGAAAGCGCATCATCGAACAAAACCTCAACGGCATGGGCATCGAGACTACCGGCACCTTCTACCGCTACTCTCCCAGCTATGATACCTCGATAGCCCCCTGGCCGTTTGATCCGCAGCAGGCGCGCCGCCTGCTGGAAGAAGAAGGATGGTTTGACAGCGACGGCGATGGCGTGATCGACAAACTCATCGACGGCAAGCGCGTGCCTTTCAGTTTTGCCCTGACCTATTATGTCAAGAATCCGACCACCAAATCGATCTGTGAATATGTGGCCACGGCCCTAAAAGATGTCGGCATCAACTGCCGCCTGGATGGCGTGGATATCACCGACCTTTCGGCCAGTATGGACGACAAGAGCTTTGATGCCTACCTCTTGGCCTGGGGCTTAGGCACGCCGCCTGAAAATCCGCGCCAGCTGTGGTCTTCGGCCGGTGCCAAGGAAAAAGGCTCCTCCAATACCATCGGCTTTGCCAATGCCGAAATCGACACCATCATCGATAAGCTGGACTATGAATACGACCCAGCTAAGCGCATCGCCTTGTATCACCGCTTCGATGCCATCATCCATGAGCTGCAGCCCTATACCTTCCTGTATACGCCTAAAACCACGCTGCTCTACCGCGAATATCTGCAGAATGTCTTCCTGCCTGTCGACAGGCAAGACCTTGTGCCGGGAGCCAACATCGCCGAACCCGACCCCAGCATCTTCTGGATCAAATCAGATAAGAGCAAATAGCAGGATATTTGGATGGACAGGATAAAAAATAGCACACAACTTCTCCATGCTGATATCTCTGAACAAATCATTGGGTGTTTTTTTGAAGTAATAAGTGAACTCGGTTCTGGTTTTTTGGAAAAGGTTTACAAAAACGCCCTTTTCTTAGCACTGAAACAAAAGGGATTGAATGTCTCGACTGAGCAAGTCTTTGAAGTTGTATTCAGAAAGCACTTAATTGGGAAATATATTGCAGATCTTATCGTTGAGAATTTGATTGTTATTGAGCTTAAATGTTGTAAGACCTTGTTGCCAGAACATCAAGCTCAATTGATAAATTATCTAAAAGCATCGGGGTTGCCCGTTGGTTTATTAGTGAATTTTGGGAATCAGAAGTTGGAATATAAGCGGCTGCACCACCCGGACAAGTTGATTGAGGCAGAGGAATATGAAAAACCCGGTCATTTGTTGGCTGCTACAATTGAAACATGAGAAATTATATGGGCTATCCTGTCCATCCTAATATCCTGTTATTTCTTTCTAACAAGAATAAATAACAGGATATTAGGATGGACAGGATAAACAAAAAAAACGGAACCACCCTATATTGAGGGCCAATTTTTGGCAGCCACAATTGAAATAGGAAATTATATCGGCCATCCTGACCATCCTAATATCCTGTTATTACTTTCTAACAAGAACAAATAACAGGATATTTGGATGGACAGGATAAACAAAAAAAACGGAACCACCCTATATTGAGGGCCATTTTTTTGCTGCCGAAATCGAAACGTGAGAAATTATATCGGCCATCCTGTCCATCCTAATATCCTATTATTTCTTTCTAACAAGAATAAATAACAGGATATTAGGATGGACAGGATAAACAAAAAAAACGGAACCACCCTATATTGAGGGCCAATTTTTGGCAGCCACAATTGAAACATGCGAAATTATATCGGCCATCCTGACCATCCTAATATCCTGTTAATTATTTCTAAGTGAATAAATAACAGGATATTAGGATGGTCAGGATAAACAAAAAAACGAAACCACCCTATATTGAGGGCCAATTTTTGGCAGCCACAATTGAAACATGCGAAATTATATCGGCCATCCTGACCATCCTAATATCCTGTTATTACTTTCTAACTGTCGCGTATCAATGGATATTTGTGGCAAAGCTCCAGGCGACAGGCAACACGGATCGACATGCTTAATTACCTGATCAGGCGTCTTTTACTTCTGCCTCTCACGCTGTTCTGCATCATCCTGGTGAATTTCGTGATCATCAACCTGGCGCCGGGCGATCCCGTCACGGTCACAGAGATTTCCCCTGAGGGCAACGCCTCGCGCAATGCCGACCGCGCCATGGCCTTCGGCTCTGATGAGCGTTATCTGCAGTTCCGCGAGCGCTATGGACTGACGTTGCCGATCCTGTTCAACACCTGGCCGTGGGCTTCCAAGGCCGATGTCGATGACGATTTACGCATCCTGCTGACGCATAAGGAAACGCCAGGCAGCCTACAGGAGATGCCGGTCAAGGCCTACGATGCCCTGCGCGTGACTTTCGGCGACGAAGCCAAGTACATCATGCCGAAGCTGCTGGCAGTCATCCAGGACACCTCCCAGCCACTAGCCACGCGCAGCATGGCGGCGCGCTTTTTCGTGCGCGGTGCAACGCAACAGGCTTTCTTAGGCACGGGCTTGACCGATGCGCAGGCCAGCTTCAACCGCAAGATCGCCATCGATAACAACATGCTGCGCAGCACCATCATCAGCCCTAAGGACACGCCGCCAGTGGTGGAAAGCAAAGCCGGCAAGCTGGCCGAGTGGTACCAGGCCAATAGCGCAACTTACCGTTTCGTGCCCACCACCGCCCAGAAGTTCAAGATTTTCTTCCTGGAGACGCGCTTTTGGCGCTATATGGGACGCGTGGTGACGCTGGATTTCGGCACGCTGCGCAATGACGACAACAAGACGGTGATCAGCGAAGTCACCAGGCGCTTTAAATATTCGCTGACGCTAGCTATCCTGCCGATGTTCATCACCTTCATCGCCTGCCAGATCTTCGGTTGCGTGATGGCCTACAAGCAAAATCAATGGCCCGATTACTTCTTGAGCGTCTTCTTTCTCATCCTCTATGCCCTGCCGGTCTTTGTGGTGGCGCCCTTCCTGATCGAAATCGTGGCGCTGAACCGGGATTTCCCCTTCTCCAATATACCCATCCCTATCAGCGGATTTAGCAGTCCAGACCGCATCTACGACAACCTGAACTCCTATCAGCGCCTGTTCGATGTGCTTGAACATATCTTTCTGCCGCTTGTCGCCGTGATGTACGGCGGCCTGGCCGCCCAGTCGCGTCTGTCGCGCACCGCGGTGCTGGAAGTGCTCCGCCAGGACTATGTGCGGACGGCCTGGGCCAAGGGGCTGCCGTCCTCGACGATCCTGGTCAAACATGTAGGGCGCAATGCGGCCATCACGATCGTGACCTCCCTTGCCAGCTCGCTTGGGGTCGTGTTGGGGGGTTCTTTGATCGTCGAAACGCTATTTGATATCAACGGCTTTGGCAAATTCTTCTACGATGCCGTCGTCAACCGCGACTACAACGTGATCATGTTCTCCTCCCTGGCCGGTTCGTTCTTGTCATTGGTCGGCTATCTGGCCGCCGATATCGCCTATACGGTCCTTGATCCACGCCTGACACTGGAGTAAATCGATGAGCAATCCCAGGGCCGCACAAAATGATAGCTATTGGATGATGATCTGGCGGCAGTTTTACAAGCATAGGCTCGGACGGACAGCGCTATGGGTGGTGCTGGCTTTCTGCATTGTCGCCATCTATGCCCCATTTCTGGCCGCCGGCAAGCCTTTTGTCGTGCAGTATGATGGCGCATGGTATTTTCCCCTTTTCCGCTACCTCTTTTATGCCGGCTACTATACCAAGCGCCTTGATATCTTCTTCAACCTGCTCATCTTCACAGTCCCTTTGGCTCTTTTGGCCTTCTATCTATGGCGCCAGCAGGTCGATAAGCTGGGGACGGCCTGGCTTACGCTCTTCGCCTTGCAGATAGCCTTTTTTCTTTATTTCGGCTACGGGCCGGCCCAGGACCCGGCCTTTGACGCCTCCTTAAGCGCCAAGCGACAGCAGGAACTGGCCGCACATCCGCTGCCTAGCTGGGATGCCGACCTGCGCTACATGAGCCCCTATGCCAAGCTGAATCTGGCCCTGCGCTACCAGAAGCGTCTGGCCCAGCAGCTACGTCTGCAGGCCTATGTGCCCGATCTGCCGAAGCTGCCTACCCTCTGGCAGCGCGATAAGGACAATAGCGACCAGGAAATCGCCCGCCAAGAGGCGCTTTTGCAGTCGTTGCCAAAAGATAGCCCGTCTTATCGAAAGGTCGAGGCCTCGCTAAAATATCTTCTCGATAGGCAGCAATGGATCGAAGCGCAGCAGCCCAAGCTAAAATACGAAATCATGCCGCTGCTGCGTCCTTTCCACTGGGAGGAAGATGCCGGCGGCAGCCAGAGTCTTAATCACCAGCTGCCATTCTGGGAGCTGACGCGCATCAACCGCAAAGACTTGCTTGCCGCCCTGATCTTCGGCGTACGCATTTCGCTCGTCGTCGGCATCCTGGCCATCTCGCTGGCGCTTTCCATCGGCTTGCCCGTCGGCGCCTATGCCGGCTTCTACGGCGGCAACTTCGATATCGTCGTCAGCCGCCTGCTCGAAATCTGGGAAGCGATGCCCACTTTCTTCATGCTGCTGATGGTGGTGGCCATCATGCAAAGCAAATCGATCTTCCTCGTCATCAGCGTCATCGGAATCTTTGGCTGGACCACTTTTAGCCGCTATATCAGAGGTGAATTCTTCAAGCAGCGCAACCTGCCCTACGTCGAAGCCTGCCGTTCCCTGGGCTTCAATGACTCCTACATCATGTTCTCCCACATCATGCCCAACGCCATCCCGCCGCTGCTCACCCTCATCCCTTTCGCCATCATGGGCGCCATCACCAGCGAAGCCGGCCTATCCTTCCTCGGTCTCGGCGAAGAAGGCTCCTGCTCCTGGGGCGTACTCATGGCCGAAGGCAGATCCGCCTTCCCCGGCGAAAGCTACCTGCTCTGGCCCCCCGCCATCCTGCTCACCATCCTGCTCGTCGCTATCGCCCTGGTCGGCGACTCCATCCGCGATGCCCTCGATCCCAAAATGCACCGCTAGCAAGGGAAGAGGTGGGGGAGGAGCGCCGCTCCTCCCCCACACCCCCTCCTCGCCAAAGGGCACGCCCTCTGGACTCCCTTTGGCCTGGTTTTGCGGGCCCGGTAAGTGTGTGCAGGAACATTCATAAATGGCGCCAGCCGGCATATGGCTGTCGCTATTGGCCGGATTGTGCTTGCTAATGATTTAGAGAAATAATATGCAGGATTTTCAGGATTATGGAGGAAACATGAGCGCTTGGCTGTGGTTGCTATTAGCTATCTTTTTTGAGGTGGGTGGGACGACGTCACTGAAATATTCGGCGGGGTTGAGCAAAACCATGCCTGTTGTTTTGACAGCGATCCTTTATGTGATCAGCTTCACCTGCCTTGGCATCACGTTGAAAAAGATGGAGGTCGGTTTGGCCTACGCCATCTGGTCAGGGTTGGGCACGGCCCTGATAGCCTGTATAGGCATCGCCATCTTCGGGGAGTCATTATCCATCTTGAAGGTGATTTCGCTGATGCTGATCATCGCCGGCGTGGTGGGTTTAAACCTCTCTATAGTGCATTAGGAAGTAAATGATTGGGCACGTGCCCAATTTGTTGCACGCTTCCTTAGCCTCATTAGCTGAAGATGGCCTTGATGAGGTAGAAGAAGCCGATGGTGACGACGGCGCCGGCAGGGACGGTGACGATCCAGGAAAGAAATATATAGCGCGTAGTCCTTAGATCCAGCGCCTCAATGCCGCGGGCCATGCCCACGCCGATGACCGAGCCGACCAGGATATGGGTGGTGGAAACGGGCAGCCCTAGGCGCGAGGCGATAAGGATGGTGGCGGCGGCGCCGAATTCGGCGGAGAAACCGCGTGTCGGCGTGAGCTCGGTGATTTTCTTGCCGATGGTTTCGATGACGCGCCAGCCCCAGGTCGCAAGGCCAATGACGATGCCGACGCCGCCCAAGGCCAGCGTCCAGGTGGGCACGACGGCGTGCGTAGCGATGACACCGGTGGTGAGTACACCTACCGCGGCAGAGAGGGGGCCAATGGCATTGGCGACGTCGTTCGCTCCGTGGGCAAAGGCCATCAGGCAGGCGCTCATGATCTGCAGATAACCAAAGATCTTTTCGACCAGGGCATATTCGGCGCTTTCGCGTCCGGTTTCTTCCTTTATTTTGAGGGACTCAGACAGTATTTGCACTTCATCCAGCAGCTCAGTAGCCTGGTATTGGATGGTGCCGCGCGAGGCCGCCTGTACCTGCAGCAGGTGGCGGCGGGCCTTCTCCAGTTGGTTGGAGACTTCGGGGTGGTATTCGGCCGGGGATTTATGAGACATCAGCATGGGGGTGATGAAGCGCAGCAGGAATTTGCCGATCAGGGCGCCGATAAGGCCGCAGCCGGCACTGATGGCACAGGCTTGCAGGAAGGTGAATTGTAGCTCTATATTGCTCAAGCCTTTATATAGCATGATCAGCGAGAGGATAAAGACCACGCTGAAGACAAGTGAAGGCGTGATTTTTTTGGCCGCCTCGACAGGGTTGTGGGCATAGAAAATATGGCGCCTTAATAAGTTGAAGATGCAATACGAGGCAAGGCCGCCCAAGACAGGGGAGATAATCCAGCTGGAGGCGATGAATGCGACATTTTCCCAGTAAATGGCTTCCAGGCCACCGACGACAGTGCCGAAGCCGACGACGGCGCCGACGATGGTGTGGGTGGTGGATACCGGCCAGCCATAATATGACGCCAGCTGCAGCCAGACGCCGGCCGCAAGCAGGGCCGACAGCATGCCATAGACTAAGACAAGGGGGTCTTTGAATATATCCGAATCGACGATGCCATTTTGGATTGTCTCAGAGACATGTGAGCCCAAAAAGAAGGCTCCTGAAAATTCCAGCACGGCAGCGATGATGACGGCCTGCTTTAAGGTCAGCGCACCAGAACCAACAGACGTGCCCATGGCATTGGCGACATCATTAGCTCCAATATTCCATGCCATATAAGCGCCGGCCAAGACGACTAAAATTAACAGCACCGTTTCCAAGGTCATGCATTCATCCTTAATTTATTCATTTATTTATTTATTTTAACTCTAGGGTCAGGCGGATGCGTAAGGCCAGGTTTTCCGATAGATTAGAAATGGCCGCCACAGCTTCGCAAATCTTCTGCCACAGATGAAAGGTGGTGTAGCTCATCTCATTTTCGGCCTGGAAAAGTTTCTTCAGCAGCTGCCGCTGCATGAGATCGACTTCATGTTCTTTAAAACACACGTCTTCGACCATGGAACGCACCTTTTCGGCCTCGAGGCCGCCAAAAGAAGACTCCAACAGCTCGTGCATTTCCTTGATAATGCGCAGCGCGCCGTCGAAGGCGACGATGTTTTTATGCAGGAAATCATTAAATTCAGCCTTGAAGGACGGCAGCAATTCGATGGGTTTGATGGTGACCAGCACGGCGATATCTTCGGCTTTATCGGCGATTTGGTCCTGGATATTTAATATTTCGAACAGATGACTACGGTCGATCGGCAGAAATAAGCTCTTGGGAAGATGGATGCGGATATCATTTTTAGTGATATCGGCCTGATGTTCGAGTTCGCCGATATGATTGGCGATTTGTTCCAAAGCGGCGTAATCGCGTTTTTCCAGGGCCTGGAAAAGATCGACCAGCAGATGGACGCAGGCCGAGGCTTTTTGCATATGCGATTGCAAGGGTGCAAAGGGGGAACGTCCAAAAAGATTGAGGATGGTGCCTAACATAGTTGAATAGATCCTTAGAGGGTGTTCAAAAACTTCGAAGGCCTGTATTTGAAATTTTTTTCTGCCCAGGTAAGCGTGCCAAGGCCTGGTCAATATTTGGCTAATATGGCCCAGGCCTTGGCACGCTTACCTGGGCGAAAAGAATTCAAATCCGGGTGATTCCAAGTTTTTGAACACCCTCTTACGTTTAGGCAAAATTATACAGGATTTAAGAATTCTTGATAAAGACGATAAAGTCAAACCCTACATTTACTTAAAAGTAAATAATTGATAAAATGAAAAGTGAGCTACATAAGGTATTATTATGGCAACAATCGATAAGCTAGACCTAAGTGTCTATAACCTCTATGCCATCCGCACCAAGATGATCGAACAGATCAATCAGCAGATGCGTTTTGATCAGGCATCCAGTATCCCTCCCCAGACGCATGTGGTGGATACTTATCCTAAATTGACGGAGCTGGATTTGCTCTTGGGTATCGTTCCCTTGCATACCCCGTGGGCCTATTTCTATCCCCCTTTGAAGTATGGCACTACCCGGCGCTCACCCTTTGCCTTTTACCGCGTAGCGCCCAGCATGGGGTCGCTAGAAGACCAGGAAAAAGAGGAGCATTTGCTGGATTCTATCGAATGCCGCACACCGGAAGAGGAAAACGAAAAGTCTGCCATCAAGAACTGCTTTAAACAAATAGGGCAAATTAATCGCTGGTTGGGTTACATTGTCGGAAGAGTGGGACAGTTCTTACAAGGCTAAAATATGAGTAGAATCAATTGGTGCCAGCAGCTGGGCTGGACGGCCGAGCATCTGGACGATTTGCGCCTGACGGGGTATGCCTATCTGCGCCAGGGCAAATATGATATCGCCATCCCTTTTTTTGAAGCTTTGGCCGTACTCGATCCTGAAAGCGCTTATGATGCCCAAACGCTGGGGGCGCTCTATATGCAGCTCGGCAATGGGCCAAAGGCCCTTAAATGGCTGGATCGCGCGCTTAAAATGGAGACCAATCACGGGCCGACATTGCTCAATCTATGCAAAACTTTCTTCATGATGGGCAAGAAGGAGGAGGGGCTTAAACTAGCCCATATCCTCAAAAATGAACCCGACCCTGCCATTTTCAATGTCGCCGCAGCCTTGATTCTAGCCTACGGCTAACCAAAATCAGCGGCGCAGCACTTCTTTTAGGTTTCTGACGATCTCTTCGACATCATCTTCAGTCAAATCGGCATATAGCGGCAATGACAAGGCATGGGCATAATGACGTTCCATTTCCGGGAAGTACTCACTAAGGTCGCCGGCCTGCCTGACAAAGAAGGGGTGGCGATAGACAGGGATGTAATGCAGCTGGGAGCCGATGCCGTGCGCGTTGAGAGCTTCCATTACTGCCTGGCGTGAGGTTCTAAAGTACTTGAAATCAATCAGCACGGCACATAGATGCGGCGCGATCTGGCAGCCGTCGGTTGGGGCTAGCACCTGTACCGACTCATTGCCGGCTAGGCTTCGCTTATAGACTTCCATCAGCTGCTGCCGTTTTTCCACAAAGGCATCCAAACGCTTCAACTGGCTTAAGCCCAAAGCCGCCTGCATTTCGGTGAAATTATAGTTGCCTGTCAGGGCGACGACTTCATAATACCATGGCGCGGCTGTGCCTTCCAGAAATTGGGGATCGCGCTCCATGCCATTATTGCGGAATAGGCGCAGCCGGTGATACAAATTAGCATCATTGGTCGTCACCATCCCCCCTTCACCGGTAGTGATGGTCTTGGCGGGATGGAAACTGAAAGTCGTCATCTGGCTAAAGGTACAGCTACCGACTTTGCTGCCGTCTTTGTAATGGGAGCCTATGGCGTGTGCCGCATCTTCGATGATGACGGTGTTTATATCTGTCAGGCTGGCATCGATGGCCTGCACATCGACCGGGATGCCGGCAAAGTGTACCGGCACAATGGCCGTTTTGCCTCTTGAATTGGGCTGGTTGATATTGTGGGCTAAATGCTCAAGGTTGATATTTCCGGTGGCGCGGTCGATATCCACAAATACGGGCGTCGCCCCGCGCTGCATGCCGGCGCCGACAGAGGAAACGAAGGTATTCGGCGTGGTGATGATGCGGTCATTTAAGCCTATGTCTGCCGCAAAGTAGGCTGCCATCAAGGCCGCTGTGCCGCTATTGAAAGCTACGGCATATTCCGCGCCGCAGTAGGCCGTAACCGCTTGTTCAAAAGCTTCGACCAGCGGACCGCGCGTGATGACGGGCTGCGCCAGCGCCCGGCCGACCTCTTCAATGTCTTCAGCTGAAATGCTTTGATGCGCATAAGGAAAGAATTTTTTATCGGTCATGACTAAAATATTTGCTTTAAGGGTTGTTGCGAATTTATTAGAATGCCGTTTTAGGCTCACGTCTGTCAATAGCTTAATTTGGGGGGGAGGAAGATAGGGACTAAGGCACGATATTCATTTTAGATTCTTTTGGCTGCTTTCTTTGGGTTTGGGTACGTTGCCTAAAAATCGCCCCAATTCATCGTCTGGGGGCCGGATAATTTCTTGTCGACATCTTTAAGGAAGTCAGCCACCAGCCGGTCTTCTGCCGGGGAGAGAACGTAACTTTTTTTAATAACGGTCTGGTTATCCTGATTTTTCCAGAACGCATCAGGTAATTTTCCAGCCCCTTGCATGTTAGCTAGGTCTTCAATTTTATTCTTGATTTGTTGCACGCTTTGCTGCAACGATGCTTTATCCTTTTCCGATAAACCGCGCGATGCCAAGGTTTCTTTAAGCTGTGTGTCCAAAATAGATATGCCTGCTTCATCCGGTTTGAACAACTTGCACTGCTCGGCCGTCAATGTTACACGATGATGCCGAGCATGGTGAGAAACGCCCGCATCTTGTTGCGCGTGATGGCAAACAAGGCCAGCTTCCAGGGAACTCCAGCAGCGCCATGGCGGGACTCGGGCTAACGCCGCATGGGATTGCCGCCCAGGGGGGCCGGGCCACCGGTGGTGGGCTTGCCATTCTCCACACCCACCAGGACCTGCATGCCTTCCTGGACACCTTCACCCGAGACTTCGGTGAACTGGCCATCGGTGATGCCTGCCTTCACGACCACCGCCTTGGGCTTGCCATTCTCCAGCACCCAGACCCGGTCCTCGCGCTTGGCCATCACACCGCCATGGGTACCTGAACCGCTCTGGGCCGCGGGGCGGGCACCGCCGCCGGGACCCTGCCCGGAACGGGGTGTTTCGGCCTTCTTCTCGTCCTTCAGGAACGCCGCAGGGTTGAACCGCAGGGCCGCATTGGGCAACCGGAGCACATCCCTTCGCTGGTTGGTGATGATGGTGACGTTGGCGGTCATGCCGGGCCGGAGGGCCAGGCTGCCGGTGAACCTCGGGCCGCCAAGGAGGCTGGCGCCTCCGGGGGTCCGGGCCAGGGCACCGGGGTCGCCCGCCGCAGGGGTGCTCGCCTGGGGCAGCGGGGGTCGCCCCTGGCCGGCCATGCGCGCCTTGAAGCGCTGCAGGAACTCCGCCTTGGTCGTCCCTTCGGGCAGACGATCCTTCATCCGCTCCCAGGCCTTCTCGGGATCGGGCGCGCCCTCGCGCCCACCGGGGGTCTGCCCGGCCACGGCAGGGCGGGGCGTTGCGCGCCCTCGGACAGGCCTGGGTGGACGGCAAACTCGACATCGCTGCGGAGCATTTCGCCAGTGCCGCCGTGAATGAGACGGTTGAGCGCAGCATATGAATCGGCTGCAATCGTTCAAGGCTCACCACGAGTCCTCGTCGGGCTCAGTTAGTGGGCACCGTCGCGAGCTTGGTGCAGTTGGGTTTGCTACGGCGGCTCGAAGGAATGGCTTGGCGGCTGTGTATCTCGGCCCCGATCTCCCCGAAACCGCGTGGCTGAATGCTGCGTCGAGGCACCGCAGATGCGGTCGTGCTATCCGTCGTGACAGCCCAGGAGGCCGCAGTGGCACGAGCGCTGATTGAGCGCATGGCGGCAGAGCAGCAAATGGTGA
>CAWHMU010000046.1:0-143040 GCA_963830365.1 uncultured Chlamydiae bacterium
ACGAAACAGCCGATTATGAATGAGCAACGGTAAGTATTTTAAGGGCGTGGAAAGCCTCTTGGGCAGGCGGCATGACCCATCTGCGGCCGCATGCGGCACGTGATCGTTGTGATGGGCATTGGTGTCAGAGCTATCATGCTATGAACAAACACATCAATGAATAGTGCGTTGATAGCTTTTGAGAGAGGAAGTATCGTGCCGGCTAAAAACCCCTGAAACGATATGATCTTGGAGTTAAACCACGGCCTGGCTGATGTAGAATCGAAGGCATACTCGCTTAATTTTGACAGTGCCAGCACTGGCACACACCATAAAATCCCACTAATAGCCAGCTTTCTCTGCGCTACAAGCGAAGCTAGATCGGTCCATTCCTTGATGGAACTTGTCACCGCCGTGCCAACAATCCAACCATGAATCCCGCTTTCTGCATACGATGTTAAAATTGCAGACATCAATGCCCCCGATCATGTTTTTTTACACTTTGGCAAAAATCACTTTTCTTTACTAATAATTTTAAGGCGCGGCTTTAGTTCCTTTATGGAAGGCACAATGGTAGCGGTAAAATCGCAGTGGGCCAGATTAATCTCCTGCAGGGTTGCGGTCTGCTTAAGCAAAGCAAACACTCCTTTTTCTGTCAGCCGGTGGCAGTGGGACAAATTCAGCGACAGCAGCCCCTGGCAGCGCGCGCCGATTTCCACCAAGGCTGCATCAGAGAGGTTGCAATGGGCAAGGTTCAAGGCCGTCAGGCGCGGCAGACTTCTGGCTAGCTCAAAAAACACCATATCGTCAAGGCGGTGGCAATTATCGATCACCAGCTCAGTAAGACCTGAGCAGGCTTTGAGGATAATTTTGAAATCTTCATTTTTCAACTGTGTACAATGCGCTATGTCAAGCTTTATAAGCTGCTTAAAATTAAGCAGCCCCCCCCAGGCGCCAAAATCGAGTTGATTATTACTGGCGAGGTGCAGCTCATTAACCTGAGGCGCGATCGCTGCAAAGCTCTTTAAGATGGCCGCAGATAGCCATGGACAATGGGAAAGATTAAGCGCTTGTACAGACGCCGGAATTTCGTAGAAATACGCACTGAAAATCGGCATCACGCTGAGATCGAGCAATTTCAAATTTGGACATTGCTGCATAACCCTGCCAAAGGCCGGATGATCGGCAAAAGCTCCCTTGCAAATGATTTCAGTGACCAGCTGGCTTATGTCTTTAAAATGCTCGAGGGTATTGTCGGCAAAGTTAAAAAATTCCACCGCCAACCGTTCAATGGTCGGCGCTGAAAGATAAAAGCCCCAAGATAAGCTATTAATATAGTAAATGCATTCTTGCTTTAGGATGGTCCAGCCTTTCTGCTGCGCCAAAACCAGCATTTCAATTACATTTTCAGCTGTCAAGTATTTGCGCAGCATCTGTTCAGAGGCCTGGACAATGCCGGTAATCCCCCAGGAGGCCGCCCGATCCATCAAAGCAAGCAAATCCACCTTTCCCATCTTCCATAATGCCGCCACTTGTCCGGTAGAAATATAGCCTTCAACAGGCATAAACTCATCTTTGGAAACATGCTCCAAAGAAAAGTCCATTTTCCTTTTGCCACGGCATTGTCGCAACAGGAACTCCTTGAAGAAATCCGATACGGTTCCTAAGAGCAGGCTGTTGACTTCAATATGGCCGTCTTTGAAATTTATGGTTATGTTTTTTGGAATCATCGGCTCGAGCAGGCTAGAATGCTTGTGGATGGCTTTCACAGCACGCCGACAGAATTCCGCTGGCAGCTTATCGGCAAAGGCCTGGGTCGTCAGCCAATTGATCATTTTACACACTAAATCAGCGTGCAGCCCGCTCCATGTTTCATCATCACAGGCCGTCTCGAAAAAAAGCAGCAAGGCGGCAGGCTTTTCAAGCAGCAGGGTAAATAAAGCCTCTTCTGAGGTCACGGTGTTGTACGGCCGTAATTCTTTAGGCAACAGTGCGGGAAATTGCATTCAGATCCTTAGATGCTGTTTTAGGTGCTGGCCTGCTGGCGATGGGCTTTCTCTATCTGTGCTAACGCCGTGCGCAAGGCTTGTTCGGCATCGATCCCTTGGTGGGAGGCTTTATCTACCAGCTGCAGCAGGGCTAGACCAAAATCAGCTTCATCATCGGATTTTACCATGGCTGGTTGGAAATCGGCTAGCGACTCCCCTTTCTTCTTCATTTTCTTTAGCATCTTCTGTGCCCGCGCCAGCGCCGGCAGCCCCTTAGGGATACCATCGAAGATGCTATGTCGGGTATCTTTCCCCTTCTCTGTCTTTTTAATTTCATCCCATTGTTCCAATGCCGCTGCGGTATTGGCAATCAAGACCTCGCCAAAGACATGCGGATGGCGGCGGATGAGCTTGTTTTTGAGTTCCACAAAGACGCTGTCAAAGGTGCAGCAGTCTTCCTTTTCCGCAAGCTTACTCAAAAATAGCGCATTGAACAGCAAATCGCCAAGCTCTTCTTGAATGTGCGCCTTATCGCCCAAATCGATGGCTTCGATGACCTCGCACGCTTCTTCAAGCAATCCTGCGCGCGACGACAACAGCGTCTGCTCGCGGTCCCATGGGCAGCCGTTCGGCCCAAATAGTGTATCAATAACATCCACAAGTTCGTTAAAAGTCGACATAAGTGTTCTCGGTGTTGTTTATCTCATCGAAATATAACGCTTTACCATCAACCATACAACCGTTTTTTAGCAGCGATAACTTTGGAGACTAAAGACGATTTAAGCTTTTATCACGAAAAACGGGCCTACGCGATAGCGTTTGGAATGCATAACTCCTGTTGCGCACTCCAAACGCTATCGCGCAGCTACATGTTTTTGCCTCTAAAGAACTTTCCCAATTTATACTGCCCTGCTTTATCCCTAGGTCCTTTTTTACTCGACAATTGATTTCGCGGGCTTTATTCTTGTTGGTCACCTTAAAAAGGAGCTGAGCATGGAAAGGCAATTTACCGCCACGGTCTATATCATCGATGGGGATCGCGTATTGCTCATCTTCCACCGCAAGCTTAAAAAATGGCTGCCGGCCGGCGGACATCTTGACACCAATGAGTCGCCGCCAGAAGGGGCACGGCGCGAAGCCCGTGAAGAAACAGGTCTTGAAATCGCTTTCATCAAGCAGGAAAACGTATGGATCGACCACTGGAATGCCAAAAGTTTTGAACGCCCCTACATGTGCTTGATCGAGGAAATTCCGGCCCACGGCACGATAGCCGCTCATCAGCACCTCGACTTCATCTATCTGGCCACACCAAACGGCGGCACGGAGATAGAAAATCTGGATGAGACAGAAGGCATGCGCTGGTTTTCCCTGGCCGAAATAGAATCCCTAAAACCTGATGAAGAAATCTTTGTCGAGACGCTGCAAACCATCCGCCAGATCATGCAGGCGCCGGTTGTCTTAGAGGCTCAAGCTAGCTCCTAAGGGTTTTCAATAAGATCTGGTCTTATTCTCGTAAATGGGCTTAGTGGGCTTGTAATGGAAAGGAGATATTCAAAGATATCAGTGACTTTTCGCATTTTTTTCGATTATTCTCAAAAACTGCAAATTAAAAAATTGGAAATTATTATGAACCCTGTAAGGACTTTTAACTTAGTCTTTGATATCGATAACGTGCTTGCCGACACTGAGGTTAGCGAAGTAAATGAAATTAAATTTTATCAACAGAAAGGTTTTGTCCTCAGTGCTATAAAAACTCATTACATTTTTCCTGGGGTGATTGAATTGATGCAATTGCTGTTTAGGATGCCTGATGTCAGAGTTTCTTTTTTTAGCTCTGGGCATCAAAGTAGAAATGAATTGTTTGTTGAAAAATTGTTGGAACGTGCGTTAGGGAAAGAGCATCATCTAAAAATTAAAGACGATGTACAAATTTTATCAGGAAAAAAAGATATAGGCAACACTGACTTAAGTATAAACACAAAAGAAGAATCTCAAATACAGTTGAATAAATATGGTTTATACGACGGTAATAATAAAAAATCTCTAGAAAAGGTTGTCGAGCACAAAGGAAATTTAGAAAATTGTGTGCTTATAGATGATGATTCATCATGGATCAAATGTGGTCAAGAAGGTAATTATTTATATGTTCCAGCCCTATATACTAGAGATTTTGTAAAGATGGCACGAGAAAGTGAAGATGAAGATTATATGCATGACGAATATGGACAAATGAAAATCCCTTTCAACGATTGTACTTCATTTCGTAATCCTGAATACCTTAAAAACTGTATCATCAATGCAGAATACATAAGCCTTCTATTTGAAAATGAAAAGTGTACTTTGGGATATGTTGATTTAGATCAAAAGCAATGCGAAGAAATTGAAATATCTCAGGAATCAGATGAGGCTATTTTCAAAGCTGTAAAGAAATATTATCAAAAGAATAAATCTTCTCTTGAAAAAAAGAATGATCAAACAGTAACCATGACGAAAGAGGAGCTTGATCTAGTTCTATATGTCCTTATTGAAAAGAAAAATGGTAAGACGAGCTCTATGAATCTAAATTGCAATCGCATTTGCTATATTGCGGGAGTGCTTTTTAAAGCATTGGAATCCGCTCGCTCTGGATCTTCCTTAACTAGATTTCTATTTCCAATGCATTTTTCTCCAAAGGAAAATAGCGCTAATTTTGAACCTCGCTTTGAATCAGACGAAGCCTTTGATAAAAGAGAAGAGTATTATTACTATGGGTTAGAAAAATTAAAGCAAGCAAACCCAAATTTTTCTTTTATTAATCCACAAATCTATAAAGAATGTTGTAACATGAAAATAGATAATGAAGAAGCTGATGTTATTCATACGCTTCATGAAAATGAAGAAAAATGTTGCTTGATGTGAAAAAACCGACAAATTTCAACATTTTCCGTTTTACACTCCTCCTACAACGAGTTTATAGCGGTTGAGTATTGAAAAAACTCGGATTTTTGTCGGTTTTTCACAGCCTCAGAGACACAGAGCAAAGAAATGAACGGGATCAGGCTTTTGTTATGGTTGCATTAAACCTAAAAACGATAAGTTCTCAAAAAATAATGACACAGCGTTCGACAGCACGGCTTGGGGTCAGGCTTGCGATTTGCGATTTGAAAGGAGTCTGCCTTCTTAATACCTTGTAGAACTTTCAAATCACAAATCACAAGCCAGACCCCAATCCTTAAGTCATCACCCTCGCCATGAGTTTTTGAGAACTTACTAAAAATGTAGCTCTTATTTCTCTGTGTCTCGGTGCCTCTGTGGTGAATTTCTTTCCAGCGCACAATTATTGCGCCTGCCACCAGCTATTGAAATGGGCAAATAGCTCTTCCGCCTGCAGATTGCGGATGCAGGCGCCGGTCTGGCAGGTGCGCAGCACGGGACAGCGCTTGGTGAAGATTCTGCCGTAGGGACAGGCGCCTTGAAAAGCGGCGTGCTGCGCGCCGATGGGCTTATACTTTGCGGCCGATGAGGCGCCGAAGACGCTGAATGAAGGCGTCGCGGTGGTGCCGGCCAGATGCAGCGGCAGCGAATCCATGGCAATTACCAGCCGGCAGCCGGCCATCAGGTTTTGCAGCATGGACAGCGGCAGGCGGTCGACAACGACCGAACTAGCAAACTGCTCGTGCAGGCGCTGCGCTATGGCCTGCTCTTCAGTCGATCCCCAGGCAAAAAGAAAAGCACAGCGTAGCTCCTTTTGCAAAAGATGAAGGAAAGCCGCCAGCGACTCGGGATTGAGCTGTTTGTTGCGCCAGGCTGAACCCGGGCATACCAGCACTTTAGGACCTGGCTGCAGCACCGGCAGCGCCAGCAGGGCTTGCAGCTGGCTTTGCTGAGCAGCGCTGAGCTTTAACACTGTTTGTCCACTTTCCAAAGGCAGCGGATCGCCAAAGAAGGCAGCAGTCAACGCCAGATAGTCCTGCCGGATATTGCCATGTGGAGGCGGATTGAAACGCTGATTGGTGCATAGCAGGTTTGGCCATTCGGCCACCGATGCCGCCCCAAAGCCGACTTTATGCTGGCTCTTGGCTTGGGATACGATGAGACCTGATTTGACATTCCCCTGCAGATCGAAGACGACATCATAGGTAATGTCACGCAGCCGGGCGTGCGTCTTCCAGATAGCTTTTAGGGTATCACTTTTAAAAGCCGCCTTGCGCCAGGCTCTGGTGGCGATGATGATGGCCTGATTGACGAAAGGGTGATTCTGCACCAATTCGGCACATGGTGCTTCCACCACCCAGCCGATATGCGCTTCAGGAAATTTCCAATGCAGGTAGTCAACCACCGGATAGGTATGGATGATATCGCCGAGCGATGAGGTTTTGACGATAAGGATATTTTTCATGGGTTTTTGCCTGCCCCGAAAAGATGGTTTACAGCCACTGTAAAGTCATGCGGCAAAGCGGCCCTGATGACCAGAGGCTGTTTGCTTAGCGGCTGCTCAAAAGCGATCTCTGAAGCGTGCAGCAGCATGCGCCCCGGGCGGTATGGACAGGCAAAGGTGCGCCCATATTGGTAGTCGCCGAGGATGGGGTGTCCAATACCGCTTAGATGCACCCTTATTTGATGCGTCCGCCCTGTCTCTGGCTGGCATGTCAGCCATGCCACGTCTTTACCGGCTTTTTCCAGCTGCCAGCTGGTGCGGGCGCGCAAGCCCTTTTCTTTAGTCACCTCTCCCCATAGGGTCTGCCCTTGGTAAACATGCAGCTTCCCTAAAAAATTATCGACGATACCCGAACTTGCCTGAGGCACGCCATCGACGATGGCCTGATAGGTCTTAGTCACCTGCCGCTGCTTGAACAGCGCCAGCATGGCATGAGCCGCGTTAGCATTTCTGGCAAAGAGCAGCACGCCGGTTGTATCCCTGTCCAAACGGTGGAGCAGGATGGCATCTTTGAATTGCTGATGGATGTTGGCTGTGAAGGCTTTGTCATCGGACGCGATGCCGGCGGGCTTATTGTAGCCAATGAGATCATCATCGATATACAGGTAGCGGCCTGGCTCAGTCATCTCTGGCGCCGGCTGGATAGTCTCTTCGACAAATTCGAAGATAATGCGATCGCCGCGCCCGACAAGTTTGGAGCCAAACCGCTCCACCTTATCGTTTAGGCGGCACTGTCCGGCATCTAAAGCGCGCTTGATTTGCTTGGCGGCAACCTCTGGTGCGACTTTGCTTTTCAGGAATGCCTGGAGCTTACTTCCGGATTCTTCAGGAGCGACCAGCCATTCCATGCTTTGACCTTATCCCATGTCCCTTATACCGTAGTGAACTGTCGCAGGAAGCGCAGATCGTTTTCGGTAAACAGACGGATGTCATTCACGCCGTGCTTCAACAATACCAGCCTTTCTACGCCCATGCCCCAGGCAAAACCTTGGTAGACTTCAGGATCGATGTCGCCATTTTTCAGCACTTCGGGATGGATCATACCGGCACCTGCCACTTCCAGCCAGCCGGTGTGTTTGCAAAGCGCACAGCCGGATCCTTGGCAGCTTAAGCAGCGCAGATCTACTTCCATGCCGGGTTCAACGAAGGGGAAGTAGCTCGGACGGAATCGCGTCTCCACCTCGGTGTTAAAGAGTTTAGTCAGAAACTCGGTCATTGTCGCCTGCAAATCGGCAAAGGTGACATCGGTATCGACATAAAAAGCTTCGATTTGGTGGAAAAACACATGCGAGCGGGCCGTAATCGTCTCATTGCGGTAAGCCCTGCCCGGCACAATGACGCGGATGGGCGGGCGTGTTGTCTCCATGATGCGCGCCTGGACATTGCTGGTATGGGTGCGCAGCAGAATATTCTGTGAAATGTAAAAGGTATCCTGCATATCTTTGGCAGGGTGGTCCGCAGCAAAATTGAGCGCGTCAAAGTTATAGTAGTCGTTGTCGATATCAGGTCCATCCTGTACCGAAAAACCCATGCCGATAAGGATATCCAGCATCTCGTCGAGCACCTGCGTAATGATATGCTTGCGTCCGGGATAACGCGCGCGCCCCGGCAGGGTGACATCGATATTCTCATGCGCCAGACGCAGCCCTTCTTCTTGCTGGATCAGCCGGTCATTTGCCTCGTCAACCGCCCCGGCAAGATGCTCTTTGAGGTCATTGATGAATTTACCGGCGGCGGGGCGCTCATCAGCTGCCACATCTCTTAGCGCCTTCATCAGATCTTGAACAGGACCTTTCTTACCAAGGTATTTTACTTTAAGAGCTTCCAGATCGGCCACCGTCTTCACGGCATGCAATTCGGCATCGAAGTGCTGTCTTAGTGTTTCAATTTGTTGGCGCATGATTTCTCTAATTAGAATTATCAAAAAAAAAGCAGCCACATAAAAGCTTAGAGGCTTTTATAGGCTGCTTAATACACTTTTAATTAAGCAAGAGCGTGTTTGGCACGACCCGCCACAGCCGCAAAGCTGTTTGGATCACGAATGGCCATTTCGGCTAATACTTTTCTGTCTAATTCACATTTCGCTTTTTTCAGTCCACAAATAAATTTGCTATATGAGATGCCGTTGATTTTGGCAGCAGCTCCGATACGCATAATCCAAAGGCTACGAAACTCGCGCTTCTTTTCTTTGCGGTGGCGATAGTTATATGCCAGGGCGCGAAGAACTGCGTCTTTTGTCAAGCGCAGGTGGTTTTTGCGATCGCCAACAAACCCTTTGGCTTGTTTTAACAATCTTTTTTTGCGACGATGTGAAGCGACAGCGTTGGTTGCTCTGACCATAGCTAATCTCCACTTTGTTAGTGTCCGCCGTGAATATTTTCATCGCGGACAAGGTTTCACAATTTTTTATACGCACATTACGCGCTTATAGGTCTTAAGGTGGCCGTCATCCACATACGCTGCTGTGGATAGTTGACGTTTACGTTTCGGCGATTTGCAGGTCAATTTATGACGTTTGCCAGGTCTTGCTCTTTTGAGCTTGCCTGACGCTGTCACGCTAAACCGAGCCGCAACGGCCTTTTTGGTTTTCATTTTAGGCACTATATTTCTCCTAGTAAGCCTCTTGAAAGGCTCATTCATCGAATTTTTACTACTAAAGCCACGCAGTTTAGTCGGTGGTGACAGATTCTTTGTCGGAATTCTCCGCCGTTTGCGCCGTTTTAGTAATCTCTTTTTCTTTTTCACCCCTGGAGCAAGCACGGCAATCATCATGCGCCCCATAAGTTTAATTGGCGATTCGAGCATCGCCACATCTTCAAGATCTAGACAGAATTTCTGCATCAATCTTTCACCGATCTCAGTATGCGCCATTTCCCGTCCGCGGAAGGTACAAGTCACCTTGACTTTATGACCCTTGTCCAAGAAATCGCGGGCATGCTTCATCTTCGTTTCTACGTCATGGTCATCAGTGTTAGGCTTAAATTTAATTTCCTTAATCTTTACCTGATGCTGTGATTTTTTGCTTTCTTTCTCGCGCTTCGTCTGGTCATAGCGGAATTTTCCGAAGTTGATGATCTTGCAGACCGGAGGGTTTGACCCCGGTACGATCTCAACCAAGTCAAGTCCTTCTTCTTCGGCCTTGGCAAGCGCTTCTTGGAGCGTGATCACCCCAATTTGTTCTCCAGTATGACTGATGACGCGGACTTTTGGCGCGCGTATTTCTCTATTAACTTTCAAGCCGACTTCCTATCTCCTTATTGGGTAAGCATTCGCACACAGATCCTGAGGATGCTTTAGTAGACACTTCCTGTTGCAGTTGCTTTAAAAAAGCTTCCAGTGTCGTCACCCTTTGGGTGGTCTCTTTTGTGACCGAACGCACGGTTATCAGATGCTGTTTTGTTTCTTTTTCGCCTACAATCACCATGTAGGGTAATTTTTCATTCTCGGCCGCATGGATTTTAGCCCCCAGGCTTTCGCTCCGCACATCGATGGTCGCTCGAAAGCCTGCGGCTTCAAGCGCTGTGTACACATCCTGGGCGTAGGCATTATCGCCTTCCTTGACAGGAATCACGCGCACCTGCTCTGGCGCAAGCCACACGGGCAATACACCAGCATAGTGTTCTACCAATATAGCTACAAAGCGCTCAATGGAACCGAAGAGCGAACGCACTAACATCAGCGGCATCTGCATTTCGTTATTGACTTCCTGATAGCGCAGATTCAACCGTTCGGGACAATTGAAGTCAAAACCGATATACGGCCCTTTCCATTCCCTGCCTAAGGAATCAATCAGGCGAGCTTCAGCCACGGGGCCATTGTAGGCACATTCGGCTTCATCAATGGTATAATTCAGCCCTGATTTCTCAAAGGCAGAAACCATACATTCCGTGCTTTTCTTCCATTTGGCATCCGAACCGACAACTTTTTGACCGGCAGATCGCTGGCCTTGTCCTTTCAAATACCAATGGTACTCAAAATTGAATATCTTAGTGAATTTATCAATGAATTGCAAGGAAGAAATCAATTCATTTTCGACTTGCGAGGGAGAACAGAAAATATGGACGTAATCGGCATAGACAAAGCGGGCGTCAAACATCCCCCATAGATGCTTCTTTTTGTCAGTATTAGCTATGTAGGCGCATTCTGCAAAGCGCACAGGCAAATCGCGATGGGCATGAAATTTAGAGCCGAATATCATGGCATGCACAGGACTTAATGTTGGCGGCACCACATAATCGACATCTTCGATTTCGCAGCTCGGTGGATACTCATTTTCAAAAACGTTATCGTAGATACCAAATTTTTGCATGAGTTTGTCTTTGACAAACGGCGGCGTCACCAAGAAAGAACAGTGTTGCTTGCGATGTTCATTGCGCCACCAATCCAACAGCACCTCGCGTAAAACGGCGCCATTATGATGCCAAAACCAGGCGCGCGTGCTGGCATCTTCATGCATAGCGAAGAGATCAAGGGTTTTGCCTAGCTGACGGTGGTCGCGCTTCCGGCCGGACACCAGCGTTTTCAAATATTTTTTCAGAGCATAGGTGTCTGGAAATGCAGTGCCATGAATGCGAATGACAGGCACCACCCCCTCTTCAAGAAGAAAATGGGTGGTAGCTTCGACATTAAGCAGTTTAAAAGCGCCCACATCCTGTGTTTCTGCAATATGCGGAAAAGGACAGTAGTCATGGAACTCACCCACCTGAAAAATGGATACGATATTTTCGCGTGCTTCGCGCACGCGTTGGGCGATAAATGGCTGCTCTTTATGTTCAAAAAATTGGGCCGCATTTTCGCGCATCATATCGAGCGTGCGCACTTCGACATTTTGTTTGACGAGGGCGCGCAACTTTTCTTCCATAAGCGTAAGCGCTTGCATATCAATCGGCTGCTCAGCGATAAAATCGTAATAAAAACCAAATTCAGTCGCAGAACTGTTGACCATATAGGCGCCGGGAAATAAATCGGTAACTACGCAGGCTAAAAGCTCTGCTGCTGATTGGCGCAGGTGGGAAAGGGATAATGCCGTCATAAAATAATAAGGAGGATACAAACTGCAAGATGAAATGTAAGAGCGGCGCTTGGCCCCTTTTCAGCATTCATCTTTCAGCATTCATCCTTTAAGTAGTGCGGGATTGGGATATAGCTGACTCGAACAGCTGACCTCCACGATGTCAACGTGGCGCTCTAACCAACTGAGCTAATACCCCTTATTGACGATCCAAGACGGGCCGATGAAAGCTCGTCATGGAAAGGATAGACATTAGCCGAAACCAATCAATTTGTGCAACAAGAAAAGTCTCAATCTTTTGAAATGCCTTTTGAGCCTGTTGTAGGTAGCTGTATGGTATCTTTGCAAAAATAGATCGTGCACCATAGCCAGCAAGCAAAAAATCCAGTAAATAGACCTCTTACAGTTAACAACGGACCAAATAATTAAAGCTTACCAAAATCTAAGGATCTAATACTTTTACCTGCCAAAGGTCCTGATTTGTCTGATGAACCATAATTTCATAACCACATACAAAGTGTTGATGTGCCCAGAGGAGGGCACGATGGGGATAGCCTTTAATAATGGTTTTGCCGGCAATAATGTCATTCACACAGTAAATGCAAGCGCATCAGGTGAAGAGAATCAGAAGGGAAGCTGAGACCCTAATTGCCACCCAACCCTCAGCTAGAATTTGTTTGAGCGCGCCATCAATTGCCTATAACGTCTTGGCAAGGAAAGACCCATGCCAGCTACGCTATCGTTGTAGCTGACGCACTCGGACAATTCTAGCAAAGGTTTGGATAGCAATTAGGGTCTGAGGCCCGATCGAAGATAAGGACTTAGAATGCGATCATGACAACGCGCAGAATATGGCCTGGATTGAAATGAAATTGCGTAAGCAGAACTACTCATCTATGGCATATCCGTTCACGGAGCCGGGAATTAGACATACGACCTTCAGCCTAGGATATTTATTTGTTTCACCTAGGACGTTGCCCTAGGCTATTATATTTCAGGGTGTTGCCCTGAGAATTGAGTTCAGGCTGAAAACCTGATTTATAAAAGCCTAGGGCAACGCCCTAGGTGGAATATATAAAAAACTCAGGCTGAAGGCTTAATGTATAGTTTCCGACCCCGTGAACGGATACTCTATGGCTTGTGACAAAGTTTCAAAAGCAAGTGCAGAGTAAATTGCAAAGGGGTGTTCGACGGGTACTAGGTAGTTTATAATCTCGTCATTCACAGCCGCCATATCATCTTTATCATCATTTCTAGCAGCGTCTGGTATCAGGAAAATTGGATTTGTGTGCGTTGCCCTAGGGGAGATGAGCTGTGGGGAGATGATCTTTTTTTCTTCAGGTTCTAGGACAGACGGATGAGATGTTTTTGGTTGCTGGTCTCGTATTATTGTCACTTCTGGATTAGAACTCCGAGAGGCATTGTCATCATTGTCTTCAGGATCATCCGGGCTTAAGGATAATTCAGATGATGGATAAAGATCATCCGATTTGGAGACGGGATTAACTTTATGCCATTCAATTATCTTTCTAAATCTATCAGGGTTGTCCGCTTGCCTGGGGTTATTTAAGGCAGAGAGAGCCAGAACAACAGGGGGCGGTGTTGCTAAAACAGACAGAGAAGGTGGTGATAGATCGGGTGCAACAGTTGCTTGAACAGGCTGGCAGCACGATCCAAAATACCGGGTGAGACAAGAAAACATATTAGAATTCCGATGTATTAATGATGTTAATTTATTTGTTTACGTCCTAATGCGACAGGTTAACTTAAATAGTTGTATCGCATGCAATTGATTTAACGCAATCTAAATAATTACATTTATCATTCCATTAATAAATCCTATTCGTCCTACTAATAAGTAGTTCATCCGGCAAATAGTTCATCACGCAAATGAGTACCTAATTAACAAAACCTTAAGAGCAATCTCCATCTTCCTTCTCCGTGCCTCTGTGTCTCGGTGGTGAAGCTTTTTGTAACACTTTGATTAATAATGCTATACCACTTGTAAGCAGATTTCACCACCGAGGCACAGGGGCACAGAGAAGGTCGGGAAAACCTCATAGCTACGCATTTGTGTCATGAGCCAATAATTATGAGCGCGATTAAAATTCAAATCATTGACGACAACTATAAGTTTTAGTAAATAGTTAGCTAAACTCAGACCTTAGCGAGTTTGGGCTATTTCCCGATTATTAAAGCTTTTCATTTCCGCTGAACGTTAAAATGGAGTTACTTATGTCTGCTGCGACACTTCATGATGGATCCAATCATGGTTTGAAAATCCCTGCCACCCCTCCCCCTCTCCTCACCAGCGCCAGAATCATCGTTTCTGAAGAGAATCTCACCCAAGACCAGCACATCCACGCCTTTGCCAAAGAATTGTTTCAGCGCTTGGACAAAAGCTGCAACACCTTTAGTTCAGCCAATGAATTGATAGGCAAGATGGTGCTTCACAAGGATTTAGGCCGCAACTACGAAAACGGCCCTCTCGATGATTTAAACTTCAGTGCCGTATCATATACAGCAAAATACATCCGCGCTGTCTTCGACACCGCTAACATGACTGTGAGACGCAACATCGATGACATGTCATATTTATACATATTCTTCCCTCCCAAGGCAGATATCTCTTCCTCCAGCCCGCAGACATCATCCTCGGCTGGACTTTCTGGAAGCGGCTCTACAAGCACTGAAACCCTTGATAAGGCATCATCATCAGCTTCCACATCAGCTATACAACCAGCAACTACTGAAGAGTTGATAGCATTAGCTCTAGCTTGATCAACCGCTGCAAAATAGTCCGAATCGCCTAGCATGTTATACCACACGCGGCTAGGTTTTGCGATTTGCGATAGCCTAAAAACGGCTTCATCACATAAATGAGAACCCGTGAGGTTTTCCCGACCTTCTCTGTGACTCTGTGCCTCTGTGGTGAAATCTGTTTGCTGGTGGTATAGTATCATTAATCAACATGTTACGAAAACTTCACCACCGAGACACAGAGGCATAGAGAAGGAAAATGGAGCTTGCTCTCAATTTTTTGATAATTAGGTACTCATTTGTGTGATGAACCTGAATTTGCATAACGCATTTAATTAAAAACAAATATAACAAATCATACCTGAGGTTATCAAGAAAAGGAGACCTATATGGATCCTGTTGACAGAAGTTGTTATGCTTCTAAAGAACTTTACTCTGGAAGACAGTCCGGTAGAGGATCCAATAAAGATAATAGCTGCGGAATTTTGGCTAAAATGTTGAAGGTTGCCGGCGTGGCTTTTGTAGCCTATTTGGCATCTGGCAGCGTCGCAACAGCCAGCGCCGTGCCATTCAAGCACAATTCTTCAGCTCTTCAGCCATCAAATGATCCCCTATCAATTGCCCGCACCACTATTCCTGCCGTTATCCACTCTTTAAACGCTACCCACGCCTTCAGCAAGGAACAAAATGGCTTAATCTCGTGCGAAGTTAAAAGTGCGGTCAATACAGCTAAAATCAGCCTGCATATGGTTGGAGGTAGTGACGAGAAGGGCACCTTCTCCGACCTTAAGACCACCGGGGAGGTTGCTGAGACGACATGGCAGGATAGTTTCTTAAAGCGGCTTGTAGGAATGACTCCAAAACAGTCCCCTGAGAATATGTGCGAAGAAATTGACCACCCATGCGCTGGACCTTTGACCGATGCGCAGAAGCTGCCACGTGCCGGAATGCCGCAGTTCACCTCGGCGGTATTAAAGAAATTTCAAGAAAACCTCAAAGAAATGGGTTATCATATAGAAGAAAAATATGTTCCTACAGACACCTTGCGGCCAATGCAGTTAGAAATCGGCAATTCGATTGTTGAGAGGAATCTCCACCGCGAATCGGCGAGCCGGCCAATTTTTGTGGTTGAAGTGCTGGTAAATGGAAAAATAGAGCATATGATATTGGACGGCCATCATGGAGCCTTTATCACAAAGAAACAAAATAAACGGTCGGGAAAAAATTTACAGCAGAATGCCATTCTTGTTTCAAAACGGGATAAGGATGGACTGCCGACACTGACGCCTTTGCACGCGCTAGCACTGCTCAAAGCATCAAAGAACTTTCCCGGCGTGACTTCCGGATTGACCACCAGCTCCAAATCCCCACAGCGGCTGGCCTTTGAGAACCAGCAGAAAATAGGCCCTTTATTAAACAAATTGTACGGTGATTTTGTAGACGAAATTGTAAATAACTTAGGTAAATGGCGCAAAGAAAGCTCATGGCATAACCAAGAGTTGAAAGCGATATTGGACAAATACCAGCATGGGGCCGACATACTATCGGAACAGTATATCCCGACTGCAAATGCCAAAGAAATTATTGCAGATTTGAAGAGAGCCTGTGCATTGATGAACCATGGGCTTCACCATACAAATCTCCAGGTGCTGGCAGCGGAGGAGATGATCAACCAAATCGAAAACCAAGCGACCAGCTAATAATATGGTCCATCAGCATGGTGAAAATTTAGACTGGCTTCTTTTGGGCGATGAAATCGCTTAAGGCTTTGACGTTGGCGGCTGAGATGCCTGGCACGGCTTTGAGGTCTTCTGCGGAAGCTTCCAGCAGTTTTTTGACGCTGCCGAAATGCATGAGCAGGGCTTTGCGCTTGGCAGGGCCGATGCCGACGATCTCATCCAGGACACTTGCCACATTTTTCTTGCTGCGCAGCTTGCGATGGAAGGTGATGGCGGTGCGGTGGGCTTCGTCGCGGATCTGCTGCAGCAAAAACAAGACCTGCGAATTGTTGCGAAGGATAATGGGGTCTTTTACATTCGGCAGGAATACCTGCTCGAGCGTCATCCCCTTGTCGTGCCTCCCCTCTTGCTTGGCCAGGCCGATGACATCCACCGCGGCGGCGATATTGAGATCAGAAAGAACCTTGAGTGCTATATTCAGATGCCCCTTGCCGCCGTCGACCAGCAGCAGGTCCGGGAAATCGTCTTCATCTTTAGCGCGCTTAAAGCGGCGTTCGAGCGCCTCGCGCATGGCGGCATAGTCATCGCTTTCGGTCGTCTGGCGGATCTTATATTTGCGGTAGCGCGCAGTCTCCTTTACCCCTTCATAAAAAGCCACCAGAGAAGAGACGACCAGGGTGCCGGCGGTATTGGAGTTGTCGAAGCACTCGATGCGGCGGGGGTAGCGGGATAGATGGAAGCGCTCCTGCATTTCAAGCAGCACTTTTTCCCGTATAGCCTGGGCGTCTTTCCCCTTCTTGAAGGTCGCTTCGGCATTGGCCAGGGCCATGTCGATCAAGGCTTTCTTCTCCCCTTTTTGGGGCGTCAGGATATGCACGCGGCGTTTATTTGCCGAGATGATATCGCTGATGGCTTCAATATCTTCGGCTGCTAGCAGGACGGGAAGCAGGATCTCGCGCGGCAGCTGGCTTTGCTTTTCGTAGTGCTGCAGCATAAACGTCTCCAGCAGTTCGGCGTCTTCTTCGCCGATGTTGGAAAAATTGTAATCGCAGGAGCCTGTCAGCTTGCCGCCGCGGAAAATCAACTGGGTCAGTATGACCTCATCGCCCTGCCTATAAATCCCCAAGGCATCGATGTCGATGCCCAGCAGCTTATCGACATTTTGCCCTTCAAGGGTCTTTTCGATATGGCTGATGGTCTTGAGGATGGCGCCGGCCTTTTCAAACTCCAGAGCCTCGGCCGCGCGCTGCATCTCCTCATACAGATCCTTCACCACCTCGCGATCCTGTCCGCGCAGGAATTTGTCGGTGCGTTTGACGAGCCTATCGTATTCTTCTTTAGTACATTTATTGACGCATGGCGCAACGCAGCGCTTCATATCATAGAGGATGCATGGCCGGGTGCGGCGGGCCAGCTCCTGATCGGAACATTGGCGTAAGGGGAACAGGCGGTGGAGCAGGTCGAGCGTCTGGCGGGCGGCTTCAGCGCTGGTATACGGACCGAAGTAGGTGGCGCCGGGCTTGGGACTGCCTTTGTACCTTATCAACGACACCATGGGCCACTTGTGCTTATCATTGATTCGCAAAGCGATGTAGGCCTTGTCGTCTTTTAGAAGCGCATTATAGCGCGGCTTATGCTGCTTGATGAAGGTATTTTCAAGCAGCAAGGCTTCCTTTTCTGAAGTGACGACGATGGTATCGATCGTTTCTACTTTAGGAATCAGAAAAGGGATCATGGCGCGGCCGTCGCCTCTTGGCAAGAAGTATTGCCTGAGGCGCTGGCGCAGATTTTTTGCCTTGCCTACATATAGGATGGTGGCATCATGCCCCTTCATGAGGTAGACGCCGGGCTGCACGGGGAAGGTATTTAGATCGTCGCGATTAAATGGCATGTCATCTACAAGCAATCGTATTTAGCATAAAATAAAGAATTTCACCACAGAGACACAGAGGCACAGAGAAAAATCCAGCCGATCCGGTGAATCTTTCTCTTTGACTCTGTAGTCTCTGTGGTGAAAATTAAAGCAAATGAAATTTATTGGCGACTGGTTTTCGTGCTTAGTCCACCAGGTCAAGCTTACCGGCTACGCTGGCTACAGCTGGCGTGCTGCACGTTGACGTGCCACAAGCCGAGGCCGTATTTTCCGCTTCCTGCATGGCCAATTGTCCGCAAGCGGCGGCGATGTCTTCGCCTTTAGTATAGCGGCAGGTGTTGACGATGCGCGAACCGAAAAGGACGCTGCGGAATTGTTTGACGGCTTTCTTATCCGGACGTTTTAGGCGCAGCCCGGCGACAGGATTGTAAGGGATGAGGTTGACGGTGCATTGCTTGCCGTGCAATAGATGTGCCAGTTCATGGGCATGGTCGGGATGGTCGTTGATGCCGGCGATGAGAGTATATTCGAAAGTGATGTCGCGCTTGGTCTTGCGCGAATATTCATCCATAGCCTTTAAGATGTCCTCCAAAGGATATTTACGCGCATAAGGGATGATCTTCAGGCGGATCTTCTGGTTTGGGGCATGCAGCGACAGCACCAAATTAACCTTCAGCCCTTCCGTGGCCAGGCGCTTGATGCCTTCTACGATGCCCACGGTGGAGACCGTGATGCGGCGTTCAGACAGATTGAGCAGATCGGTTTCGCCCAGCAGGCGGATCGATTTTATGACCGAATCATAATTTTTCAAAGGCTCGCCCATGCCCATATAGACGACATGCGAGACTCTTTCCTCTTTAGCTTGCAGCCAGGCGTTGATTTTGACCACCTGCTCGAGGATTTCGGCCGGGCGCAAATTGCGCACGAAGCCTTCTTTGCCAGAGGCGCAGAAAGCGCATTTGGCCGGGCATCCCACCTGTGAGGAGACGCATACCGTGCGCCTGTCGCCGGCACAGATCAAGACGGACTCGACATGGCGCCCATCGCGCATCTTCCATAGGAATTTGTATGTCTCCTGATCTTCGGAGTCTTGAATGCGCACGAGTTCGAGCACAGACAATTTGATGAGGGTGGGCAGTTTTAGGCGCAGCTCTTTGCTAAGATTGCTCATGGCATCCCAGTCGAGCACACCCTTATTATAGACCCAGTCGATTACCTGGCGGGCCTGAAATTCTTTTAGACCCTGCTCCGTAAATAGTGTCACGAGTTCGGCCGCACTTAATTCAAAAAAATCGCGCATAAATGATATCTAATTGTTAGATGAGTTTAATTTACAAAAGGAAGATTATATAAAAAACAAAATTAAATTACCAAACAATTCGCACGCGCCAGCGCACATACTTTGTATCGAACTTTGCCAGTAGCCGTTCAGGCATGGCGCATGGCATGGACCAAACGGACGATTTTTGGTGCTCATGTAATTTGGTGCTCATGGGATAAAGACTCAAAATCGTTTGCTTCGTCCATGCTGTCCGCTTCGTCCGCTTTGTCCTTCCACCCTACATTTACCCTAGCAAGTGGGCGTTTTTATCCAGGAATTCGTTTTTCCAATGATAGGCATCTAGCAAGCCTGTGACATCGCGTCCTAAAATCGCATAGGAGATATAAAGGGCTTCCACCGAAGCCAGGCCATCATCCGGCTCAGGACAATCGTCCTGGCGGCGCGGATACGCTGTGCGGAAGCCTGCCGGGATGCTGCGCACCTCCATTTTAGTCTGGCTATCGACAAACTGCCGCATCTTGATGGCATAGCGCCAGGTGGCATCGAGAAGAAAAAGACCGTGGCCGGCATCGGCGATGGTTAGCGGCGGACCATCCATGGCCAGCAGCACATGGGCAGACAAATCCGGTAAAATAGCAGTGGGATAGGTGTAAAAGCGGAAGTCCGGCCGCAATTCCAATCCTCGCAAGCTGCATTTTTTTAAATTCTCGCGGCGATGGCGCAAAACATAAGTAGGAGGAAATGATTGCATGATTACTTCCTATTGAGTTAGTATGCCGTTATGTAAGTTATAGATAGTTATAGGGTTTATACCACAAAGCTCCATTTTTTGGAGTAAAGAAGTAAAAAACCCTTCAAACACCAACCAGGATTAAGTTATGCTGAATAAGCTCACCTTCATTGTCTGTTGTAGTGCCTTACTAATGCAAGCCTGCCACCTATTCTCAGAGGCGCCGACAGGAAATCCGGGAGGGAATCCGGGAGGCAGAGCCACCCTGCGCTGGCAGACGAATTACGAAGAGGCTGTAAAACAATCAAAGGAAAGCTCAAAACCCCTAGTACTGCTCTTTACCGGCTCCGACTGGTGTAGCTGGTGCACAAAGCTCGAAGAAGAAGCCCTAAATACGCCGGACTTCGCTTCAATCGCCGGCAGCAAGTTCACATTCGTCAAGTTAGATTTCCCCCTCTATAGCAGTCAAGACCCCCAAATCAAAGCCCAAAACAAACAGCTCCAGCAGAAATTCGATGTGCGCAGCTATCCTAGCGTCATCATCTATGACGCGAAGAACAACCAGACAATCGGCACCACGGGCTATCGTCCGGGCGGCGGCAAGCAATATGCCGAGTATCTATTGAAATTACTCAACGACTACTCAGCCTATAAACAAAAGCTCAGCGCCCTTGACAAAGGCAATTTTTCGGGCAGTGATCTCAAGCAACTCTACGACCAGGCCATCAAGCTGGATATGGACAACGATGCCACGAAAATCGTCAATGTGGGGATCAAATCGGATAAATCGCTGTTTTTTATGACGAAGCGCTATGAGCAGTATGCCGCTGAAAACCAGATCCACACCCCTGAAGCGATAGCTTTGCGCAAACAGCTGCTGGCCGCCGATCCAAACAATGAAAAGCAGATCCCCTATCAAATTGCCATGATCGAATTTGAAACCTATTCCGAAGAAATGGATAATAGCGGTACACCGGAAGTGGCCATCAGCCCCCTCAACGAATATATTGAGAAATTCGGCAACAAAGACAAGGAAAATTCATGGCGCCTGCAGATGATTATTTCCCAAGTCTATTTGGACAATAATCAGATGCCGAGCTCTTTAAAACACGCCCAGTTTGCTTATGAAGCCGCTCCTTTCACTGCCCAGCCTGAAATTGCCAGGGCCATCCAAAATATCCGCCGGCAAATAACTCCGGGCATCATCACCAAGCTTAACTAATTATTCGATTTTATGCCAAAGGGCGATGCGCAGATGCTCTTTTGGAATTTCCAAAAGGAAGCGCGAAGGCTGGCTCATGGCATCAACGCCCATGCGTTTGCGTTTCTGAGCCATGCTGACGGTCAAAAATCGCATCGCCCTGGTGATCGCCACATACATCAAGCGCCGTTCCTCCTCTACCCCCGTCTGCTTAATGCTTTTCTCATGCGGGATGATATGATCCTCCATGCCGACTAGGAAGCAGGCCGGAAATTCCAACCCTTTGGCGCTGTGAAATGTCATCAGCGTCACCCTATTCTCCTCACTCCCCTTGCCCGCGCGACCCTCCCATCCTTTGTCAAGCGGCGTGCTCAGCACAAAATCATGCAGGGAGCTTTCCTGTCCGCTGTCGGCATCGCCTAGGCCTTCATAAGCTGCGATCGCCGACACGAATTCCTGCACATTTTCCCATTTAAAATCGCGCATCTGATCGCTTTTGACCTCTTCGTTGATAGCCTTTCTGTAATCGAGTTTTTCTATCAGCCAGGCCATCGTCTGATTGAGGGGTGGAGAGGCGAATCTGGCTTTGGCCGTCGTGATGGTGTCTAGAAAGTTTTGGATGCCCTTGATGGCTTTGCCATTGATCTTTTGGGCCAGGAGGGTATAAGCCGGCAAGGCCTGCTCGACGCCATTCAACACTTCCCAGAGAGGGATATGCATGGATCGATTATGCGCCGTCAATAGATCAAGAGCGGCATCGCCGATGCCGCGGCGCGGATAATTGATGATGCGCAGCAGCGCCTCCTGATCAAGAGGGTTGACGATGACGCGGAGATAGGCCATCAGATCCTTGACTTCCTTGCGCTCATAAAATTCCGTTCCTCCATGGATATGATAAGGGATGCCGCGGATCATGGTTCCGCCATCATTCCAGGCATGCTTCAGCAGGGCCGCCTCGAAATTGCGCGATAAGGCATTGGAGCGGTAGAGAATAGCCATATCCTTCCACCGCAGACCATGCCGTTCGCGCATCTTATCCATGCGGCAGATGACAGCCTCAGCCTCATCCATCTCGGTAGGGGCGTGGAAGACCTCGATAGCCTCGCCGGCCCCTTTATCGCTCCACAGCGCCTTTTCATGCCTTGTTTTATTGTTGGCAATAACGGCATTGGCGGCTTTAAGGATCACATTTGTCGAGCGGTAGTTCTGTTCGAGCTTGACGACTTTGGCCTGGGAGAAAGCCAGGATATTCTGCACATCGGCGCCTCGCCAGCCATAAATGGATTGGTCGTCATCGCCGACCACGCATAAGTTGTTGTACTTGGCCGTCAGTAATACCGCCAGACGGTATTGGATGGGATTGGTATCTTGATATTCATCGATCATCATATAGCGGTAGCGCTCTTGATATTTCTCCAGCACCAGGGGGAATTTTTCAAAAAGTTCGACTGTCAGGCACAGCAGGCTGTCGAAGTCCACCGCATTATACGCCCTCATGCTATCTTGAAGACGCCGATACAGATCGCGCGTAAACTCATCGTGCCACTCAGAGCCTGTAGCTGTGATTTCCTCGGCCTTCAAGCCTTTATTCCTGGAAATGGAAATCGATTCGGTCGTTGGGGCAAGCGACGGCAACGGCCCTTCATGGTCGAGCAGATCGCGTGCAATCGCGCTCAGCAGGCGCTGCACGTCTTTCTCATCATAAAGCGTAAATTGGGGGGTATATCCCAGGTGATGGATTTCGCAGCGCAGGACCTGCATGCAGAAGCTATGGAAGGTGCACAGTGTCACCTGCTTAGCAGCCTCGGCATCGACCAGACCTGCCAGGCGATGGCGCATCTCGGCGGCGGCTTTATTGGTAAAGGTAAGGCCTAAAATTGCATGGGGAGAGACACAAAGATTTCTAATCAGGTGGGCCATGCGCAGCGTAAGCACGCGCGTCTTGCCGCTGCCTGCGCCGGCAAGCACCAGCACACGCCCTTCAATAGCTTCAACAGCCATGCGTTGGGGTGAATTGAGTCCTGAGAATAAATCCATGACTGGTATACTCTATGTAAAGACACAATTTCTAAACAGCTGGCTGTCCGAGATAACGTAGTAGCTCTGTCATGATATCGGCAGGTTTGGCTTTGGCAGCCACCTGGCGAGGCTTAACATTGAGGTCGATGCCGGGCTGCAAGCGCAGCCGGCACAAACGGAAGGCTTCACGCACTATCCGTTTGAACCGATTGCGTTGTACCGCTTTACCATAATGCCGCGAGGCAGTGATGCCAAGCCTGGTATGTGGATACTTGCTTTGACGAGTTTCGATGATCGCCCAATAACCCACATAGCGCGTCGGTTGTTGCGCTATGCGTTGATATTGACGACGGGAGCGCAGGCGAAAAGCTTTTGGATAGCAGAAGCTCACACTCGCTGGCTCACACTCTTGTCAACTGATGGCGTCCTTGACGACGACGACGGTTGATGATTTTACGTCCATCAGCAGTCGACATTCTTTGACGGAATCCATGAACAGCTTTACGGCAACGCTTGCTTGGTTGATAGGTACGTTTTACCACGTTAAGATCCTTACGGTTTAATCGTTATTGAATTTGAAGATAGGATACATGAACGTTTGCATAAAATGCAATCAAAATTAAGGCATACCCCTAAACCTAAAAAATAAACCAGCAGACGGTTGCTAGAAAGCTCGTACCCAGAGGTTTACGCCGCGGGTGTGAGCGTGTTCCGCTATTAGTGGCCTTGAAAGTGGGCTATGATCCCCCTTAGACAAAACTTTCGGTCACAGCTAGCTGCATACATTCGCCCTGGCCGGCCTCAATAATTATGGCCAGCACACTGGCCGATCGGGCTCTGTTCCCCTGATGCCGTCATGATCTTCGTTACAAATAACAACAGGATTTTAGGATGGACAGGATGGGTGATTTATCCTGACCATCCTACTATCTCAACTCAACGGGGGCACAGGGCGCAAAGAACGCCAGCCGCAAAACACAGTGAATTGAACAGCCAAGATAACAAGATACACACAGCCTGTGCAAAAAAACAGACCGCACACATCTCACTAATATTAAACAGGATGAATTAAAAAGCCAAACTGGTAATTATTTTTTTATTTTTATATTGACAAGCACCCTCTATAAATGAGAGATAGATAGATGTCCTATATAAACAATTTTAAACCTTAAGGAGGTTTTCACATGGACAAGAAGCCACAACCAAAAACACCAACACAAACACCTGCTAAAAAAGTTCAACAGCCAGGCAGACCACAACAGCCAGCCGGCAAAACAATTCCATCACAAAAAAAACCAGGCTCTAACTGGTAAATCGCTTATGTTCGGGGGCCTCGCCCCCGAACACCATTTGCACATCCCCTACTTTTTCAACCTTAAGCCGATGTTTTAGTATTCAGTCTTTATCTTTTATCCCCTATCGTTTATCTTTAGCCATTAATCCCTATTTGTTTGGAGAGTGCCGTGACGTCTTCTGCCGGTATATCACTGCGCCATGACAACACCTATCAACACAGCAACAGCCTGCTGTTTCAATTTATTCTCGTCGAATTCATTGAAACTTTTGGCGAAATCCAACGACTGGATATTCTGTGCAATCGCAAGCCGGCCGAACTTGCCCCAGATAGCGATTGCAGCATGCATAGCGAAGCCAGTCGCGGCCAAATCGAAGCTGTGCTTACCAAGCTTGTGGGTTCTGCCCGCGACTATATGCGCCTGTTCTCATGGAATGCCTGCGACGGCCTTTTAGCCAAGCTGAAGACCAATTGTGCTTTATTCCTCCATAATGCCGATAATGACGAGAAAGAGATGATAGCCCTGCAGCACTATGCCGACAAGATGTGGTTGGGATGCCTGCAGGCTGTCGACATCTGGCGCACCGGGCCGGACGAGCAGGCCGCCTTTCATGCCGCCGTAGACAAAACAAGCAGCGCCATGCAGCGCTTTGCCAAGCTGATGGCCCGTATCGCCGTGCAATTTCGCGATGATGAGAATGTCCTCTTTTGTATTTTATGCTACAAAGAAAGCCTCGACAAACTATTCGGCAACCGCTTCGTCAGCAAGCTGCTGCTGCGCATGTACCCCAAAGGGCTGCACGAAGCCCAGCATTACCTTACCAGAAGATATGCTGAACGTGGCTTCGATAATATCCTGCCGGTCATTGCCGTGAAAATTGCCGAGCTTGAGGCCTTGTCCCTATGACGAGTGCTTTAGATCGCTATGCCGAATTGCTAGCATTGACACAACTATATTTGCTGCAGGAACATGCCCCAAGCGACCGTCTGCTGGCAGAGAGCGAAACCTACCTGCATTTCCGCGAGTATGCCGCCCGCCGCCAGGCGGCAAGAGCGCGCCAGTGGCTGGCCTGCCAGCGCCGGCGCCAAAACTACCCGGCCAGCAATCAACACAGTCAACACAGACAAAACCGCCGGCAAAGGCGCCCCTTGCGCAGCCGGCTAATGCAACCTCAACCTCCCCGCCGCCGGCTGGGTTGCCATCCGCCGCCCCCACAGCGCCGCCCCTTCAGCAAACCGAGATGCCGGCTAAGGCGCCGGCTAAACGCGCCCCCTTGCCATTGCCCCAGTCAGCGCCGCCGGCCCATAGTGCAGACAAAAAGCATCCTAAAGATACCACCACCTTCGCCCTGGAAATCCCAGCCCCGGCAGAAGCCATGGCTTTGGATGATTTGCGCAAAATCGCCACCGAGCGCCTGCCGGGCTTTACCTTCATAGAGCAGGTGCCTGATGATAGCGCAGCCCGCCGCTTGGCGCAAGGGTCGCTGCAGAAAACGGTGATCCCCCAGATCTTGATCTTAGCCTTTGACGAAGCGCCAAAGCCTTTTGCTTCTTAGCCAATATCGCCAAAACGCTTAATGTCTACGGCCTCAGCGCTGACGTCGTGCGTGCCGCAAAAATAGAGCATGACAAGGGATGGGAAACGCTTCTGCAAGCAGAACAACTGAAGCTGGTGATCGCCAGCAGCTATGGCATCGATGCGCTCAGCGGCCTAGCGAAACACTATAAGGAAGCCCCCAAGCAGGCCAGGCATTATCTGGGCGATGTGCCGCTACTGCTGCTATCAGATATAGCCTTCTACCTCAGGGAGCCAAGCCTCAAGTCCTCGCTATGGAAAGCTCATCCGGCAAATGAAAGATGAAAGATGAAAATCAAGCGAAACATTGCCTCTGCTTAGAATAGACTGTGAATTCGATTCAACGCAAAGAACGCAAAGAAAGCAAGACACAAAAACTAAAAGAACAGGATGGCAGGATAGGCAGGATAAGCAAAGCAAGACTTGGCCAGGAAACATGTTTCTTGGCCATCCGGTTCTTTTATTTTTGTTGATCGCTCCCTCTGCGTCTTTGCGCTCTTGGCGTGGAATTGTCCTCTGTGGCGCTGTGGTTTCTCTTGGTGAATCTTGTGTTGTTTTGCGTTTAGGTATGTTATTACTTTATGAATCACTCTCAATATACAGCCTTTGCTGCCGTCATTCTCGATGTATCCATCGATAAGCCGCTCGACTATGGCCTGACAGCCGCGCAAGCCGCCTCGGCCAAGCGCGGCATGCGCGTCGAAGTACCCGTACGCGGACATCTGCGCACGGGCTATATCTATGCCGTCAAGGACACCCCCGACTACCCGCGCGTGATGGGCATCAAACGCCTGCTGTCGGAAGATGAAATCGTCACGCCCGACCTCTTCGAATTGGCGCTATGGATGGCGAAATACTATTGCGTCAGCCTGCGCGAAACGCTGCAGATGATGCTGCCGGCAATCGTACGCAAAGATACGCAGCACAAACAGCAGCTCTTTGTCATGCGCGCCCAAACGCGCGAACAACTCAAAGAGCATTGCGAAAAGATCCGCAATAAATTCTCCGCCCAAGCAGCCGTCATCGACGTCATGCTGCAGGTAAAAAAAGGCATCCTCCTTTCCGAACTGCTCGAACAGACCGAAGGCTCCCGCAGCCCTGTCGACACCCTCGCTAAGCAGGGTTTTTTGGCGCTTGACATCGTCCGCGTCGACCGCTCGCCGCTGGTGAGCGAGGACTATTTCCCGACAAAGCACAAAACCCTTAATGGCGAGCAGGCCGCCGCCCTTGAAAAAATAACCTCCTCCATCGAAGGACAACGCTTCCAAACGCATCTGCTATATGGCGTCACCGGCAGCGGCAAGACTGAAGTCTATCTCCAGGCCATCGACAAAGCGTTAAAACTCGGCAAGGGCGCCATCATGCTCGTGCCCGAAATCTCACTGACCGCCCAGACGATAGAACGCTTCCGCAGCCGCTTCGAAGGTAAAATCGCCATCCTCCACCACCGCTTAAGCCAAGGCGAACGCTTCGACGAATGGCACAAAATCCGCCGCGGCGAGGCCAAAATCGTCATCGGCGCACGCTCGGCGGTGTTCAGTCCGGTGCACAAGCTAGGCCTCATCATCGTCGATGAGGAACACGAGAACTCCTACAAACAAAATGAAAGCGCCCCCTGCTACCACGCCCGCGATATCGCCGTCATGCGCAGCATGATGACCAAAAGCACTGTCGTGCTGGGCAGCGCCACGCCAAGCCTTGAAAGCTACTATAATGCCACCTCCGGCAAATATACGCTGAGCACGCTGCACAACCGCGCCGATGCCGCCAGCATGCCGAAATTCACCATCGTCGATATGAAGGCCGAATTTGCCAAGACTAAAGGCTATACCAGCTTTTCAGATCTGCTGCTCGACGGCATCAAACAGCGCCAAGCGAAAGGCGAGCAGACCATCCTCTTCTTAAACCGGCGCGGCTACCACACCACCCTCATCTGCCAAGGCTGCAGCCAGGCCGTGCGTTGCAACCACTGCGATGTAGCCCTGACATTCCATTTGGGCGACAACCTGCTGGCCTGCCATCTGTGCGGCTACACCCTCTCCCCTCCCCCGCGGCAATGTCCATCCTGCCATGCCGGCACCATGAAATACCGCGGCGTCGGCACCGAGCAGGTGCAAAAAGCTCTGCATGCCGTACTGCCGGATATCAGAACCACCCGCATCGATGCCGACACCACCCGCCATAAGGGCAGCCATCAGAAGCTGCTGCGCGATTTCGGCACCGGCAAAGCCGATGTGCTCATCGGCACCCAGATGATCGCCAAAGGACTGCACTTCCCGGAAGTCACGCTGGTCGGCGTGCTCAACAGCGATACCAGCCTCAATATCCCCGATTTCAGAGCTTCAGAGAACGTCTTCCAACTCATCACCCAGGTGGCAGGCCGTGCCGGCCGCGGTCATGTCAGCGGCGAAGTCATCGTGCAGACCTGCCTGCCGAACAATGACACCATCGCTTTGGCCGCAAGGCAGGATTACGATAAGTTCTATGCCGAAGAGATCGCGGTGCGCCAACTGTTTAGCTACCCCCCTTTTTCCAGCCTGGCAAAGCTCACCTTCTCCGGCGCCCATGCCGGCGAGGTGCGGCAAGCCGCAGAGGCGCTGCGCTGCGGCCTGCTTAAACTCCTGCCGCCGGACTTCGAGCTCAATGCCATCATCCCGGCCGGGCATGCCAGGATCAAAGATAAATTCCGCTTCCAGCTGCTGATCCGCGGTCCGAACATCGTATCCCATCTCCCATGCCATCGCGGCGCTAAGAACGGCAGCGCCGCTTCCCAAAGCCATCTCGCTGCTCGTCGATATCAACCCCACTTCGACTTTCTTCTAAAGATCTCTTGCACGCCCTACTAATTTTACGTGCCCAAGCCCATGCCCATGCCCGAGTGCCAAAATGCTTACGCCACTCTATGGCATGCGCTAAAACATCGGGCACGGGCAAGCCCCTATCCCGCTTAAGTCAGCATACTGTCTCTGAGCTCCAATGGAGCGCCCATATTTGTAGCCCACGGTGTAGCGCCATCCGGCGCAAACCGTGGGTGTCATTATATAAAAAAACTAGCCCCAAGGGGGCGATATAATTCCTTCGATTCTATTAACAAAAGTGAAAAATCCAAAAATGCAATTATAACGCCCCCTTGGGGCTAGTTTATTTATATAATGACACCCACGATTAGCGCCGTTGGCGCCACATCATGGGCCACAAACATGGCCGCTCCTAAGGAGCTCAGCGACAAACATCTGAATGATTTAAAGGAACTAAAATGCATGCTCAGGCACGCAATAGTCTCAAGCAATAAAATGGCCCAAGTGTTTTTGAATTCGGGCGCGGGCACGTAAATTATGTCCCGGCAGTGAAATGCAACATAAGTATATGAAAAAAAGAACAGTATGAGTATAATGGTTAAGATTTTAGAAGATTTTATGGGGAGATAGCACGCGCATGTTAAAGATGTTCAGTGAAGGCCAAGACGCCACGCCTACCAACGCCGAGCCTACCAACGCCGCGCCAGTAGCGCCGCCAATGGAAGAACAAGGCAAGATCAATTTCGATTACCATGGCAATAAGATTCATTTTATCAGCCTTGGCTGCCCGCGCAATCTGGTCGATAGCGAAGTGATGCTGGGCATCCTATTGAAATCGGGCTACGAAGTATCCGAAGCTTTGGAAGAGGCCGACTATCTCGTCATCAATACCTGCGGCTTTCTGGAAGCTTCGCGCCAGGAATCGAGAGATACCGTGCGCGACACCCTCGCCACCCGCAAAAAGACCGCCAAACTCATCGTCACAGGCTGCATGGTGCAGACCCATAGCGACGAGATGCAAGCGCAGTTTCCCGGCATCGACTACATGCTAGGTTCAGGCGATGTCGAAGGCATCTTGAAAGCCGTGGAATCCACCCAGAAAGGCTCCCTGATCACCAAGGCGCGCAGCTACCTTGAAGCCGGCGAAGTGCCGCGCCAGCTGTCGACTCCCAAACACTACGCCTACCTGAAAATTGCCGAAGGCTGCCGCAAACGCTGCGCCTACTGTGTGATTCCGACCATCAAAGGGCCGCTCAAGAGCAAAAGCCAGGAGCAGATCCTCAAAGAATTCAATATCCTCCTTGGACAGGGCGTCAATGAAATCATCCTCATCGCCCAGGATCTCGGCGACTACGGCAAAGACTTCGGTTCGCGCAAACTGGCAGCGCTGCTTGACTTGATCAAATCGATGCTGGCCTTAGAAAAAGATTTCTGGCTGCGCCTGCTCTACTTGTATCCCGATGAAATCACCGACGAACTGATCGCCCTCATGAAGAGCGACAAACGCATCTGCCCCTATCTAGATATGCCTATCCAGCACATCAACAACGGCATGCTCAAAGCCATGCACCGCGCCACCTCGCGCGAAGATATCATCAGCACCATCCAAAAACTGCGCCATGAGATGCCAGACATCGTCATCCGCACAAGCCTGATCGTCGGCTTCCCCGGCGAAACCGAAGCGCAGTTCCAAGAACTGGCGGCCTTCATCCAGGAATATCCCCTCGACAATATCGGTATCTTCAAATTCTCGCGCGAGCCGGGTTCCCATGCCTACGACCTGCCTGATCAGATTCCGGAAGAAGTCAAAGCCCAGCGCTACGACCACCTGATGAAAATCCAGCAGAAAGTGCTAAAGAAGCTCAACAAGCGCTGGATCGGCAAGAAAATCCCTGTCGTCGTCGAAGGCTACCACCCGGAAACCAAGCTGCTCATGCGCGGCAGATTCTACGGTCAATGTCCTGAAATCGACGGCCAGGTGATCATCAACGACGGCCGACGTGTCGAAGCTTTCGGCAAAATCTATACCGTTGAAATTACCGATGCCGCCGAATACGATCTCGTCGGACGCGTCATCGCCGCAGAGTAGTAGCGGAGATGCGGATTGGAGCCCTAAGATTGGGGTCTGGCTTGTGATTTGTGATTTGAAATTCCTACCATGCATATTGGCATGTAACTACTTTCAAATCGCAAATCGCAAGCCTGACCCCAATCCCGGCCGAAACCTGTACCATGAGTTTTGAGGAATTGCGAACTAATCAACAGAATACCGTGTTGTAAATTTTGAAAATTGGTTCAACTTTTTCTCTGTGCCTCTGTGTCTCGGTGGTAAAATCCCGGTGGTAAAATCCCGGGGGTAATAATTTTGCTGGCTATTTGCCCATTTGCCTTTATTTTTTTTAAACGTTATATGATGATCAAAGTTATCAGCGCGGAGATGGCAATATGATACAATGGATTCGTCAGTTTAACCAGGCCAATGCACAGACAAAATATTTCATCTTGAATTGGGTAATCTATGGCCTGGCCATCATTATCTCCACCTTGTATTGCTACGGACGACTCGATTTCGTGCGCAGCTACCAGTCGCCCTCCTCCATCCGTGCCCAACAGGCCCCAACCGTACAGGCCCCACCTGAGAACAAATAAATTTTCCAACAGTTTACCTTGAGTACACATTATGTCAGACACACAGCCAGAATATCACAGCCATGAAGAGTTCCAACTAAGAACGCAAAAACTTGCCGACATCCATAAGCTGGGCATCAATCCATATCCCCATAAATACTCCCCCACCCACAACGCCCAAGGGCTGCATGAGGCTTTTGATAATGCCGCCATCGGCCACAGCGAAGATGCCGCCGCCGCCACGACACCGGCCGTGACCGTCGCCGGTCGCCTGGTGCTGTTCCGCTCCATGGGCAAAAACGCCTTCGCCCATATCCAGGACGAAAGCGGCCGCATCCAGCTGATGTTCAATAAAGACCTGACCAAAGTATCCGGCTATGATCCTTCCCCAGCCGCGGCTGCTGATGCCCAAGCCGATGCCACCGCCGACAGCCAGGCAGACGCCCTGACGGCGATGAAATTCATCGAAAAGAAGATCGATCTCGGCGACATCATCGGCATCGAAGGCAACCTTTTCCATACCAATAAAGGCGAACTGACAATTTTTGTGCACCGCCTGACGCTGCTGTGCAAAACACTCCTTCCGCTCGCCGATAAGCATGCCGGCCTGGCCGACAAAGAGCTGCGCTACCGCAAGCGCTGGCTGGATTTGATCACCAACCTCGATGTGGCTAACACCTTCCGCACCCGCAGCCGCATCCTGCAGCTGATGCGCGAGTATTTCGCCGAACACAACTTCGTCGAAGTCGAAACTCCTGTCCTGCAGACCATCTACGGCGGCGCCGAAGCCCGCCCCTTCGAAACCAACTTGCATGCCCTGGATCAGGATATGTTCCTGCGCATCTCGCTAGAAATCCCGCTCAAAAAGCTCATCGTCGGCGGCATGAACCGCGTCTTTGAAATCGGCCGCGTCTTCCGCAATGAAGGCATCGACCGCAATCACAACCCCGAATTCACCCTGATGGAGGCTTATGCCGCCTATTGGGACTATAACGACATGATGCGCTTCACCGAAAACCTCTTTGAAAGACTCGCCCTTGCGCTCTATGGCAAGACGACCATCACCATCGGCAACCCCGAGGAGGAAGGCGGCAAAGCCGTCGAGCTGGATTTAAAAGCCCCTTGGAAGCGCCTGACGATGAAAGATGCCATCAAAACCTACGGCCACATCGATGTCGACACCTTAAGCGACGACAAGATGCGCACCATGCTGAAAGAAAGCGGCCAGATCGACCTCAAGAAGCTGCCCTTGCTTTCACGCGGACTGCTCATCGCCGCCATGTTCGAAGTATATGCCGAAGCGCATCTGATCCAGCCCCATCACATCATCGACCACCCCATCGACACAACTCCCCTGTGCAAGCCCCACCGCCAGCCCAAGGAAAAGGAAGAAGGCCTCGTCGAGCGCTTCGAAAGCTTCATCCTCGGCCACGAGATCTGCAATGCCTACACCGAACTCAACGACCCCGAAATCCAGCGCAAACTGCTTGTCAAACAAGCCAAACGCCGCGATAGCGGCGATGTCGAAGCCAGCCCGCTGGATGAGGAATTCATCGAAGCCATCTGCCAAGGCATGCCGCCGACAGGTGGCGTCGGCATCGGCATCGACCGCCTGGTGATGATCCTCACCAACACCCACTCCATCCGCGATGTGCTCTTCTTCCCCTGGATGAAGACCGTCGAAGCCAAAGACAAAAGCGATAAGGACAAAAGCGAAAAAGTCAAGGTCGAGGGGTAGATGAAACAAAAAAATTATACCGTCGATGAAAAATTCATGCTCTGCCTTTACGAAAAGGCAGAGCAGTCCGGCGATATGGAAGCACGCTTCGACAAATATGAAATCGGCAAGCTGGCGGGCTTACACCCCAAAGGCGCCGATGCCATCTGTAAGCTGCTATTGCGCTGCAACTTCATCATGAAGGGCGACGACCTGGAAGTCTATCTCACCCCCCATGGCGAAAAACTCGTCCACACCCTGCGCACCGAATAGGCGCCAGGGTCATGACCGAATAAATAGAATGAGACCTAAGGATTAGGGGGTTACATTCAGCTCTAAGCATTAACGAAAACCCCAAACGATCTCGTCTTACCTCTCAAAAAGTAAACCGACGCAACGCGTTTGGAGTGCGCAACGCCTGTTGCGCTTTCTCTACAAACTTCTTAGCGCCAATAGCTTTCAAGCCAAAGCGAAAGAGGCCTTTCGCACTCCAAACGCGTTGCGAAAACTCTAGTTTTTGATACATAAATTGATACAGATTTAAGCTGATTCGATATTGCTATTTAGTCTTCCAAACCGCCTTCATAGCTATCAAAAGGCCGGTACGATAACAACCCCCCATCATGGGGAGGGCCCAATCTAAAGCCTTCGATAGTCCCCAAATAGTCCAGATGCTCTCCGACAGCTCCAAAGAAGCGGCCAAATAAAGAGCTGTCTTGGTTTGCTGGAGACGATGGCGGACTTATTGCCGAAGGACTGACCCTGGCATATGTTTGTGCTACTTTCTCTGTCACTTCCTTAGAAGCGTCAAGTGTTGAGACCTTGACTTCATCCACCCGCTTCTCTGGCTTGGCAGCAAGAGGAGGCGCAGCATGGTCAACGACGGCTACGCTGTGGCTACTGTCTGCTGATGGGGTATTAAGGACATGGTCTAAATGGTCTTCATGACTTTCTCTTTCAGGCACAAGACAGTCGCAAGCTCCCACTTGCCAGTCGACCACCGGCATGCATTTAACCTTGATGCGACCCTTAAGACAACATGCCAACAGCGATATGGCGCCGAGCAGCGCCCCGCCACTAATCCAGGCTGAGGATTCACTTGAAGGTGGTGTACCGGCAGCCTTATCTGCCGCCAAAAATTGTTTTGTGAAATTATCCAGCGAAAATGGCTGAACAAGACATGTAGGCAGCGGTATAATATTTTCTGGTGAGGGTAAGGAAACCTCTGCGACAGCGTCGGTAATATCTACTTGTTCATCAGGAATAGCTTTGGGCGCATCTAATGATTCTGCTAAGACATTGAAATCCTGATTTGATATGACGGAAACGATAGTGTAGGGAGTGATGATGTCTATTGGAGACTGACTGATCGCCTGTTCAGGGGAGATTTTGTCATGGGCTGAATGCAACAGAAAACCACCGACTCCAGCTGCAGCCAAGATGCCGGCAGCAAGCAGGCTGATTTTTTTGCACCGGCTCCTTTCATGCCTAGAAACTCTTGGAGGTCCATCACCATCATCCTCCACAACACCCATGCCGCCGTGATCATCATCCGGATACCAACCGGCGTCTTGGTCATCTGCGTTTACTGCTGGCAGTTCATAAAATCCCGGTTTTACTGCCGCCTTGTCGAAAAGGGGCATCTTTTTAGTGACTCGCATTTGATCTATCTGCTCTTTCCATGCGCCAGCATTTTGCTTTTGCAAAGTAGCAACGAGTGCTGAAAACAGATACATAACGTCATTTACCTGACCCCTGTTAGCCGTCTTGAAATCATAGACATACTGCGCGGTGACCTCAGAAGCACTGACCAATAAGGTAAAGACGTTGCCAAAACCGATCCGGTCAATCAGGCAGTCGATATCAAGCTGCCTGACCAATTCTGTGCTTTTGTCTACACCTTGAGCCGCCGTCAAGATTTCATAAACCCGTTTTTCGATAGCGTCGAGCGCATCTTTGTCTATGCATTGAATGCCGAATAGCATCTTAAAGCATGTATCTGTCGGCGAGGCAGATTTCTCCCATTTATAGTATTGTCTGAAAGAATTGGCAATGCGCGGCAGCACCGCGCCATCATCCTTTTGTGGGATTGCATAGATCGATGGATTTGTAAAGTCGCCAATTGTCATGTGTCTCTCATTCAAGTATTGTGGTTATATAATGTCGCAGTCGGCATGCCCGCATAAAGGATGTCGTTAGCCGTGAACAGTGGCGTAAGCATGTAGCCACATGGCGTAAGCCTGTGGTAATCAGAGCCAAAGATATCAAGCCGTGGCTACGGCGGCAGAGTCTCAGAACGCTCTGCCGCCGTAGCCACGGCTTCATATCTTTTATGCATTTACCACAGGTTCACACCTGTGGCTACATGCTTCCGCCGCTGTTCACGGCGGGTGTTGAATCGGCTTCACCTGCCATCACTAAAGCTCAATGTATCACTCACCGAAATAGTTGCCTTATCGTAGTGCGATCTGTTTCATCACCATCACTGCTCACCATCCGACCTTCGGCAGCATGTAACGAGTTATTTCCCTGATAACCCTTTGGCGGAGCTGATGGGGGAGAGAGCATACTTGAAAATAAAGGCGAAAAGGGTGTGCCCTGATTTGAGCTGCTATTGCCAGCTTTAATGGGTGACAGGGCAAAAGAGGCATCTGCGCCAAGAAAAGAGGCGTTTAAAGTGGATAGATCGGAGACCGAAAGCGAAACCCCCTGCATGCCAATATGCTCCTCACAAAACGAATGTTCCGTAGAAGAGGGCAGCGCGCGTGAGGCTAGTATTTGATGTTGATCCTGCCGTTCAGGCGGTGGAGGACCCTCCCTTTCCCTACTAGAACCTGATAAATCCGGGCCGGGACTGCCAACTAAATTCGTTAGTTCTAGGGAGGCACTCGCAGTGCCATCATCTGGCGACGACAATGCACTCGCGTGCCTGTCTGGGCATTCACCATGACCATGGTTACCATCGCCTGCCTCAGCCTCATTAATGGCGATGAAGGAGTCTTGAAAAGGACTGCCACATTGAGATAGGTTCAAGAAGGGCTCAAATGCCGGAGTGGCTGGTGTAGCCATGTCAGCAGCTCTTAGTGACTGACCGCTTTTAAGAGGTGTCTGTGGCACATCGGCAGCTCCTTGCTTGGTGTTGTCTGGCTGGTATGGCGAGGCTGGCTGCATATCGGCCACTGGATCGCCAGCCAATTCCACGCCACCTCCAACCGTCGGTGCTGCCGGCAAGACTTTGGAACCTTTGCAGAAACAGGCAAATATGGCGCTGGCAAGCACGCCCACAGCAGCGGCTACAAGCGTGACCGGAAAAGGCGCCGGCGGAGCTTCAGCTGCGATGCGCGCTGGTGCCTGCACAAACTCTCTCAACGTATCCAGCGATAACATCTTTGCCGCAGGCACTTCGGCGACCGCCACAGCGGCAGCCGGACCCTGCGGCGCTAGCAAAATGACTCTGCCTGGCTGGTCAGGGATTGGCGCCGGCGCTGGGACCGATGGGATTGGTAGGATTGGCGCCGGCGGGGTGGCAGGTGGTGCTGAAAACAAGATTTCGATGTGACTTGTCGCTGTAAAGCGCTGCCATATAAAATAGCCCGCGACAGCTGTCACCAGGACTCCTAAAGCGACAACAGCGACTTTTCTAAACAGCGCAATGCGCGCCTCAGCCGCCATCAATCGGCATTGGAAGCTTGCGCTGACCTCAGCTTTGTTAAAGACAGGATTTTCCATCAACGAAGGCTGCCGGCCGGCAAGGTCGGCATATTCCTGCCGGCAAGCCGCGATCAGCTGCTGGCGCTGCTCTGCAAAGAGTTTGGCGGCATAGGGGGATTTGACGCCAAGCCTAGTAAGCTTGCAGCCGCATGTGAGCAAGGCATAGGCATTGGCAAAGCCAAGCCCCTCTTTAAGCATTGCATGGTCGATCTCTTTTCCGTCCACTTCGATGGCACCGGTACTCATCTGCAAGATCTTATAAACCCAGCGTTCGACAGCATCCAGGCGGCTGAGATTGCGGTGGTCGATCTGCAGCAAATGCTTAAAAGCTGCATCCATGGACGAGCCGCGGCCAGCGGCGCATGGCATGGGCGTGCAGGCAAACGCTGGCTGCATAGTTATGGCTGATACTGTCATCATCAGCTTAATTTCTCCTAAACCTAAAACGTGGCTTCATAGGCCCCATCCGAACTTCGTTCACCTTATATAACCAAAATGTTCGGTCATGATAAATTTCTTCTTCCCTCTCTCTGTGATCTCTGCGGGCTCTGTGGTTTTAAGATTTGTCACCACAGAGCCCACAGAGATCACAGAGAAGGACTTGATGCTCACCATCGTTATGCTGTGTTATGTTTTTGCTGAGCTCCGTCTAGGAGCGGCCCTATTTGTAGCCCACGGTGTAGTGCCACCAGGCACAAACCGTGGGTCATAAACAAAAATCTCTCTAGCCCCAAGGGGGCGTTATAATTTCATCCCCAGTTACATCGCTTAAGACAAATTCTCCGGACACAATTATGCCGCCCCCTTGGGGCTAGATTACTTTTTTGTTAGCACCCACGGTTTGTGCCTGGCGGCACTACACCGTGGGCTACAAATAGGACCGCTCCTAGGGAGCTCAGCCACCAGTCTGTCTAGACAATTTTTTAGCACACCAGAACATCTTTAAGCATCGCATGGTCGATCTCTTTTCCGTCCACTTCGATAGCACCGGTACTCATCTGCAAGATCTTATAAACCCAGCGTTCGACAGCATCCAGGCGACTGAGATTGCGGTGGTCGATCTGCAGCAAATGCTTAAAAGCTGCATCCATGGACGGACCGCGGCCAGCGGCGCATGCCATGGACGTGCAGGCAAACGCTGGCTGCATAGTTATGGCTGATACTGTCATCATCAGCTTAATTTCTCCTAAACCTAAAACGTGGCTTCATAGGCCCCATCCGGACTTCGTTCACCTTATACAACCAAAATGTTTGATCATGATAAATTTCTTCTCCCCTCTCTCTGTGATCTCTGCGGGCTCTGTGGTTTTAAAATCTGTCACCACAGAACCCACAGAGATCACAGAGAAGGGCTTGATGCTCACCATCGTTAGGCTGTGTTACGTTTTTGCTGAGCTCCGTCTAGGAGCGGCCCTATTTGTAGCCCACGGTGTAGTGCCGCCAGGCACAAACCGTGGGTCATAAACAAAAATCTCTCTAGCCCCAAGGGGGCGTTATAATTTCATCCCCAGTTACATCGCTTAAGACAAATTCTCCGGACACAATTATGCCGCCCCCTTGGGGCTGGATTGATTTTTGTATCACCCACGGCTTGTGCCTGATGGCACTGCACCATGGCCTACACATAGGGTAGCTACCAATAGGGCCGCTACAACGGAGCTCAGCCACCTAAGCACATGCCAAAAGGCCATCATCTTCATAGGCGCGGCCAGCCCCGACAGCCAGCCCGGTGGTTTTTAAGATGTACAACCGCAGTGCCCAAAGAGATGGACTTGTGCGGCGATAAGTCGCCGCACTCCACATCGAAGAACATGTAGCTTAGCTCAAGTCCTTCCCGGCTTATTTGTTGGGCAATGCCGCCACAAAACCTGACAAGCTAACTGCCGCAGACTTGTCTGCCGCTGCACTCGGTAAAAATAGTGTCCTGGCTACGTTACCTTTTTCCTCAGCGGTCACCTCGCCACTTACACTGGCAGGCGTTAGCCGCGCTTCCATTACTCCGCACATACCCTCAATGAAAGCCTCAATTGCATCATTGAGTTTCTCTGCGATAACCTTATTCCCACGCGCACTAGCGTCCCGATCAGCTTCTTTTTCTTCTGTTCCCTCTAACTGATCTTTTAGCCAAACGATTTTTTTGATGCTTTTGTCGACTATCGCCAACAACCCTTGATCTTTAGCTCCATCCTGTGACAGTTGATTTCTGACGGCTTGCAAGGCAAAGAAACGGAAATTGTCAGTCACGATGTCGCTATATGTCGGCGACGGCATGCCTTTGGATGAAAGACTCTGATTTAACAAGCGCTTAAATGGTGTCGAGGCTCCACCCGTGGCTTTTACGCGCGGACTTAAAAACGCATCCGCGGTATGCGAGGAGGCTGGCTTTGTTTTTACGAACTTCGGCGAAAAGAGATCCGCCTTAGCTCGCCTAAGCGCCTCAATTTCATTCATTGCCTTTTGTAAAGCATTTACAATAGCTACGATCTGCTGGGATGGTTGATTTTTTATTAATTTGACGATGTTTGTGGCCCTTTTCTGGTCTATTTCATCAAATGCACCTTGATCACTCAGCTGTTTGAATGCTGAGGCGCTCACCAAAGGGCTGCCGTCAGTATGAAATACCGATTGGTTGACAGGGCTGCCCGGTTCGAAGCCTGGCCATGTCCTGCGTGGAGACGTCGCAGCTACTGTCAAATGCAAAGAAGAGTCCCTTCTCTTTTGCTCAGGGGTGGCGGGCGGGCTGCCGCTTGCGCTTGGTGTGCCAACTCCTCCACCCTGTATTTCTACAGATGATGGCTGGATTCTATCGGGTTGCGGCACAAATGCATCTTTCCTTTCCTCCGCATTGATACCTATAGAAGCCGGAGGCAAGGACATATCGTTTTGCATAGGAAACAATGACCTGAACTCAGCCAATATTTTGGCCACGGCATGCCCCACCGCTTCCTTTGAAGTATTTGGTGCCAAGCCTTGACTGTGAGAACCGACAGCACCTTTCTGTTCTGTTGCGCCGCTATCTTGTTGCGCAGCAACATCAGCCACAATGATCTGTTGAAATATATCATAACACTTCTTCAATCGCACAATCGACGGATTGTGGTCATTTCCGAAATTGGATAGCATGTCTCCAAGTATAGTCATAAATGTGGCATTCCAAATAGAATCCAATTCCGGATCGGCCGCTGCACTCTTTAGGGTTTGATCGTAAAACCAATCAAAGAGCCTTGCATCAAATGTCGCAGCTTCCTCGACAGGTGTGCTTGCAGCTTTACTCGCGGGCATCGTATGAAGGATTTCGTTAAGGCTATTTTCAAACTCACTCAAGCTCTTGTCAAATCCGCCTCCATCATTCAGTTGCATGAGCATCGACAAACCGTCTTCTATGGTTGCTGCTACTCTAGCAAGCTGCCCCACTCTCTCGGCCTGAGAATCCGTCGAATATGTGCTGTTATCGAGTTCTGAGTCTGATTCAGCAGCAGTGATCCTGTCGTGAATAGTCAACAAGCTGTTAATAAAACGTGTGGATGCTTCCCGCAACTTTACATCGCTGGTCTTTAATAGCTCAGCATTTGAATCGGATTTGCCTTCGCTGCAAACCTCTTTGATTATATCCGCTGTGCGACAACACCAATCACGACGAGTTGCTAATGATACAGGGTTCACATCTGTCGGCAGGGTTGCAAGCAATTTGTTGTAATCAAATTTATCATGATATTTCGATGACAACTTACTAGCTATCGATAGTAGATCACCCATATAAGCTTTAATACAATTTTTAACATCGTCCCGCGGAGGACTCATTTGGAGCAAATTGTTGATTTTGCGGGGCCTATCATCGCGGCCTTCGCCTTTTGAAGCCCCGAGGCCTTGAACTGCAGGCTCTCCAACTCCCTTCCTCGCAGATACAGCAGCGCCCATGCCCTTGCTTGGACTATGGTCATTGGTTAAAACGACAGCAGCGGCGTTTTGTTTTGATGCCACATCCACACCATCGTTTTTGTTCATTGGCTTTACACGGTTATAGAGCTTAGCCACTAGTCCAATGATGCTACCGACCCCGAAGATGGCACCAACGGTTTGGGCAATATGCCAGGCTTGCACTGGCACTGATGGCACTTCGGCAGCAGGGTCTTGAAGGATGGATTCGCCAGCAGCACTGCTGGTAGCGATCGTTTCTGTGACACATTCAGCAGCAGCGTCGACACTGGCATTGGCGTAAAGCGGTGTTTGGCTTTCAAGTGGAGGGGTAGCCACACTGCTATTCCATAGACATTGTGGTGGCTTTTCCAATTGAACAGCCGCCGAAGCGCTGCCATTGGCGTAAAACGTTGGCATGCCGGTTATAGCAGCGGTTGCAGCAGCTACCGTCGTTGATGCAATCTGTTCAAATTTACGCCCGTAGGTGAAGGTGTCGGCGGTGATGGTTGACACCGCGGTCGACACCTTCTGCAAATTTTCTTGCCGCAGGAGATCAATTGGACCGGGAGGCACACTGTCACCCATGAAGTTGTGCCAGGCGTAATAGCCGGCAGCGGCCGTGCCCAGGGTGCCGAGAGCCGCTAGGCCCACATTCCGATAGAGCCTGGTGCGGGCGGCGCTAGCAGTGAGCTCAAGGCTGAAGTCGGCGCTGACAGCGTCTTTGTCGAAGATGGCTTTGCCGGTGGGCGATATCACGGCCGCAATTTGGCGGCTGAATACGGCCGGATGCTTTGATTGCAGGGCTTGCAGATCGTGCCGGAACTGCTTTAACGCGCCGTCTGACAGCGCGTTGGACGCGTAAGCCCGCTCATTTCCCTTCTTATAGGCCAGCATATAGCAGCGCAGCAGCAAGGCGATGGCATTGGGCAGCCCGACCTTCCCGATGAGCGTATCAGCATTAAAATGCTGGCTGTAGTCGGTGGCGCTGCCGGCGCCAACGCTTTCAGCTTTAGCCAGCAGCTGGCAAAGCCAATGGTCGACGGCATCGGCAGGCATGCTAGACTGATCGTGCTGGCCGCATAGGTGCATGCAGGCGGCCTTCACGGACGAATCCCGGCCGGCAGCCCATGAAAGCATCTCTGTCAAATAGTCAGAAATATCTGGCAGCGATGTGTAGGCGCTGTGGATTGTCGTTTTGAGTGTTTGAAATATCATATGTCCATTCGTTTGTAATCAGGTTAGTTTTTAGCCCACAAAGTAGTGCTTCTGGCACATCCCGCGGGTCGTAGCAAAATCCAGCTAACGCAAGTTTTGGATAAGGCGTCGGTTTAATTCCGTTCCTCTGAACATCCAGCTTCAAGCCTCACCACCTAGCCGTGAATACGGCGGAAGCATGTAGCCACAGGTGTCAACCTGTGGCAAACTCATCAGCAATATCAAGCCGTGGCTACGGCGGCAGAGTACTCGACGACCCCGCCGCCGCATTCACGGCTAACTTAGGCTTGGGGTGATAGACCGCTAGTCATCCGTCCATCTTCTTGACGAGCTATCGCTTTCCGGCGATCCAAAAGGAAATCCCATCCCTTTATTTCTGTTCATTTTTGGAGGAGTCCCCAGATTTTCAAAGAACCAACCCAGCGCACCTAAAGCACTGTCTGTCCACGATCTCGTTTCGACCTGTGGTGGTGATTCTGGGCTCATTGGAGCTGCAGCTGGGGCTGCTACAGGCCGTAGCGGTGAAGGTTGTTGGAACTGTAATCCGGATGCATTGCCTTGGACTTCATTTTCCTCGGCTTCTGCAACCCCTTCATTTCTCTCCCCGTCGTCTTCGCCATCAGCTACCGCGCTGTCTAGATTCATCGAGCTGAAGCTGGGGCTAGGAATTGGGCTAGGGCTAGAACGACTCCTGCCTGATTCAGACAGCGGCGCTTCGGGAGAAGTCCTGCTTTGTGGTGATGGCAAAGCTGAGCTTTCCGCCTGCTTTACAGGCGTGGCCGGTTGACTGCGGCTGGCTTCAAACACACTCGCTAATTGTTGCGGTATCATTGACCGTGCTTGTGACGATGCTGGAAAAGATGTTTCTGGGCTAATATATCCACTGTTATTTGCAGAACCTGCCCTGCTGCCGGCTGCAGAAATACGGCTTTCCCTTGAAATGCCTAAAATACTGTCGGAGAGTGGCGTTGCCAACAGAGGATCATATGTAGCAGCTAGTGCGTCATCCCTAGCCAGGACGGCTGAGCGGCCATTTTCATTGACAAAGTTATTTGCAAACGAAGCTAACTCATTCATGCCGTCATCGACAACAGCTGGCAGACTTTGACCGGCGTCTTTTTCTTCCGCTGCGCTAGACCCACGCGCACTGGACATGCCGCTAGGCTGCTGGGAATATGACTGATGATCATCGACGGTTTTATTCCAGGCGGCCTGCATCGCCACCAACTGTTGACGCCATGCATCCAAGAAATCGGCATCTACAACGTCTTCTTGCTCGCTATCCTCTGGTATGATTGTATTTGGACTGGATGGACTAAAGACCAGCAGCTTAGCCAAATTCTGTTCAGCTGTTGAAGGTGACCCGCTAGCAACTGGCTGATATTCTGGCGATTTAGGTGTCTGAACCTCGAATCCCTTTTCTCGCAACTTCCCCCTAAGGTTCCGCGCCTGTTCTTTTGGCTTATCGAGCATCGACTTGCCCATCCATCCCTGCGTGATAAATCCTGCCATTTCATCGATCGATTCCTGCCACCGATGTAACGACTCCTTTAATTGCTCAATTTCTCTACTGTTAGCAGATGGGGTCGAGACAGTGCTTTGATTATTGAATTCAGCGGAGTTTAAGATGTTCCCTGCAATCTTTTCCAACATATCCAGACGCGCCCGCTTTCTAGCGATGGTATTCATTTTCCTCTGTAATTCGGGCGTGATCTCTTTTTTTATATTATTCTTGTCGGTGATCAAATGATCAAGATCATGACATAAGATTTGCAATTCAGTTGTTATACCATAATAAAGAGGTTTCAACACATGCTGCAATTTACTTAATAGACTCTGTTGACTGACAGATGACGACGACACAGGGGCTTGATCCCTTGCATTGAGTTTGCTTAATAAGTCCTTAAGGTTTTGATAATCGTTTATTGATAAGTCATAGCCTGCGCTGCCGGCAGGGGCTTGCAGGGAATCTAGCGCATTGTCTTCGGCTAATGGCGACAACATCCCCCCTAATCCATCCTTATATGTGGGGTCTTTCCGATGGGCTGATCTGTGCTGCTCGGCAGCAACTCTTTCTGCCCTGTTGACATACCATGCCAACTGAGCTAAATCCTCAGGAGCAACAGAAAATGCATTTAGGGCAGTGGAAGCGATATCGCCGCCCTTTTGTTCACCAGCCGAGCCGACATTTCCCCTGTTACTAATAAACGGCGTCAATGGCCTCGAAATAGCCGTGCGTATTTGAGCTGGTGGGGTGCTCGGGCCAGGGCTGAAGTCAGCGTTGCCAGTTTGCCGACGTTCGCCTGCTTTCACGTCTACAAATGAATACCTATGAGTTTTTTTATATTGTCCTAAGACGGGACTCACTAGGCTTCCCCCTCTTGGTGGGGTTGGGCTGGACTTGTCAGCCGGCGAGGTACTAACTATCGACCTAGCCACTGGTGATGGAGTGGACGGTGCCGTAGAGATTTGAGCTACATCCTGATTGGCGACAGAAGATCTGACGTCAGCAGAATTTCTTGTTGAATCCAGATCAAAATGGAAGTTCACATTACCGGCTGAGCTCACTAGCGAAAAAGCTGTTGCGGTTGACGGTGATGTTGGCACTTGCACGACTAGATGATCATAAAGGCCACCCGCGCCATGTGTTGGGGTAAGCGGTGGACTACCACTTGGACTTGATAAGTTAGAGCCTCCCTCATTCAGCTCTGTTGATCGTGGAGAGACTGAAGATAAACTTTTTCCTATATTGAAACGAGAGTGTCCCCTCAACTGATCCAACACCAATCCAAATTGAGTTGCCGCGCCTTTGACTTTATTTTCAGCAGAACGATCTGTAAGCAAACCGGAAATAATCTTTTTGGGCGCAGAACCAAAAGCCTCCGGCGCACCTTCTCTAAAGGGGTTTGCTTCATTTAGTAAATTTATAACAATAGGTAAATCCATAGTTTTGACCCATGGTAGGACCTCTCCGCTGTCTATTGATTTTGGTACTGGCGCAACTAGCTCGGGACGATGTGTCAGCAAACCAGAATTGATCCCATGGGCCGGAAGCCCTGAACTTGACGCTGAAGCCTTAGGTGGTGAAACACGAAGCCCATTTGCCACAGGCACTTGTTTGTAACCGCTTTCAACGCCAACAGCATTACGGGCGGCCGCAGCTAGTTTATGTGCCATTGTGTCTGCCATTTCGGTAGATGGTGCCTGCTCTTCTTTATTCAACGCCTTTGCACGCTTGTAGAGAGTTGCCATATGTCCAATGACGCCGCCCACTCCGAGCATTGCGCCGGCGATAGCGCCGACGGTTTGGGCAATCTGCCAGGCTGGCGCTGAAGCCAACGGCACTTCGGCTGAAAAAATAGGCGTGCTGGCATCGCCAGCGGCACTTGTGTTGGTGCTGGCTTCGCCAGGCGTAGAACCGTTTGAAGGCATGGTAATAGCAGGCGTCGTGGCGGCAGCTGCAACGCTTGTATTCCATGGGCACTGTGTTGCACTATCGGGAGACAAGGCCGCCGTGCCGGCATTGACATAGGCATCAGCCGGGCATGCCTGGAGTATTATCTGCTCAAAGGCAGGCGTGCGGGTACAGACACCGGCAGGGTTGCTTGACGGCATTGAAACTTCCGTATCCGAAGGCTCCGTGTGGTTGTCGGGAGACCTGTCGCCCATGAAATTGTGCCAGGCATAATAGCCGGCAGTGGCGGTGGCCAGTGTGCCTAATGCCGCCAGGCCGACATTGCGATAAAGTCTGGTGCGATCGGCAGCTGCTGCCGCAAGTTCGCGCAAGCAGTCAGCGCTGACGGCCGACTTATCGAACATGGCTTGGCCGGTGGGTGATGTCACGGCCGCGATGTGGCGGCTGAATTCAGCCGGATAGCGCGCCTGCAAGGCTTGCAGCTTCTCCCGAAACTGCTTCATCGCCAGGGCTGCCGAGGCGTCAGCGGCCTGTCCGCGCGCGTTGACGCTCTTATAGGCCAGCATATAGCAGCGCAGTAGCAGGGCGATGGCATTTGGCAGGCCTACCTGGCCGATGAGCGTGTCGGCATCGAGGAGCTTGGCGCCATCGGTTGTGCCGTCAGTTCCTATCTTTTCAGCCGCCGCCAGCTTTTTGTAAATCCAATGGTCGACGTCATCGAAATGACGGCTATTAAAGACTGGCAGGCCGAACAAGCGATTGTAGGCGGCCTTGGCGGAAGACTCCCCGCCGCCGGCCCAAGTCATCATATCTGAAAGATAATCCGGGATGCTATGCAATGATGTGCAGGCCGTATTGAATGTCGTTTTGAGTGATTGTATTGTCATGTGTCTCTCGTATTAACAAGTTAGTTTTATGTAAAATTTCGTCCCAAAAAAAGGACCCCCGCCAGGGGTTAACAAGCCCTTGCCTTTGCTGTCGCTCACGCAACAGCAAGGGAAAGGCTCGGTATTAACAAACCCTTCTTCCCTCGCTGTTGTCAATCAACATTTTGACCAGAGAGTAAACCAGGCCCTGCTAGCTGGCCTTGGCTTGTCGCGGGCACTGCCGGACGGCTCATTCTCCTCCCCGCCTGCCCAGCAAAGTCTTGGCGCGGCACTATGAGTGGGTTAGCATGGGAGCTAAAAGTCATTGCCGTTGCTTTCCGCCGATGCTTCATCTTCGGTTTGCTGGCATGCGTGAGTAGTGGTGCTTGAGGGCTTGTAGTTGCGCTTTTAGACCAGTTAGTCAAAGATCTGGCAGTGTGTACCTGCGTGGCGAATGGCCCGGCACCCTTCTGCTCTGTGACTGGTATCTTTTGGGCGGCAGCATGCTCAGGTTTTCTCACTAAGGCGAGGAGCTTTTCAAAGAATTTGGCATATTCCGCATTCACACCCTCATCAAGTCGTTGCAGGTTTTCAGGCCGCGCAGGGTGGCCATCTGTTTGAGCGATCGTCTCATTCTGCCTTTCTAGATACTCGATGATCGTGCGTTTTTTTATAGCAAAGGTGCGAAGCTTTGCAATCAGACCATGCGGATCCCCATTTTGCGCCTGCAGCATAGATATCTCTTGCAAGCTCTGCTGCACATCGGACAACGCCTGTTTTTGTTCATGCAGTTCCTCAAGTGTGTTGGAGCTACCCCCAAGCCTATTGAACACATCTTCAAACAAGCCAAATGTTGTTTCAAAGCCGTTAAAGAGATCACCAATACCATCCTGCAGCGGCGTTTGCTGCAACACGCCAGTCAGCTGCTGAAATTGCTCAGGAAAATCTGCTGACGCTCGGCCCTCATGATCAACAGGCACAGCAAAGAAAGCTCCATTTTGTGGCGTGGTGACGGCGGGGGAGGCGGCACCCTCGCTTTCATTGTCTGGCGCAAGCGCTGCAGCCGGCTTCGGCTCATTATTTGAAGTTTTTGCCGGCGATGATTTTGTATAAACAGGCAGCAGTGCCCACATCCCAAGCGTGCTGCAGACGGCAACAAAGACCTTACAGGCGGTGGTGACGACATCCCATGTCGCTGACGCCGCCTCTGACCGTGTCCCTGACACTGTCGCCTCGCCTGTCATGTTTGACGGCATGCTTGAGACGGTTGCGGCAATGTTCTGTATGCTCTCTGTCACCACAGAGATAGGATCAGCTTGCAGCAGCTGGGCAGCAGCCGGGGCAGCTGTGGCAGGAGCAAAGGACGGGATATGCCGGAAGCTTGGCGGCGCTGTAAAACCGGTTGGCCTTAAGGCGGCAGGCAGACTAGCGGGCAGGCAGCAGCTCATCGTATCGCGGCTCAAGGTATCGCTGGTCGATGGATAGCTGGACCATGGATAGTTGTTCCATGGATAGCTGTTCCAGGCGTAATAGAGGGTGGCGGCCGCAGCTAGGGCGCCTAAAGCGGCATAACAGACTCTTCTGCCAAGACCTGTGCGCGCACCAGCTGCGCTAAGCTGGCGGTAGAATTCAGGGGTGACAGCGGATTTAGCGAAGACGGGTTTGTCGATGAAGGCCGCATTTCGACCGATGACAGCGGCATATTCGTTAGGGCTGATTTTGATGAGCTCTTGCCGCTGCTGGTGGAAGAGATCGCCGGCAAAGCCGGACTTGTCATGCTGTTTCGCCAGCTGATAGCCGCAGGTGAGCAGCGCGTAGGCGTTGGCAAAGCCGAGCTGTGCTTTCAGCGTTTTAGGATGGAGGAGCTGGCTAGTTTCAGCAATTTGCGCTGCTGGCATACCTGTAGCGAGCCGGAGGATTTTATAAATCCAGTCGCCAAGCGGACCGGCCGCACTTTCGCCATTCATTAACCGCTTGCAGGCTGCCTCGATGGGCAAAGTTGATGCATTTGGGCTGGTGAAATCGCTGGTGAAATAGTCCCCCTGGCCAACTAATGTCTGATAGGCTGCGGCGGATGGTAGTGGCGAAAGTTGAATTGTCATATGTCTTTTAGTTTTTTATTCGGTTAGTTTTAGGTAAATGTTATCGACAAGTCGGCTATGTTTACCTTCACAGGAAAACTTTCGGTCATGTGATACTATTCTCTCCGTGTTCTCTGTGCCTCTGTGTTTCAAAAAATCAAACACAGAGGCAAAGAGAGCACGTAGCAAGAAATTGACCGGTTAGGTGCACAACGCCGACAAGTCGATGCTTTTAAAGTTTATATTGACATCTGTCAATTTCAGGTGTTTTTACTAGTCACCCATGGACTAGAGAGGCCTTATGCATGCTGAGCCCCGTCAGGGAGCGGCCCTATTTGTAGCCCACGGTGTAGTGCCATCCGGCGCAAACCGTGGGTCATAACCAAAATCTATCTAGCCCCAGCGGGGCGTTATCATTCCATCCTCAATTGCATAAGGATGAAATCCCCAAGATGCAATTATAACGCCCCCTTGGGGCTAGAATAATTTTTTTGTATAACCCACGGTTTGCGCCGGATGGCGCTGCACCGTGGGCTACAAATATGGCTGCTCCTAAACGGAGCTCAGCAACATAAACACCTGCCAATAAAGTCACTTTTTATAAGGTCAGCCACCCCATCCCGGAGGTGCTGGTCGCTATGCCTTCATTTCACGCCTCTCACCAATTGTCATACAGCACGACAGACGTTGAGTTTGACGTTGCAGGGGCTGAGGTCGGCGTTGCAGAGGCTTCATTCTCAAACGCCTCCCATAGCTTTCGGGTGGGAGTCATGCTATCATCAGCGGCCCCCTTCTCCTCGGCGGATTGATGGAGGCATAGGCTTGAGTCATCAACAGCACCCCTTGGGCAATCATCTCTTAGGAAGGCATCTCTTAAGCCGGGAGCTCTTGGGCCGATATTATCAGGGATAGCATCCGCGGCTATCTTGGCCAGCTGCGCCTTGAAAATGGTTTTGGCAGCCTGCATTTGACAGGCTGTAGCCTCCTTCTGCCCCTTATCCTGAGCCACCAGCCCGATACTTTTCTCCATCTTTTTGATGAGATTTAAACGCCCTTCAAAATCCCCCGTAGTGGTACGCATCGCACTCAACTCTTCCGCTTGGCTACATAATTCAATGGACTGACTTGTACTGTTATTTCCAAATGCCCGGATATTAGCAGCATTTTCTCGCCTTAATAGCGAAGTGGCAATATCAAAGAGAGTATTCTCATAGGCGTCATAGATGCTAATTTCACTTGCCAGCACAGGGTCTTGCGCGGCCATGCTGGCGGCATTTGGCGCAGTGCCTGACGATTTCTGTTCGCTTGACACCGCCACCTCCGCTAGTTGCGCCGCGTGGGCATTGAGCCTAGCCACAGGTGGCGAGGCGACCGGCGATGCATCAACATCTGCGGCCACAGGTTTGCTCGCTTTTTGGTGCCCGGCAAGAAGCACATGCAGCGCGCAGACAGTGCCGACAGCAGCCAGCGAGCTAAGCACAAAGCTCGCCAGCAGCGACTGCCCTTGATGATCGGCAGAGGCGCGGAAGTTCGCTTTGTTTACCGCATAGTAACCCGCCCCAAAAGCCATAAAGCTGCTTAAGGCGATGCAACCTACTTTCCGTAACAGGCAGGAGCCTTCATTTGCCGCCTGTGGCACGACCGGCTGGTGGTTGGCAGCTTGAAATTGGATGGAGTTTGCTGTAATTTCCATAACTATCTCATAAAGTTTTTTGGATCCGTGAATATTGACGGCTCCATCTTACACCACAATCCCACCGACTGCCATTATGTTTTTCAGGACTTGTCCACCGGCATTGGAAAAATGCTCGGTCACGATATATCCCTTTCCCCCTGTCTGCGACCTCTGTGACCGCTGTGATCGCTGTGCTGGTGAATTTTCAAAACCAGCCCACAGAGACCACAGAGAAGGGCTTCCATGATCAATGGCTTTTTGACCTAACGGGTGAGCAAGGCCCTTCTTTATAGGTAGCGCAAGTCTTTAGCCTGGCGCGACCACGCCACTAATCAAGCGCTGCCGCCGTGCTAGACTTGTATACGGCCGAAATGGCCTTATGCGTGCCTGCTACTGTAATAAGGTCTGTGCCAGGCATAGCCGCGTAATTGCGATAAGCTACGACATAGGCCGATATGACATCCTTAAACCTGGTGGCCAACGCCTGCAGCTTCTTGTCATCGCCCACTTGCGATTTGCCATCGAACCAGGCCTGCGCCAAGGTATAATCTTCTTTAAGCTGATCTAAAAACGACCCGCCGATAGACGATGAATGTGCCAGCGCTGTGCCCATCGATGAGGATGCGTGACCTGCCGATTGCCCGAAAGTTACCAGTGGCTTAGAAGAACTTGAAGCGGCAGCTGCAGCGGCCCTGGCAGGAGCCTTTAGTATATATTGTTTCTCTTCATCTCTAGAATCTTTCGACAGACTGTCCACCTGCTGTTCAAGCATTTCAGGTAAATTATTGAAGAAGCTGACGACGCCAGCGCCAAGCTGTAAGACGTCTTTATCCGGTGTCTTCGCATTAACAATTTGAAGCGCCAGCGCCGCGAAAGCTTGTACTAGGCAATCAATTCTATCTTGATCGTCCACTTTCAACCTGTTCACATTTTCAATCTTACGCCACAGCATAGCCAGCGGTGAAAGACTGTCATCGGCTTCATGGTCCAGTATCTGACGTATCAGGGTCAGAACTCCCTGTTCACTGTTGGCCTTTACATTAGGCTCGACAGTTTGTGCCTGGCTGATAAGGTACTTTTTGGCGGATTTGCAAATCTCGGTTAGATTACCTGCAAAAATCTGTTTGGCATTGGTTATAAAACTATTAGATCTTGTTGGTTCAGATAAATCTTGAATTGAATCTGTCAACGCTTTAGCCAGCAGGTTGACAGGCCTCAAATGCTTTTTAAAACCCGGGCTACCACCAATCCCGGCAGGTGTTCCTGCTGCATTGCTGGAAGCTCTTAGCGTTGGCTTCAAGGCCACACCGAATTCCGACCGACGACCCTTTGAGGGTGTTTGATGAGCTAACTTACTTTCATCGGTCTTGGCATTTGGTTGTGCTGATCTTAACTTATGGTTGGCAATTTGACTTGGGTCGAACACCTGTCTGCCGCCATTTGGATTAGCATTTTGTGCTCTCCGCGCATTTGGTTTATTGGGATCATAGAGGGCGGGTTGAAAGACCGGCAAATCCTTAGACTCTAATCTCTTAAGAATATAATCAAGCCGCCAGCCTTGCATCCCGACAAATTGTTGCATCAACATTTTCTTGGTCTCATCGCCAAGATACAAGTGCTTGATGAAGGCTTGGCGCAGCGTTTCATTTATGTTGACGGCATCGGCATCATCATTCAGCTTTGCCAAGGCTTCATGCTCGGGGATATTTTTAATAGCGTCAACAACCGAAGGGTCTAACCTCCTCTCATCGTAAGCGAAAACAATCATCTGCAACTCAATTTTTGAATATTTGTCGAGCACGTTTTTGATGATGTCAGTTTCTTTAGAAATGCGCTCTTTCTTTAGCCTTTTGCCAAGCAGTTCGATCTGATCGTTAGCCTCTTTACAAAGTTTTTCACAAACTGAAGCTTCCATGCCACCACTATCTTTGATAGCGGTCATCTGCGCTGCCATATTTTCCCAATTTGTCCGCTGAGCGACTATCTGTTCATCGCTTTGACTTAATCTATTGGGCATAAAAAAGTTTTCAGCATCACTGTGTTCCAATAGCAGGCGATAGTGCCTTTTTTCTTCTGTAATCCGCTTCTTTATGGCAGCTTCTGTATCCTTCTTTAGCTTTTCAGCATCCTTCTGTTGCTTCTCAGCCGCGGCTTTACTTTTCGCCTCGTCATCAACAGCTTCTACAATCGCTTCTGGGAAACTTTCCGTATCTTTAGACTCATCCACTTTTGCCGGTTGGACGATTAAGGCGTTTAAATCCGTTGGCATTTTCAGCTTTGCGATCCAATCTTCAACACTCCATGCTTCTGCAGCTTTGACGCCATCTCCAAAGTCGAAACTAAAGTCCAGAACTGGCGCATCGGGCGGCCCACCAGCATCTTTTTCTTCAGCTTTAGCTGTTGCTTCAGCGCCGCTATGTGGCCCTAAACTTGAGCTATCTAGGGATATGCCCATACCGCCATGACTTGATCCATCAAAAGCGCTTGAATTGTGTCCATGCATCGCTGAAGCCCCTACCACATGGATTTGATTTTTTATAATAGCAGCCTGCTCAGCCTCAATACCTTTTAAGATAGAGGATGCAACGGCTTCAAAACTATCTAGGCGGGCTTGTTTTCTAGCAAAACTTTTAAAGAGTTTCTCAATTCTTCTTGTACGTATTTTCTTGTCAATATGCTCAGCTTTTAATTTTTGCATTAAATTAAGCAAGTCTTTCAATTGATTTACGATTTGAACAGAAGTGGATTTCAACAAATCATTAAAACTGATTATTAACCATCTTTGGTCAGCCGTTAGGGGTAACGTTCTTGCTTTTTTAACCTGTTCCAAAAGGGATAACAGGTTATTAGTGCTCTCTAGACCGCTTTCCTTCGCATTTAAAGCTGCTGCGGATGAGCTGTTTTTGCCAACCGGAGGACTGGTCAGTCTACTAGATTTGTACGCAGGCAAAGGCGATAAAACATTCCGTATGCTGCGCTCATCACAAATTGACATGTCACACTGCATTTGTATTTCCCGAAGTTTGCGAATGGCTTTATCTATGTTTTTTGGGTTCTTTTGGACATATTCCAGCACAGAAAGTAGTTGCACCTCATTGAACACATCCTTTGTGACAACAGACATGACCTGAGAATGAATTGATTGTCGTTTTTTTGCGCTGCGGCTGCTCTTGGACTCATCCTCAGCGGCATGTGCACCTTTCTCTTCGGCAATTTGATGCCCGCTTGAGGTAGAAACGCTTGTAGACATTTCCATAAAACTAGGCACCATTTCCATAAAACTAGGCACCATTTCAAAGAACCTGCCGATTGCCTCATCCAACTGTTTTCTTATGGCGTTTTTCTGATCTTTACTTAGCGAAGAAGCAGGCCCTTGAGCCATCCCCTTTTGCTCTGCTGAAGCGGCATCAGGCTGCGCCACCTCGGTCGTATGTTCAAACAGCGCATCGATGCGTGCAATACATGCGTTTAATTTAGCTATTTTGGCATTGCCGCCTACATCGCTAGGCAGCGCCTTCATTAACTGCTTTAGCAAAGCGAAGTTTGGAGTTTCAGTGTAGAGGCTATCAAATAGCTGTGAAGCCGGACTCATAAGACTTTGAGCTGCATTATGTGCCGCTATCGGGCTTGCGAAGGGTGCTCGCTGTTCGCTTTGCGCTTTTATTTTGCGCTCAATTCTGGCAAGTGTTGTTTCTAGTGGCTTTAGACTCGAGTCTATCGCTTCCGGGGAGGCGTTAGATAATGCTTGGGCTAAGGCTTTCAACTCATTTGCGTGAGCTTCAGAACTTTCTGCGTGGCTGGCCCCATGGACTATCGCAGCATGTATCGCTGCACCCTCCGACTCAATACCAAAAAGACGTCTGTTAGTAGGCATTCCATCTACAACAGGTTCATCATGAGCTGCTGGTGTAGCTTCAGAACTTTCCGCTGGGCTGGACCCATGGACTATAGCAGCAGATGTCGCTGCATTCCCCTGATTACCGGAACCATATTGGTCAGTAGGCTTCGGATGTTCAGCGTCTTCGACAAACTCCTTAATATCTGTGACCGTAGTTTTGGCAAAGCGGCCGTAAAGCTTGGCGCCGATGAGTCCGACGGCAGCGGTGGCCACAGCAGCCCCCAGGACGGGGATGGGGTTTTCACTTGTCCAGGCTAGCAGACGCTCCAGCACGCCGGCTTGCGCAGTGGCTGTCGAAGCGGAGGTCGGGGCGGAGAATGACGATGCAGTGCTAGCGCCTGCGGCCATCGTCGGCAGGACAGGGGTAGTGTCATTAGGTGAGCAGGCCGGTATTGGTGGGTTGCTCTGGCCATCGTCGACATCGGTAGCGTTGGCTAAAGCTGAGGTCGGGTTGGCTAGCGCAGCGGGCAGACGCGCCCAGGCCGGAATATTTGTCATATTGACGACAAAGTGGGTGGCACTGCCAATGACCGAGATCGCTTTGTCTACCAGTGGATTGGCTACAGGGGTATCGCCGGGTACGACTTCTGTCTCGCCGGTGGCGTATTGGTAGATGCTGTAGCCGACGCCGGCCAGGGCGATGGCACTGAAGGCACCGAGGGCGATTTTGGCAGCTTTTGAAAGGGCTTGCGACTGTTTTTGGGCGGCATTAAGGTGGGCGATGAATTCGGGGCCTAGCGCCGACTTGTCGAAGACCGGTTTATTTTTAAAGAGGGTTTTGGAGGTGATCTGTTCGCGGCATTCTTTGGGATATGTGGCCATCAGCGCCTGAAACTGCTTTTGGAAGATGTCGAAGGCGTTTTTTGATTGAGCGTTGGGAGACTTTTCGGCTTTCAGTTTGCGGTAGGCCAGCATATAGCCGTGGCTGATCAGGGCAAAGGCATTGGAGAGCCCCACCTGGCCGATGAGGGTGTCGGCATCGAGCATGGCGGTGAATTCGGCTTTGCCGGCATCGCTGATGCCTTGGGCGCTCGCCAGGACGCGGTGGATCCAATGGTCGACGGCATCGAAGGCGCCTTTATCAAGGTGTTCCATATCGAACAAGCGCTTAAAGCCCCGATCGGTGGCGGCGGCATCGGCATTATCCCACAGCAGGATATCGGTGAGGTAGTGTGGCAGATTTTGGATGGCCGTTTGCAGGCCTGTGGCAGCGGCAGCATAGGTCGTTTGGCAGGCGGTCTTTAGTGATTGGATGGTCATGTATCTTCTCGTGTTTATTGGGTCTAGTTAAATTTTCAGTTTCGTGTAAGTTTTGCCGCCGTTATCACGGGCAGGCCGGCGTTCACACTCTTAGCAGTACTTTGGCATAATCCTGGGCTATGCCATCTAGGCGTAAGTCATCAAAACTCATGATATAAGTTTCGGTGGCACGGCTTGGGGTCAGGCTTGCGATTTGCGATTTGAAAGAAGAATTTACTTCCTAAAAGGCCTTGCAGGACTTTCAAATCACAAATCACAAGCCAGACCCCAAGCCTATGTCTTAAGCCCTCGCATGAGTCTTTGAGGACTTATAGGCTTTTAGGCCCTTAGCGTTGTGACAGCGGCGGCAGCTGCCAAGCAGCGCCGCCCTTTAAAACTAATCTGCGGTATAATTTTCCAGAAGCGAGTGGTCTTTGGTGGCTATCTCAAAGAGCTTTAAAGCAGGACATTGAGGATTTTCCTTATATGCTTCGACATAAGGCTTGATGAGGCCTTCGAACTTATCGACCAGGGTTTGGATTGAGGTGTTGTCCTTCCCCTCAAACCACTTTTGGGCTATCTGTTGGTCTTTTTTCAGCTGCTCCAAATTGATCTTAGGCGCTGTGGCTGCAGCCAAAGATGATGTATTTGAAGTCAAAAATACTGCTTTTAGCTTACCTAGTCGACGTTCAGTAACATTGGTTGATGAACTAGATGAGGCTGAAGAAGCTGACGACGAACTTGATTGATGCTTCTGCTCATCATCAGGGGCGTTGGATGCAGCCTTTGATGCACTGTCCAATGTAGCCTTTAGAAAATGTGGCAAGTTCAGAAAGAAGCTGAGCACGCCCGCGCCGATCTTGTGCTGGATGGTCCTGTCATTAGGGTCATTAGCCAACGTTTGCAACTTAGCAAACGCATTGGCTAGGCAGGTGAATTTTGACAGCCCCTCCTTAGAACTTATATTAACGTCAGTAATGCTCTTATAATGACCAATTAGCAGTAACAGATTAGCATCAATCGGTGCATTCGCATTCTTATCATCCAAGATCTGCTGCTTATTCACGGCAAAGCTTTCGCTATCATTCCAACATTTGCAGCTGGAGGCTAGATTTTTGATTTGTGCCTGCATATTTGCCCTTGCAAGTGCCAGAATCGCGGAAAGTTGCCCCAAAAACAAATCACCATCAATTATGATGGAGCGCGCACTATTTGCCCCAGGCGTTTTGCGCAACCGATTCCGCAAGTCCTCATTCTGCAATGGATTTCCCTTTGGTTGTTTGCTTTCGAACGTTGACAGTACAGATGCACTGCCACCTGGCGTGGCGGCCAGTCTTTTTTGGCGAGCTGCGATCCCCTCTTCTATAGTTCCTGGAGTGGAGGTTTGTCCTTTACTGCCTGGTGAAAAAGGACTAAAGGGCTGAGCAGTTTTTCTATTTGGATCGTATAGAGGTGGTTGCAGCAAGGGCTGGTTGGCCTTAACTGTAAGCTGCTGGCGAACGGTGACTAACCGGAAGCCTTGGCCATTGAGGAAAAGTCCCATGCCTGATTCGATGGTTTCGTCCATGTAATAATTTTTGATGAAAACGCGACATACATGCTCATTTGCATCAGCTGAGTTCGAATTGGCGGCTAGTTTATCCAACTCTTCTTTAGTTGTCGTTGGCGGAATGGCTTCAATTTCTGTAAAGATCCCTTTAAATTCATCCTTGAGCCCTTGGAGAATATTTACTTCTTCCTGATTCTTAGTGGTTTTCTTTTCGAGATAATTATGATAACAATTAACCATCATCATCAATTCTAAGCGGGTATATTTTTTTAGCTGAGCATTTATATCTTCCATGCTCTTGGGATTGCGCTCGACATTTTGTATTTTTTCGGTCAGAGTGCTGATGGTGGCTTTTACATTCTTAATTTCCACTTCAGCCACATCAGCGTCAATTTTTTTATCATCCCTCCATTGAATATATCGCTCTAAATTCGCGTTATAGGTCTCGAGCAATTTAGCATCGGTAGAGTTGGTGTTTTGAGATTTAGGCGTAAAAAAATCATTGGCGTTGGTACGATTTTTAAACTCCCGGCAAGCTTTCCTTGCTTCATCCAACCAATGCTTTTGCGCTTTGGCTAACATTTCGGCAGTATTTTTGACTTCGGAAGAAGAAGAAGAAGAAGAAGAAGAAGAAGAAGAAGAAGAAGAAGTAGATGATGATGATGAAGCACTCTGCGCTTTGGATTCAGCTTGAGCTGTCTTGATCAATTCATCCAGATTTTTGGGTGCTTTCACTAGGCTTACAAAATGGTCTTGACTAAAAGGTACGATAACCTTTGGTTGAGCCGCGGTTGTTGATGAGCTAGGAGTGCCTCTATTAGCGAACAAACCAGCCAAGGCGTTGTGCTTTTCACCAACCTTCATTTCAGCTTGTTCAGTCGTGCCGTTCGCTTTTGCTGTCGGCTTGCCATTTTGAGCTTTTATAGCATCTAAGAAACTTAACTTTGGCCGAGCATCACTGATTTGGATTGAGCTAGAGCTCGCAGCTTGAAGCAATTCTTCCAACTCGGGTGCTACTGGTATTGAGGAGCTAGGCGGAGCTGTGGGCGAGGTCAGACTAGCTTTCGGTGAAGAGCTGTGGCCTTCTACGGCCGCGTCATCCGAAGCATCGAAAGAGGCACTATCAGAACTTAGTGAATGTGCTGGAGAAACTGGTTGAGATTTGCTAAGGCGATCCAGGAACTTACTGGAACGATCTTCGACGGCATTAAGGCGGGCTTGCTTTCGATTAAGACTAGCGCTTAATTCCTTTAATTTCTTAGTACGATCTGTCGTTGATAAGCGCCGATTCCTATCCGTTGCATCTAAACGTTGAATTTTGGTACTGATTTTAGTTATCTGACCGACTATTCGATTGGTAAAGTCCGCAAGCTTCCCTTGAAGTGTTCTTATCGATACTTTCTGCCCATCATGAAGACTTGTTTCTGCCTGCTGCAGTGCCTTTAAAAAAGTGATTAGCTGCTCAGTTTCACTCTTGCTATGCGAATCTTCGCCGGGCAAGACGCTAGCGCTACTTTTGCTTTCTTCCTGCACTGCAGCAAGAGGGCTGGCTGTGCTTGCCGAAAATGAGAATGAGTTATCAAGCATCATCGATTGGTCGTTTTCATTTATAAGACCCTCTAGCTCGGAAATCAGTGTTTCTAGATCATCTGGGTTCTCCTTAAGGTAATTACACGCTTCATCGATATTGATTATATTTTCATCATCATCTACATCGTCGCCATCATCACCATCATTTTTAGACTCAAGAGCCCACGGTTTACGCTGAACTGGCGTTTGGAAGGCGCTGTCATGTAAGCTGAAACTAGAACTAGAACTGGAACTGGAACTAGAGCTGGAACTGGAACTAGACAAGCTTGCACCTTCTCCAGTCTTAAATTCAGCTGACTCATGTCTCTTGGGTATGCCAGATTTTAGCTTGAACGCAGCAGCGCCCTGTGTTGGAGCTGGCGTCGGAGCCGCCAGCGCGCCGCTGTCGCTAAATTCAACAGTTACCTGTGGTTTGCTGCGGCCTTTTAACCACAGGCCGGCGCCGGCAGCCAGCAGCACACCGCCACCGATCAGGGCGCCTGTCAGGCCGATGGTCTCAAAGGCGTTAAGGGCGACATTAACTACGCTTGCGGCGATGCCGATGGTCTCTGCTGTCTGGGGCTCTTTTCCTGAGGCAGCGGCAGCTGCGGCAGTGGTGGTGTTGTCACTTGTCGGGGTTGGATATCCGAAGGCCGCCTGGACAGCATCAGAAATGACTGTCATCACGGGTTTAGCAGGTGCCAGCGCAGGGGTTGGGTCAGCGGCTGAAACGGCAGCGCCGGCGGCTGTTGCTGCGGCGGCTTGAGTGTCGGTGTGTGTGCCGGGCTGTGTGCCGGGTGTATGGAGAACTGCCGTGCCGGTGGCATAACTGTAGATGGTGTAGGCGGTGGCGGCGAAGGCCAAGCTGCCTAGCGCGATTTTGGAGGCCTTGGCGATAAGTTTGGCGCGGGCGGCGGCGGCGGCAAGCTGCTGGCTGAAGGCCAAGCTAACGGCATCCTTTTTGAAGACCGGCTTGGTTTCAAATTGTGGGTAGAGCTTAAGCTGGGCGCGATATTCCTGCGGATGCTGGGCGATGAGTGTTTTGAGCTGCTTTTCGAAGAGGTCAAGCGCGTTGTCGGCATGCGCGCCGGCCTGTCCTTCATTTAAATTGGCTTCGGTACTTGCCAGCATGTAGCCGCGGCTCAGCAAGGCGTAGGCGTTGGCGAAGCCGACATTATCGTAAAGAGTCTTGGCATCGATCTGGGCGGCGCAGGCGGCAACTTTGGCATCGCTCATGCCCTGAGCAGTGGCCAGCACACGATACGCCCAGCCTTCGACAGGATCGAATTTGTTTTTGTCCAGGCACGGCACATCGAATAGAAACTTGTAGACAATATCGGTGGAGGATTCGTGAGGGTCTTTCCAAAGGTTGTCGCAGTGCTTTTGAAGGCTGTGGCTGAGCGTGGCAAGTTTTTGGCAGGCGGCGGAAGCGCACTCTTGGGCGTATCCTTGGGCTATTTGGCAGCCGGCTTTGGCGGCGTGTTGGGTGGCATGGGCAGCATGCTGGGCGGCGTGGGCAGCATGCTGGGCGGCATGGGATAGAGTTGCCGCGGCGCTGCCGGTTAGGTTTGATACATTCTTTATAAACGACATAGGAGACCCTTAATGTGCTGTAGATGCTACAGGTTTTTTATATATTTTTTTAGCGGATAAACAAGCCTTTCTGGCCGGCAACAAAGGAGGAATTGAACTTTTGCCGCACCTACAAACCTGACTTCGATTTAGCTTAATTCGCTAATTATTTTTAAAAAGAGTCGGCATTATAACTATGATGGGGTTTTCAATCAAGAGAAACTGTTAGGAATTTATTAATGAGGTCAATATAGAATTTAGATTTACCGCCTTAGATTCCCTCTTGCCAGCGCCATATGCACGCTGTCATCGCATTTTAAAAGGGCTCAACCGCCTTTGCCCGAACCGAGCCCAATGGCGGCAGATAAATAGTTAAAGCTGCGCGATAGCGCTTGCAGTGCGCAGCTTTACGCGGCGCTTTTCTTAGGATGCGTGTAGGCAGAATGTTATGATAGGCTGACGCATGTAGCCGCTATTTGAGATATTATATTGTTTTAATTTCGTGCATCTAAACATCCAAAACACAAAGATCATGCCGACTAAGCTTGCCGTGCATACGGCGGCAGGATCTTCGAGGCCTCTGCCGCCGTATGCACGGCTTGAGGTCTTGGGCTGTGCTTACCACAGGTTCACACCTGTGGCTACCTGCTGCTGCCGTTTACACGGCAAACACAAGAGCTTGACCCGGATGTTCAGCTGCACGACATCAAACCAATAGCCGTTATTTGAGATATTGTTTGTATTTCGTGCATCTAACCATCCAAAACACAAAGATCATGCAGCCCAAGTTAGCCGTGCATACGGCGGCAGCGTGTAGCCATAGGTGTCAACCTATGGTAAACCCATAAGGTATATGAAGCCGTGCATACGGCGGCAGGATCTTCGAGGCCTCTGCCGCCGTATGCACGGCTTAATCTCTTAGGCTGTGCTTACCACAGGTTCACACCTGTGGCTACCTGCTGCTGCCGTTTACACGGCTAACACAAGAGTTTGACAGGGATTTTCAGCTGCACGAAATCAAACCAATAGCCGCTATTTGAGATATTGTTTGAATTTCGTCCCTCGAAACACCCAAGATCTTGCAGCCTAAATTAACCGTGCATATGGCGGCAGCCTGTAGCCATAGGTGTCAACCTATGGAAAACCCATAAGGCATATGAAGCCGTGCATATGGCGGCAGGATCTTCGAGGGCTCTGCCGCCGTATGCACGGCTTGAGGTCTTGGGCTGTGATGACCACAGGTTCACACCTGTGGCTACCTGCTGCTGCCGTTTACACGGCTAACACAAGAGTTTGACAGGGATTTTCAGCTGCACGAAATCAAACCAATAGCCGCTATTTGAGATATTGTTTGAATTTCGTCCCTCGAAACACCCAAGATCTTGCAGCTCAAGTTAGCCATGCATACGGCGGCAGCCTGTAGCCATAGGTGTCAACCTATGGAAAACCCATAAGGCATATGAAGCCGTGCATACGGCGGCAGGATCTTCGAGGCCTCTGCCGCCGTATGCACGGCTTGAGGTCTTGGGCTGTGCTTACCACAGGTTCACACCTGTGGCTACCTGCTTGCGCCGTTTACACGGCTAACACAAGAGTTTGATCGGGAGGTTCCAAACGCGACGGCGCAGCGATGGATCAGCTTTAGGACTTTTTCAATAACTAGGGCGGGGAAATGTCTTTCAGAAATGCCAGCCTGACGGCTTCCAGCTGGCTGCTGGATGGGGTGGGAATAGGCGCATAGGCGCCCTTAGCGTCGATATTTTTTTGGTGGTCGAGCAGCCGGATTTTGAAAAAGCGGCAGACGTGTACGCCGCAGCTGTGGACATCGTGTTGGTGGCGCTCAGCATGCACGACGAGATGCTTAAATGGAAAAGACCTTGCCAGAAGTTGAAATACATCTCCCAGATGCTGTTGGCAAGCCTCATTCGGATCATCTTTCAGAGGCCGGCTCTTAAGCTGTTCCATGCTGCTGCCTTTTGCATCGTAATATTCACAGACGCCGTCTTTTATCAGCAGGGCGGAAATGTGATAGACCAGGCCGCTTTTCATCACGATGGGCAGGCAGACAGGCAGTGAAGGGTCGAAGGCCCTGTCGTTGGCTTTGGCAAGGATGATATTCCCGATATCTTTGAGGGTTAAGCGGTCCAGCGGCTGATAGTAGAATTCTCTGATCAGGTTGAATTTAACCTTACCCTCTAAATATCTTTTAAAGAACAAATCGATAGTAGAGCTATTGAGCATTTTGCGCCTGGCCAGCAGTTTCTGGCTGGCGAGGATCTTAGCATCGGCGCTGGGCTTGAAAGGATAGGGTTTAAAATAGCCGACGGCGGCATCAAGCCCCGTGGTAGCGGCGGCGGAGGCTTTTCCCCATAAGGCCGCCACATTGCCCAGCAGTCCGCCATTTTCGCTGCCTGCGCCGGCAGGCACCAAGGAGTAGTTGGCAAGGCCTTTACAGGTGTCAGCCTCCACGATTTCAAATTCGTCATCAGCGTCGCTTTGGGACGCCTCAAGGGTTACAAACTCATCCTCTTTTTCATCATCCTCTTGGTCGCTGTGGCAATAATCCCACTCTTCCTCGACTAAGTTAGCGGGGGGTAAAGCGGACTTAACTTCCTGGCTGTCGTCTGAAGCTTTTGACTCTTCTTTGGCAGCGTTGAAAGGCGCAAAGGCTCCTTGGGATGACATAAAGGAGCTAGCGGCCAGTGGTGGCGTATCAGCTTTCGCCGGCGCCGCAAGCTTAGCGCTGGCAGGCACTTTTGTCTTTTCCTCAAAAGAGGCTTCAGCTGTCTTTTCCTCAAAAGAGGCTTCAGCGAGAGAGGCTTCAGAGAGAGAGGCTTTAGCGGCAGCGGTGTCAGCGGCCGCAACAATTATTTGGCCGGCAGGCATGAGCGCGGGCGTTTGCGCTAATCGTGGCTGCTGAAATGCATCGGCTGGAATAGGTGCGGCAGGCTTTTTTTTATTTTTCTTCTTTTTCCTGGCTGGCGGCGGCGTGGCCTCCGCCCCTGTTGGCGTGCCATTAACGGACATGGATGGCGAGTTGATTTTTTGGATAGGGTTGGGGATTATGTCACTTTCAAGTATGGGGATGTTGGCAGCTTTGGGTTTATGCCCGGCCATCTTGGCCAGCACGACCAGGCTGGCAGCGATAGCGCAGGCTTTGAGCATGCTGCCTGAAATGCCGGAGGGCTGATTTTCTAAGGTGGGTAGTGGCAAGGATGGGATGGGATGGATGGGCGAAGCTACCGTCGGCACAGTTTTACCGGCAGCGGTGGTGAAATTTGCCAGCAGCGGTGGCAGATATTCGAATAGAGGGCTCATCAGGCCATCTTTAGCAATATCCAAGACTTTTGAAGCCAGGGTCGTCATGGTTTGATTTAAAGCTGGCATTGGCACACTGGTGTGGGTGATATTCTGCCCGTGCCCTGCCAAGCCGCTGCTGGCGGAGGCGGTATCGCCTAATGGCGCGGCGGAAAAAAAATAGCGGCTTAAGGTAAGGGCGCCGAGGAGTGCCATAGCCGCCAAGGCGAGGTTTGTGACGATTTGGCAGCGCGAGGCATTTTTTGGGGCCGCTTGCATCGTTGCCGCTGGGTTCTTGGCCGCCGGCTTGGTTTGAACAAGAAGCTTGGATTTCTCACCGGCAGGCGGTTTTAGCGCTGCGCTGTGGCGTGGCAGTGCATGATTTGGAACGCCGGCATTGGCAAAAAGCATCATCAGTAATATTTATTAATTAATATAATAATTTAATTTTCAACTATCATTATGCCGCAAGGCGTTTGTAAAGACAACATTTAATGAGTATCCATGAAGTTTTCCCGTCCTTCTCTGTGTCTCGGTGCCTCGGTGGTAAAATCTGTTTGCCTGTGGTATAGTATTATTAATCAATATGTTAAGAAAATCTTCACCACCGAGACACAGAGGCACAGAGAAGTAAAATGAAGCTTGCTCTTTAGGGTATTGTTAATTGGGTACTCATTTGAGGTTTTCCGGTTCATCGCACAAATGAGTACCTGCCCATGATGATTCGTCAAAAAGCCTTAGTAATTGATTGTTGAAATATGAGAAGTAATGATCTATTTATAATGTTCTTTTTGAAACAAATCGGCATTCTAGCACAGAAGGTCTAATTAGCCTCGACAGAGGCGGCAGCATGTAGCCATAGGTGTCAACCTATGGAATAAAATGTAGTATAAAGAGAGCCGTGAATACGGCGACAGCAATTTCGATGGAAGCTGAATTAGATGTAATTATTATAGTATATACCATCCTTAGTCATTGCTGCCGCCGTATTCACGGCTTTGTTTCTAAACATGCGATTACCACACGCTGACGCATGTGGCTACTTGCTGCCGCCTCTATCGAGGCTGTAAAAATGTTCTCATGGCTTGTGCCCTATCTCTTGTAGGCAGTGCCAACTCAAATCCTTCCTTCACAGGATCGAACGCGCAATTTGCCATTATGTATGATTTATTTAACATCCTCCATTAGTTTACATATGGGGAGGTACGCGATTGTGCGATGAACCGGTTTTCCCGCCCTTCTCTGTGTCTCGGTGCCTCGGTGGTGAATGACCTTCCTTTAATGAATTAAAACAAAAGCCTTATACATCCCTAGCCCCTTAGCAAATAACTCTTAGTGTCACTCTATGTTTCTGTGCTTGAGTTTTAGCAGTGGCGCGTTATATGCTGTCAATTTTAGACAGGATCATCATATGCAGGCATCATTGCACGACTCACCGCTGGCGTTCATCGCCATGCAGGCCGCCATGCGGGCGGGGCATTTTTTGCGCAAAGGTTTTGGCAGCCGGTTCACCATTGAAGTCAAAGCCAACGCGCAGGATCTGGTGACGGAGTTCGATAGGACGGCGGAAAAGATGATCATCGATTTCATCCGTGAGCAGTTTCCTAGCCACACTTTCCTGGCCGAAGAGAGCGGCGCTTCAGGCGAGGCGCAGGGCGTAGCTAACAACGACGGCGTGCGCTGGATCATCGATCCGCTGGACGGCACGATGAATTTTGTCCATCATATCCCGCTCTTTGCCGTCAGCATCGCCGCCATGGTGGGCGACGTGGTGGAAGTCGGCGTCATCTACCACCCCATGACCGACGAGCTGTTCGTGGCCCAACGCGGCCGGGGCGCCTACCTCAACGGCACGCGGCTGCAGGTCAGTACCATCAGCACGATGGCGCAGGCCGTAGTCTGCGCCGGTTTCCCCTATGGCGCTAACGATTGCCGCCGGCAATGCATCGCGCAATATATGCGCCTGCTGGATGTCGGCAATCCCATCCGCCTGCTAGGATCTGCGACGATGGCGCTGTCGTATGTGGCGGCGGGACGTTTCGATGTCTTCTGGGGTATGAATTTGCAGCCCTGGGATATGGCGGCGGGGAGTTTGCTGGTGGAGGAAGCCGGCGGCAGGCTTACGCATTTCGATGGCTGCTTGCATAGTATTTTTGGAAAGACGAATGTCGTGGCTACGAACCGGCATTTGCATGAGGCTATGTTGGCTTTTTTAAAATGACTCGCTCCTCCCCTCTTTTACAGATCACAAACCTGCATGTGGCTTTTGCCACCGATAGCGGCCGGCGCGAAGTGGTGCATGGCATCGATTTAAAGCTTGAGCGCGGTGAAATTCTAGGCCTCGTCGGGGAATCCGGCAGTGGCAAAAGCGTGACGGCGCAGGCCATCATCGGGCTTTTGGGCACAGCTGGCAAGATGACGCAGGGAGAGATTTTTTTCGATGGCGAGAGGCTGGATACCAAGACTTTACGTGAGCTGCAGCACATCCGCGGCAAAAAGATCGGCATGGTCTTCCAAGATCCGATGCGCTCGCTGAATCCGACAGTGTCCATCGGCCGCCAGATTGCCGAGATGCTAGTCGTCCACGACCGCTTGTCCAGGCGCAAGGCGCAGGCGCGGGCGCTTGAGCTGCTGGCAGAGGTCGGCATCGCCGAACCCGACAGGCGCTATCACGCCTATCCTTTCCAGCTCAGCGGCGGTATGTGCCAGCGCGTCATGATCGCCATCGCCCTGGCATGCCGGCCGCTATTGCTGATTGCCGATGAGCCGACGACAGCGCTGGATGTCACTATCCAGGCCCAGATCCTTGAGCTGCTGCAGGCCGCCTGCCGCGATAGCGGCATGAGCCTTTTGCTGATCACGCATGATCTCGGCATCGTCGCCGGCAGCTGCGACCGGGCGGCCGTAATGCAACATGGCCGGATTGTGGAGATGGCGGCGGTGGAAAATTTGTTTGCCGCGCCTTGCCACCCCTATACGCAGGCCCTGCTGGCGGCGCGCGCCGGCATGACAGATGCAAAGCTCACCCCGGCACCGGACTATTTACAGACACATTGGCAGACATCTGCCTTAACAGATATACAGGCTTATGCACAGACAGAAGAGGTCTATGCAGGCTGACACCCCCATCACTCCTCCGCCGCCCCTGCTGAAGCTGGAAAGGATCCATAAAACCTTCCCATATGGGAAAAAGCTGCTGCATGCTCTGCATGATATCAACCTGACGCTGTTGAAGGGCGAGACGCTCGGCCTGGCCGGCGAATCGGGCTGCGGCAAATCAACGCTGGGAAAGGTCGCTTTGGGCTTGGAAGCGCCGACCTCAGGACGCCTGTCGTTTGAAGGGCAGGAGCTCTCGTCCCTGTCAGGCTCTGCCAGGCGCGCCTTGCGCTGCAAGCTGCAACTCGTCTTCCAGGATCCCTATGGCTCGCTCAACCCGCGCCTGACCATCGAGCAGATCATCGGCGAAGGGATCGATATCCACCGCCTGGCAGAGGGCGATGCGCGCCGCCATAAAATCCTCAGCCTGCTCACCGCCATGGGACTTGAGGCCGCTATGCTGCCGCGCTATCCGCATGAATTCAGCGGCGGACAGCGCCAGCGCATCGCCATCGCAAGAGCCCTGGCTGTCGATCCCCAGCTGCTGGTATGCGATGAGCCGCTCTCGGCACTGGACGCCTGTACGCAAAGCCAAGTCATGGCGCTGCTGCTCCAGTTGAAAGAGGAGCGCAAGCTCACCTATCTTTTCATCTCGCACGACCTGCATGCCATGCGGCGCATCGCCGACACCATCGCCGTCATGTACCTCGGCCATATCGTCGAAATGGCGCCGACACAGCGCCTGTTCACTGCGCCAAAGCATCCCTATACGCAAGCGCTGCTCTCCTCAATTCCCATTCCCGACCCTGTGCTTGAGAAAAAGCGCTCCCGCCTGATCCTGCAGGGTGAACTCCCCTCCCCTTTGCAGCCGCCATCAGGCTGCCCCTTCCACCCACGCTGTCCAAAAGCCATGCCCATCTGCCGCCAGCAAAAGCCCGAGCTTGTGGCTATTTCCTCTAGTTCCCCAAAGCATCTCGCCGCCTGCCATTTCGTTGCCTGAAACAAGCTTCGCCCTGACCGCATGGACGCAGCGGACGATGCGGACGATGCGGACAGCGGCAGGCGGACAACACAGGCAGACTAAGATCGCCACGTTCACCTTCACAAGAAAACTTTTGGTCACGATGATACAATCTTCTCTATCTTCTCTCTGTGCTCTCTGTGCCTCTGTGTTTCAAAAAAATCAAACACAGAGGCACAGAGAGCACGGAGCAAGAAATTAACCGGTTGGGTGAACAACGCCAAGATAAGCGCTGACCGCGCTGTCCTCACCCTAATAAAATCTGCTTTTAATAATCGCCATAATAAAATAAGTTGTTATATAATTAAACAAAGATGAACAGGATTTTTATTATAATGAGGTGAATTATGGATAATATAAATACTAGTATTACCGGTGGCGGACAGCATAAAATACACCTTCATTCGGACCAAAGCCAGGCAGTTGAAGCAAAACAACAGCCACCGGTCAAGGCTGGTGATCAGAAGATTCATGCCCTGGTGCAGAATTTGATGAAAGAATTTGACACGGTGGGATTGAAAGGTGCTAGTGGGACTGGCTCATTCGACCCTTCGACTTTGCTGCGCGCTAGGGAATCGACCAATAAATATCAAAAAGCTATTAAAGATGCCGGAAGTCGATTTGGCGACGCGCTCACTGTCTTGGCTCAGTTCAAAGAGCAACTGATACGTCAAAAAAAAGACCAGGCCGGCACAGCAAAACTCTCCCCAAAAACATTGAAGGAAATAGAGGCCGGTTTCAAAGAGATCGCACTTATCATGGCTAAGCATGACTCTTTATACGATAAGAAAACAAATCGGGACGCTGTCATTGATATGGCCATAAAAGATATCCATGACTTAGTGCAGAGCAAGTTTTCCATCGATATCTCTTTAGATAAGTCGCATTTGCCAAGCGCGCCCGTCAAGATGAACGAAGACACCAAAAAAGAATTACAGTCCGCCTTAGAAAATCATATTCTGCTCACGAATGAACGAGCCGCTGAAAAAGACATTCGCGCCATCTTGACACAGGTTTTTAAAAAACATGATGGAAATTTCGGCAGCCAAGCATTTGCCAAGGAGCTGAAAGCTGCCACAACGAGTATAAAAGATATTAACCGAAAGCTGTTAAAAAAGGAAAGGTTGACCATCAGAAGAGCTGCCAGAAAACTAGGCAGTCTAATGAGCGTTTTTAAGCCTACGAAAACCTTAAAAACTTCATTCACGGAAAGGGCGGGGGGTCTTAAAAAAGGGTGCTCCTATCCTTTAGCCATGTCACTCATGCGCAAAGAGAATTTGCCGGAAAAATCGATGCCGCCGTAGCCAAGTTCCTCGGCAAGTCAGATGCTAGCACAGCGCCTTCGGCAGTCATGCGGTCCCTGACAGGGCGGGCCGTGGTGCTGCCGCCAGCCGGCCAAAAAGCCCCGCCATCACCCATGGAAGCTCACCTGAAATCACTAAGCCCTTCCCAAAAAGCGAACTTTGATCTCTACCAGGCTGAGATCGATGACATGTATCAAGCACGCGCCAACCCGCAAAATCAAATCTATCAGGCTGCCAAAGGTTTTATTTTGCAAGCCGACCTCGCCCGCCGAGAAATCAAAAAAGACACGCCCAAAAGCCAGCGTTTGAAGATAAATGACGAGGCAAGACAACTGTATACCAAGGCCGGCTATTACCTCCATCAGCTGGCTAAAAGCGAAAAGAAATCTTTTTCTGAAGGGCATCTCAGACAACTGGAGCAAAACCTGCTCACCAGAATCAGCCTCGTCAAACGTCCCGCACGCAGGAAATGGTTTTAACGCTGCCGGCGGCAACGGACGAGGCGCATATCCCAGGCCCGAAAGAAGGGAAGTGAAACTGTGCGTTTCGTTTGTGAGGGAAAGTGGCAGTCTTTTCCCACGGCAACGCCTGCCCGCTCCCTTTTCAAATCAAATCGCATACTTTGTCTCATCACGCAAATGCATACCTATGAGGTTTTCCCGACCTTCTCTGTGACTCTGTGCCTCTGTGGTGAAATCTGCTTTCTGGCGGTATAGTATTATTAGTCAAAGCGTTATGAAAGACTTCACCACCGAGACACAGAAGCACAGAGAAGGGAAATGGAGATTGCTGTTAGTTTTTTTTTAATTAGGTACCCATTTGCGTGATGAACCCATACTTCTATCTTGATGCCGATTATTTTTAAATAAAGACGTTTTTAAATATCGATTAATACAGCAAATGCTATAATAGTAACTGTACATTGCTTTTAGTTTAGTGCTAACAGTTAACAGCTATTGTATCTTGATTTTAAAACGAGGTGCTATCATGAGTATGGATGCCACAAGTGGAAGCCCTATCCAGCAACCATCGATTCAACAGGCTGAGACAAAACAGACGGAACAGAAGAGGCAGCAGGATGTCCAAACACCGCAAAAATCTGATTTAGAAAAGAAGATGGACACTCTGCGAGATCAATTTCTCACGGTAGGCTTGACGGCAAGATCTTCTAGTCAACATGACGATGGGAGTGCCTTTGACTTAAACACCTTGCTGTCTGCCAGGAGAGACACCGGAAAATACAAGGAATTGATCAAGGGCGCAGAAGAAAGATTTGGTAAAGTGCTAAATACCATCAATGAATTCAAGGCCACGGTGACAGATGCCATCAAAAAAAGTTTCAACAAATTAGATCAAAGGCAAAACAGCGCGATCGATCAGTGTTTCAAAAAAATTGCTACAGCGCTGGCCAAACATGAAACTCTCTATGATAAAGAAACAAAAGACGACGATCCTTTAAAGTCGGCATGCACCTCCATAAAAACATTTTTTGACAAGGAGGTAGATAGTCTACTTAATGATTTATCATCTTCAAAATCAACATCTATCAGTTCCAAGAATAAATCGCCTAGCGGCTTTTCGGTGGCTAATAAGGCCACCGTTGATGCGAACGTTGACGATGTCAAACAAAAGCTGGCTACCACTTTGAAAGGACTAACCCCCGTGGCTAGTACAGAAGTTAAACCTGCCATTATCGATGATGTCGACCTAAAAAATACATTGGAAACGCATATACTGCTAACGAATGAGAGAACCGCTCAAAAGGAAATTAGAAAAAAAATCGATACCGTATTTGACCAGGACATTGGAACTAAAAACACCGTATTTGACGAGCACAAGGGTGCTAAAAACTTCGAGCAAGAATTAAGAGCCGCAGTAAAAGATATTGAGAACATCAATACAGCCCTGTTGACAAAAGAAAAACAGTCAATAAAAAATTCTGCAAAATGGGCTCTATTGACCCCCAAAGTTGTTAAAATTTTTGCTTATGCTACGGTTGTACCCGGCAAAGTTAAATTATCCATTGGAGATAAATTTTCATCCACTTTTAAACCATACACCAGCAAATGGCTACAAGATAATGATAAGGTTAATGTTAGCATGCTACATGACAAATATGTAGACAGGATCGAAAATGCAATCGTCAACTTCTTCAAACCTACAGCTGTCAAACCAGATCAAGTAGCCGAGACCAAAAAAGATTCCATCTCTCTTGCAGCCTCAACCATTGCGTCGCCATCCGAGACGGACTCACGCACCAGATCCTCTCCTTCGCCAAGTGACGCATCGACCCGGTCATCATACTCTGAAATGTCAGACGACGATACAGAAGTATCTTCAGACGAGGTCATCACAGGACATTTAAGGCGGGAGTCAGTAGCGGACACTGCCGCCAAAACCCCGGGGGATACAAGCGGAAATCAAGAGCCAACGAGTCCGTTAGCCAGGCATAATATAGTACCGCTGACACAGCCTCCTTCACCCTAAGGAACAACAGCCGCTAGACTGCAAGCCATGCAAGATTTGGTCAAAGAGGATGAGCAGTAGAATCGTATAAAGGGCCGGGGAAGCTTGCGCGCGCAAGCGAAATCAACCACCTCCATCTGAGACAATTGCATAGGTGTTAATAGAATGTTTTAACGCAGTCAGATCTTGTCAGTTGAATGAAGAGCCAGCCCTAAGCATCGAAGATGCGGCTCTTAACGAGCCCAGGCAGCAGGGAGCCCTGCAAGGGAGACCGTAGGCCTGGGTTTCTCGTACACATAAGAAGGAGCCCTGTATGGGCGTCTCTAAGCCCTGGTAAAAAAAAGTGGTTCATCCGATAAATGAGGACCTTTAGCAGGTAAAAGTATTAAGTCCTCAGATTTTGGTACAGGGTCTTTTGATTAAAAAGATTTGATAGGCCATTCAGTGATATAAACTCGCCGTGCCAGAGGGCGCGCCCGATTTTGCATGATGTATTTTTGTTGAGCCCCGTCAAGGGGCGGCCATATTTGTAGCCCATGGTGTAGTGCCAAGGGCACAAACCATGGGTGTCATAAGAAAGAAAAACAGCCCCGAGGGGGCGTTATAATTGTTCTTTATTTTCATGCTGCTGATAGAAGCGAAGGAATTATAACGCCCCTCTGGGGCTGGATTGCTTTGGGATTGTGACCCACGGTTTGCGTCATTGACGGCCGAGTAGTTAAATGGACTTTCACCATAAAACCCTCACAGAACCGTACGTGAAGCTCTCACTTCATACGGCTCGTCTGTCCAAATCGTGTCTCTGCATCCATTGCCAATTCGCAAAAAGATTTGATTCTCTTTTTCTTATTCTAGATAACCAGTCTTTTGCTTTTAGCCAACTATGCTTCAACTTCTCATATTTCTTCTTTGCCCATTTCATCAAGACAGTGTCTACATTCCTCATTATAGGCCAAAGTTCAGACGCATTAAATTTCCCATAATAATTTATCCATCCTGATATGACTGGATTTATTATTTTGGTGAATTCTCTTAGATTTCCATTCGGTTTGACTTCTTTTAACCAGCTTTTTATTTTATCCCTTGCTTTCTGTTTTGCCTTGTCGCTAATTGCCGGAGTAAAATTTACAAAGAGTTTACCTTGTCGATTTCTTGACGATCTCGGTCTAAAAGTATAGCCTAGAAAATCAAATTTCTCGTTTTGGTAGTTACCTCGTCTATTTGAGTCTTTGCAATATACGATTTTGGTCTTCTCGGGATGCAATTCAAGCTTGCACTCTTCAAGTCTTTTCCTGATGTCTTCTTTAAGTTTTACCGCCTCTTCTTCGGTTCTACAATGTACTACAATATCATCTGCGTATCTTTCAAATGGATTTCCAGAATAATTTCTTTTCATCCATTCATCAAATGCGTAGTGCAAGTAGAGATTGGCTAATAGTGGACTTATTACGCCACCTTGTGGGGTGCCTTTTGTCCTTTTCACCAAACTTCCGTCTTTGGCTTCTGCAGGGGCTTCTAACCATCGTTGCACATATATGAGAATCCAAGGTTCTTGTGTGTGCCTTTTGACAGCACGCATCATGAGTTCATGATCGATGTTATCGAAAAATCCTTTGATATCTATATCCAAGATCCAGTCATACTTCCAACACATCCTTCTGGCTACTTCTACGGCATCTAATCCCGATTTATTTGGTCTATATCCGTACGAGTCATTATGAAAATGCGGCTCTATCAATGGTTCTAGATACATTTTAACAACCATCTGTGCAATTCGGTCTCCTACTGTGGGAATCCCCAACTCTCTCATCTTTCCATCTGCTTTAGGTATTTCTACCGTTTTAACAGGCGGCGGAAAGTAGCTTCCAGATGACATCCTATTCCAAATCTTGTAGAGATTCCTTTTCAGATCATTCCCAAAATCTTGAATAGATACATCATCAACTCCTGCTGAACCTTTATTGGCTTTTACACACTCATATGCTTCCATAAATGCATATTTAGAAATATGATACGATTTTGCCTTCTCCATTTAGGTCATTCCTTTCGGTTGTCTATTTTGAAATCGGCTGGACAGGAGACCCCTTCGCTCCATCTTCGTTACAAAGACTTCTTCACTACTACGAATCTCTCCGCCCTCGTGCTACGCCTTGGTACTTTCGTCCTCGGATTTCGTATCCTTGTGACTTTTCCCTTATCATCGTAGCGACAAGTTCAAACGTTCCGTACTTTAAGCCTAGATTAGGTTCATGTTACCTCTGTGCCGGACACAATCCAACCAGTACATCAGGTTTCCGTTGGACTCTTCCTAGAAACGTGTAGAGATCTCTAGTTTTTATGTCACTTATCCCACTTTCGACACTTACTTACGGTACTTACTTGTTGTTCATCTCCCTAATCATCACCTGATGTGATCTGGTCACACCTTTTCTCTAACGTTCACCACAAGTAGCATTTAACTAATGCAGCTTAGAGTGGTTTGAATCAGCACCTGTATGCCGATCCGAGGGGTCTTCCCTCATCTTATAATACAGCTATGTTTCCCTCCTTGCGGAGGGAAACATTCGTTTCACAACTACACCGTGGGCTACAAATATGGCCGCCCCTTGACGGGGCTTAGCAGCAAATGCATGATGGCCGAAGTTATCTGAGGACTTAATACTTTTACCTAACAAAGGTCCTGATTTGTCGGATGAACCAAAAAAGTTTTATAGAAAAGCTAATTTTTTATCAACATCAGCATGAATATTTTTCCGGCATGATATAAGAGTCTCCCTTTCAGGGCTCACAAATACATATTGAATAAACCCAGGCCTGCGGTCACCCTTACAGGGCACCCTACTGCCTGGGCTCGTTTAGAGCCGCATCTTCGATGCTTAGGAATTTCCGCAGTATTCGCGCACCACCACATATACCTAGAACATGCGTTTAGAAGCGCTATCCGAGGGTGGTTGTCAATGACTACCTTTGGGGATTACTGCCTGAGGCATGACGGCGGCTATTCGTCGGGACCGACCCACATGATGCCGTTTTCTAGCCAGCGGTACGATTTGTCCAGCGTCTGCTTGGCGATGGCGTTGGCGTGCCTGTCATCATTGCTGCCGAGAGCTTTGAAGCGCTCCTCTATGCGCCTTTTGGCCATGCAGCAGAAATAGTCGGCCAGCTCAAGCGGCGCCTTGCCTTCCTTATCCTGCAGCGACAGGGCATAGGAACAGGTGGCGGCCATGGCGAAGAGGTCGGTGCCGATCTCCATCAAGCGCCCCAGCAACATCTGCTTGCCTTCCAGCCTTTGGCGGTATTTGAGCATGGATGAAAAGATGACGCGCGCGAGTTTATGCGAGCATTTCTCGATGAAGGCGAAGTGTTTTTCCAATACCCCCATATCTTTGTAGGAGTCGGCATGCAGTGCGCCCAACATCTGCTTGGGATACCACAGGCTGTAGAACTTAGTGACTTTGAAGAACGTCTTGAATTTCTCCATGATAGGCGTCTTTGGATTGAGCAGGCTGCCGGCGCGTTTCAGATGGGAGTCCATGGCCTCGCGGGCCAGGAAGAGCTTCATGATTTCAGACGACCCTTCCAGGATCATATTGATGCGGCAGTCGCGCATGACGCGTTCGACGGGATAGGGCACTTCGCCGCGGGCTTTTAAGGAGCGCGCTTTTTCATAGCCCCTGCCGCCGCGCAGCTGCATGGTCATATCGGCGATCTGCCATAGCGATTCGGTGCAGAACAGCTTGGCCATGGCCGCTTCGATGCGGATATCGACCTCCTGCTTATCGGCCCAGGCGCATGTCAGCCAGGTCATAGCCTCCATGGCAAGCGTAGTGGCGGCGATGAAGGCGATCTTTTCGCGGCCGGCTTCATGCAGTCCGATGGGCATCCCCCACTGGATGCGGGAAGCGCCCCAGCGCCTGGCGATGGAGAGGCACAGCTTGGCTGCGCCTGTGCTGGCGGCCGGCAGGGTGAGGCGTCCGACATTGATGGTGGATAGCGCCAAAGCCAGGCCCCGGCCTTCTTCGCCGAGCAGGTTTTCGACGGGGATCTTGACATCGGTAAATTTCAATAAGGCGTTATAGATACCGCCAAGGCCCATGAATTCGCAGCGGTGGACGATATCGATGCCGGGGGTGTTCATCTCGACGATGAAGGCGGTGATCTGCTTGCGCTCTTTGCCTTTGACCATTTTGGAAGGTGTTTTGGCCATCACGACGATGATATCTGCGATCGTGCCGTTGGTGCACCACAATTTCTGGCCATTGATGACATAGTGGCGGCCGTCGGCCGACAAGGTGGCGGTGCAAGACATCTGGGCGGGATCTGAGCCGACGTCAGGTTCTGTCAGGGCGAAGGCCGAGATGGCGCCCTTCCGGAAGCGCGGCAGGAATTTCATTTTCTGCTCTGCGGTGCCGAACATTTTTAGGGGCTGGGGCACGCCGATGGACTGGTGCGCCGATATCAGCACGGCGGTGGCGCCGCAGTAGGAAGCCACCTGCATCACCAGGCGGCAGTAGTTTGTCTGGGAGAAGCCGAGGCCGCCATATTCTTTGGGCACTTTAAGGGCGAAGATGCCCATGCGCTTCATCTCATCGATGACATTTTGGGGGATGGTGCGGGTGGCATCGACCTCTTCGGGGTCGAGATTAGCTTTTAGATAGGCGATGAATTTATCAGTGACCTCGTCGCCGGCTTTTTTATCTTCAGCGCTCTGCTTGGGGAATGGGAAGAGCATCTCGGCGGCGAAGGTGCCGGCGAAAAGCTGGGCGCCGAAGGAAGGCAGCTGGTAGGCTTTGCGGGCTTCTTCGGTGATTTCCAGCGCCTGGCGCTGCTGCGCATTGCCGGTAGAGGTTTCGGCTAAAGCCGAGCCTTCGTCCAGGATATCTTTTTGGGTGTCTGTTTGGGTATCTTTGGCTGTGGGCAGATCTTTCATAGCTAGCTCTTTGGTCAACGTTTTTCTTTACCATAAGATGAGAAAGTTTCGTTGTAAAGTTTTTTTTCCATGGTGGCGCTGAGATTTTCAGCATGGGATTGCTAGGGACAGCTTGTGTATCGAAAAATTCAACGCAAAGAAGCAGCCAAGAGGCGCAAAGGAAGGCAGTTCACCCCAGAGGCACCGAGACACAGAGAAGCAAGCTGCATCTAACAGGATGGCAGGATAGACAGGATGAACATAGCCTCAGATAGCCATGACACTGTCGCTGTGAGGCATGTCCTCGGATTGCTTAGGCAATGCGGGGGATGCATTTTTGCCTAGGCAAAGCCTTTCTTTTCTTCTTTTGTGTTTATCCTGACTATCCTGCCATCCTGTTACATGCAGTTTGTTTCTCTGTGTCTCGGTGCCTCTGTGGTGATTTGCCTTCCTTTGCGTTGCATTTTTTGTATGCAAACGGACTAAAATCAGGCAATTTTGCTAGATTAGTTGTCGGGAAGTTTTGTAGAATAGGACTTTGACTATTTCATAACCATGGAGACATCACGATGCACAAGCTGACGAGAAATTTTTTCCTAGCCACCACGGTCTGTTTCGCTGCGGCCACATTGCATGTCGAAGCCCTGTTGCCGCCCTTTTTCCAGAGCCTGAAGGAATACAAAGCGCTGCTCAATACGCCTGAGTTGTCGGCGGCGCTAGGTTCTGCCGATATCATCCACGACATCCAACGCGACGACAAGGGCTTCCTCATCACAACCTCAAAGCATACGCTTAGAGTCGATGTCGTCTACGATCCACGCGGTCAAGACGAACCGAAAGGGTTTGTAGGGCCGGCCCTATTTCACCTTGAATTCCACGCAGCCGAAGCCATCGAATAAGCCGTTGATGCTAAACACCTAAAAGCTCGCGTGAACCATAGAGGCTTTGGATATTCCAGATGAGGTGGCAATTTTGTTGTCCGAGCAGGGCGGCATAAGCGCGCATTTCCACGGTGGACGACAGTTTACCGGCATGCTGGGCTAAGAAATCGCGACGCGCGGCTTGCGCTATATCCAGTACTTTTTGCAGGCTTTTGCCATGGCCGGCGGGATCGCCCGAAGCTGTTAGGGTGGCAAGGTGCTTGGTGTAGCTGTCTACGAGCCGGTCGAAATACTGCTGCGCCTTGGCGGCCTTTTCCCTATCGCGCCCCATCTCGGCCAGTGTGGCGCGGCCGTCATTGATGGCTTTGGTGGCATGGCGATCGAAATCGCACAGCTCTTTAGCGTCCAGCTCCTGGTGGGATTTCTTACCTTCAGGAAAGATGGTGCGGCGGTTTTTCAGGAATGGCTCAAGGGTGTCGACCACGCCTTGCCATGCGGCTTGCAGCTTTTCATCTATGGCCACATCGGGGGCGATATTTTTGAAAAGCGCTGGGGAGCCGGCCTTCATCTCAGCTTGGGCCTGCATTAACCGCTGTTCAAATTGCGTAATGAAATGCCCTTTGATAAGAGCTGCCGCCTCTGCATCATTTGGCACTTGCTTTAGCTGGACGAGGAAATCACTTTCAGGCTGCCGCGCGGCCGTCTGCTGCAAGGCAGATGCCAGAAGCGCTGTGCTTTGCTCCACGGCGGCTATGAAACTATGCAATGTTTTAGCGTTAGTGCTGGCCCGTATTTTGGCTGCCAAATCACTTTCGGCGCGCGCCTTGGCAGATGCCAGCGCATAGGAATGGGCGAATTGGGGTCCGTGCACAAGCTCTAGTTTAGGGCGCCAGCCGGCGCTTAGCTGCCTGTATTTGTTCCCTGTTAAATTGATGGCCTCCCCTTCGACAGATTTGGCGAGCGCGTTGAATTCCTCCAGAGCGGCGGCGGCTTTGTCAATGCCGTAACGGTCGTTCTTGAGGCGCCGCTGTTCATCAATCACGACGCTTTCGTATTGCTTAAGATCGCTTAGGGTGAGATCTGATATGCGCGTTGGCTTTGCGCGCAGCCAGCCTACATCGTAGCTGGTTTTCAGTTTCTGCAGGCGCTGGCTGGTGGCTGCCAGTTCTTGGCTGACGGCTTTGCAGTCTAGGACAGTGCCGGCCACTGCCAAGGTGGCTAATTTGGCCTTTCGTTGCTCTACTTCGGCTAGCATGGCATCGATAGACTGGGCGGCGGCCTGTTTCCTGACCCTTTGCCCTTCGGCCGTCGCATCCGCTATCGCCTGTAGCTTGGCCTGCATGATGGCGAGCTTTTCGGCAAAATCCTTGATGTCGGTTTTATGGTCGAAGGCATATTTATCGATCTCGACGGCAGCGATATTTTTTTCCAGTTCGTCAGTCAATTCATCCACACTTTTCTTACTATCGCTCTCTATAGTCCATTCGATGGCATTTGCTAAAACGTTGCCGAAGTCCATAAGTTGCGGCAGGATTAATTCCAACTCATGTCTGGCTTGATTAAGCACCTCACCCTGTTCCACCCAGCGCCAGGCTGGCAGATTGATCTGGCCAAGCGGTAGTTCCTGCCCATCCACAGCCTTGACAGTAGGTAGCGGCAGCTTGGCGGCCACCGTTTGATATATTTCTTTGGCTGTTTCTGAGGCGAAATCATCATGGATGATGTTTTGGAAAAACTCTTTCTGGATCTCGATATGCTTTTGCAGCTGTGGTTGGGAAAATAGGCGCGCGAAATCCTTGGCCACGAGGGCATCGAATTCTAGGCGGATCTTTGCCATGGCATGCCAGAACATAACCTTTTGATAGGCGGCATGCTGTGCCGGCTGCCATGTGTCGGCATTTTTGTCGTTAAGCTCTTGGAGCTGCTGATGTATTTCTGTAAGTGTCATGAACGATGAGATCTGTGCGCGCTTATATTTATCAGGCGCCAGCAGATCATAGGCTTTTTGCAGGTGTTCGATGATGCGATCTAGAGAGGCGGCATCCAAATAATTATCGGCCGGCTCATCAGTGAGCTCTGCTAATTTCTGCATCGACAGATCATTAAATTTCTGCCTCATCAGATAATTCAAATAGCTTTCAGTAGAAGGCTTCTCATTAGGAGGTAGAGATGACAGGTACGCCGCTTGCCCGCTCTCATCCGTCAAGGCGTAGTTTTTTACATATTCCACCAGCTGTAATACTGAATCCTTATGTAAGGCGCAAATTTCTTGGTAGAGGCTGTTTTCTGCAGGGCCCCATTTAGAACCCAGCTTGCCTTTAGAATAATCGAGAAATTCCATTACATCTATAAGGTTCATAGACTTAACGCCATTAAACAACCTCGCATTCCCCGACTTTATATCGAGTAGCGTGTATTCGCTTACCCCAAATACCGAGGATACGGGTTCCAGTTTAAAGAGCTTATTAAACAACTCATCCATCTTTTCAACATGCGCATTTAGCTTTTCCCGAATCGAATGCAATCGGTCGGCAGAGGTAAGCTCATTATGCATAATGCCCCTCAGCTTCTCATCAATCGTATTGGCAACTTGATAGGCTGCCGCGTTGGCCGCCCAGGCGGCTGGAGTTGGTGCGCTACAGCGAATTTTCTCTGCCAACGCATAGAGTTGGTTGGCTCTGGCTGTATGCAGGGCAGCCAATTGAATTTTTTGGGCATCCGGCGGGTTGGTATAATTTTCATCCGGATAGCCCCTAGGAAGAGCATTTACATGCTGCATGATGGCCTGATGCAGCGCGAACTGCTGCTGAAAATATTGCAGCGCTACATAGCCCCTCTGCCCTACGTCTGCCAGTTTTTTTAATAAAGCCGCCTTGCCGCCTTCAAAGTCGGCCGCGGCGACATGCTGCAAGGAGGCTTTGCCCTCGGCAATTTCCGCTTTAAATTTACCGATCTGCTCTGCCGCGACCGGAAATTTAACAATTCCAGCCTCAAACTGCCCTAAATAGGCGCTCAGCGCATCGACTTGTTTAGCAAGTTCCTCGGTTTGGCGCGCTTGCTCGAATTGATTTGGGTCTATCGCAGAGGCCTGTTCAGCTTTGGCCGGGACTTCGTCAACAGCATGTTGAGATATTGGCATGCGTTCATTGAGCAGCTTAGCTTCTGCAATAACATTGTCGAGGTCACTATTAAGTCTTTTATAATCATTAAGGGTTGGATGACCGCTGAAAGCATGTTGAAGGGCATCTTTGCTGCCGACAAGTCTGGCTATTACATCCTTTACTTCCTGCTGTAAGGCAGGGAAATTTGTAAGCTTGGCTGCCATGGCCGCTAATTTCTCCAGCTGCAGATCGGCTTTGGCAAATCTAGGGCTGGCCTTTTGTTGGTGTACCAGATGGCCGCGCAGCGTAAAGAACAAATGTGAAATTTTTTGGTCATTTTTGTGGACGATGTTTGTAATCTGATCCGAAAGTGATTTGGCATTTACCTGCACGCTGTCGTGGCCTTCAACCCGTACGCGGAAATCTTTATTAAACAGCCAGCTGATGAAATGCGCAAAAGCGCCTTGCGCCACAATTTGGGTATTTACCGTGCCGTCGGGATCGACTTTTACGCGCAGCTGCTGCCATTCGCCAGAATCGGCCTTTTTCCAGGCAGAGGCTATCACTTGCTGATTAAGACTAAAGGCTTGTTGAGGATTGGATTGGCTAACAGAAGGCATAAAACCACCATGCATTTGTTGATAGTTAATTAAACAAGAAACACTAATCGTTATTATAGATTATATTTACACTCAAAAACAAGCTTTTAAACATATTAAACTTAATATCACCTATCTAAAGGTATCCGTTCACGGGGACGGAAACCATACATCAGGCCTTCAGCCTGAGTTTTTTATATATTCCACCTAGGCATTGCCCTAGGCTTTTATAAATCAGGCTTTCAGCCTGAATACTATTGTCAGGGTAACGCCCTGAAATATAATAGCCTAGGGCAACGCCCTAGGTAAAACATACAAATATCTCAGGCTGAAGTCCTGATGTCTAATTTTCCACCCCGTGAACGGATACGGTTCATCCGGTTGATAGGACAAAGATATAAAACTCGGCATAGGCAAGTCCCTCTCTTTGTAGCGTCCAAGCGGTTTAACGCTGATATCTGGAAGGTAACGGTTGTCATAATTCGAAAAAAAAAGAACGATCTCTTATAATAGCTTTCTTTTTCTCACAGTAAATAGCTAAAAGGAGATCGTTCATGTCTAATAATAGCAATTCCAATCATTTCAAAAAACAACAACATAAAAACAGGCTTGGATATATCGATCCTACTGTTGCTGGCATCGATATAGGAGATAAGCTAATCCATGTAGCTATTCCTGATGGTAAAGGTGGTTCTTACGTGAGGGAATTTGGTACAACGACACCTCAACTCCGTGAAATAGTCAAAGTTCTTAAAGAGGCTAAAGTAGAAATTGGTGTTATGGAAGCTACGGGTGTTTATTGGATTCCCCTATATGAAATTATGGAAGAATCAGGCTTGATGCCTGTCTTAGTGGATGCTAAAAATGTAAAAAATCCACCAGGGAGAAAAACTGATGTGGTGGATGCTCAATGGATCCAAACATTATATTCTTGTGGTCTATTAAGAGCTGCTTATCGCCCGCCACGCGATCGTTTAAAATTGCGGGCGTATGTAAGACAGCGCATGAATGTCATCAAAACGAAGCAATATACACTTCTGCATATGGAAAAAGCCTTGCAGCTAATGAATATCAAGCTGAGCACCGCTGTAAGCGATATAGCGGGAGTCTCCGGTTTAAATATAACACGAGCAATAGCAGCTGGTGAAAGAGATCCATATAAGTTAGCTGCAATGAGGAATAAGCTTTGCAAAAAAGAAGAGAGCCTATTTGTAGCAGCTCTGACAGGGAATTATCAAGATGAACATATTTTTTCGCTAAAGCAAGCCCTAGATCAATACGATTTTGCACATAAACAGCTGGACGCATGTGACGAATGCATTCAGAAGGAGCTTGAGCGATTTCCTGATGTAGTCAATACGCCTCCACCAGAGAACCATAAGGATAAAAAAAAGCGTCCTCAGTTTTCTCAATTCAAAAAACCTAAGAAAAATGGTTCATCCGGCAAATCGGTGCATAAGACAGGGTAGATAACAAAATGCAGTAGACAATAACTTGTCTCTTGGTAACCACACCGGGAGAAAAATCATGTCTACTGCAACGTTATTGTATCTGTTCGGAATTCAAAATGTCGAGTGTCATTCAACGGAATATGCGGGCGGAAAAATCATTTTCCACGCTGAAAGCTCTCGGAACAACTCCTCTTGTCCAAGATGCGGAGGAAACAATGTATGTTTTCGGGGACAAAAGTGTCGAAAGCTGCGCATGGTTCCTTGGGGAAAAATGCCATGTTTTTTGTATCTGACCTTGAATAGAATTTCTTGCCATGATTGCGGTAAGTGTTCTTGGCCGGTACCGGACTTTGTTCAAGGCAAACAACGAATGGTCCGTGCTTTTGTGGAGTATGTCCTTTGCCTTATTACAATAGGCACGATTTTAGGGGTTGCTCGATTTCTTGGGGTCGGTTGGGATTTGGTTAAAAACATCCACAAGGATCATCTGAAGAGGAAGTACCAAGAGACTCCTTTCGATGAGCTGGAGTTCTTAAGCATTGATGAATTCAGCATACGTAAAGGCCATAACTATATGACAATTTTTGTAGACATTCGAACGGGGCGTATTCTTCATGCTGTCGAAGGTCGATCAAAACATGATGTGACCCCATTCCTCAGAGAATTGGCTGCAAAGGCAAAAAATCTTAAGGCGATCGCCATGGATATGAGCGGTCCTTTTGCCTCAGCTGTAGCATCAATCCTGCCAAAAGTAGACATCGTATTCGACCAATTGCTTGGTATAGGTAATCTTGAAAACTATCTTTGCAATGAATGCTCTGGCAATAGCACATCTATCTTTACGAGGTCTTCCATCGTTGAATCTCGTCGAAGGAATAAACTCTTCGATATACACCAATTCTAAAATAGCTATCAATCGTTTATGGGTTTTAGACAACTCTCCTAGCGATTCTTCCATCTTAGGGAAAAGAGTGTATTGGACATTAGACCAGAATTTTGATAAAGTTTCTCTGAAAGACATTTTTGGCTCCCTCGGTACTGAGTTTGTAAGAAGCCTCATAATACCTTGTGGAGCCTTTTTATTGCAATGATTATTTAAAATAATATATTGTCACTTCTGCAATTGTCTCGATGGGGTTAAGCAGTCAATTTACTGTTCTCGTAGCTGCGGCTGTCTTCGCTTTCGCTCGCAAGCCTTAGCTGACGGGCTACAAAGAGATGGGTTTGTCCATGCCTTGCTTCACATCTTTAACCTGCAAAAAATGATGAACCACTTTTCAATCACTCATTATGTATGATGAGCCTCATTACTTCTCATATTTCAACCATCAATTACTAAGGCTTTTTGACGAATCATCATGGACAGGTACTCATTTGTGTGATGCTTCATCTTGCATTGGCACAGTTCATGCATTAACCAAAAGAGAAATATTAATTAGCTTATATTTGAATAATAATTAGTATTTTGATAGCATTGAATTAAAGAGATAGACAAACAGTTACCATTAAGTGTGCTAGTATCCAACGTCACTTATTTCTATGTAGGATAAGTGCAAAGAATTCCAAGACCCCTTTACAAAGGAGAGTCGTTATGAAGGGATCAGAAGACCATAAGAGTAATAAGAAAAAACCGAAATTGACGCTGATCGAAAAACGTCAACGCAAACGCGAGAAAAAATTCCTTAAGACGCACCCCATCTCTGATGCGCGTGAAGTCTACGAGGAATAGACGATCGCTAGATAGATTGTTATGTCCATGCAGTTAACACTGCATGGCATAATGCTAGAGACGCATGTTACTGGCAATGCTTGGGTCTTATTTTATAAGAGCCAAAGCTTGCTGTAAGTGCCGTCTCTAGTTGTTTTTTACCCCTTGAAGTCAACCTACTCCGTTTCGCCAGTAGGCGGCCGCTTGGAATCGGGGTTAATTGGATTGTATTGGCGATAACGGTCCACAAAAGCTTTGACAAGCTTGACTGTCGTTTCCTTGAGCTGCGTATCAAGATCTTTAGTTGTGGCAGGCACGATATCTTGATTTTCCCATGTGATCCCTTGCCAATAGCCGGCTGGACTGAAATTTTTGCGCATCACCTGAATCTGTTCGAAAAGACGGCCAGCGGCAAAGATGACATATTTGTCTTTCTCCACTGGATAGACGATAAGCAGCACATGAAAAAAAGGCAGTGGTGGTCCTTCGACCACTTCCGCCTGCGGCGTAAGATTTTCCTTGGAGAGGACTTCGCGGGCTTCCGACTCCAGTGCGGCTTGGTCAACATTAGGCACATTTTCGCCTTTTAGGATTTCGATGCTGACGCTGATATTGCTGGTGAGATAGCCGAGATAATCGTTTCCTTCCCATTTCTCATTGACAAAACCGACCACACCGGGCATGCCAAAGGGCTTGGCCATGATCGGCAAGAGCTCTTTTGGGTGCAGTGTCAACGGTATAACACTCTTTTTTTCATTTTTTTGCACTGGTGAATGCAACGGCTGCGCGCCAGGCGGCTGTGATGACCCATGGGAGGAAGAGGAAGAGCCTGCGGCAAAGAGCGTTTGACAAACCATAAGACAGCTCGCGCTGGCAATCCAGAGGCGGCGTTTAGCTAAAAACATAGTCTCATTCCTTAGATTATTTTTATTTCTTGGTAGGCGCCTTTATATTGCTGTCACCGGTAATGCTAAAGGAATTGACGAAGAAATCCAATTCTTGCGCACTAGAGACTTCATCTTTAGTGATCAAGCTGATCACATATAGCGTATCCTCGTGCGCAAACACCTTGCCACTGATAACCACCTCGCCATTTGTCAATGAGAAATCCAGGCCGCTGAACTGGCGAAAATTCCCCATATTCATCATTTTAAGCTTATTGTCCTTGTTGCGCATGAGCATATCGTTGATGACGCCCTTTAAAGTCTCTTCCAAATTACTGTCGTCAATGTTGCGTGGAAAAGCAATAGAGCTGATCATAAAGGCTTGGCCGCGATCATCGGCAGCTACGAAGGTGTCATATTTAACGCGCTCTTTAGTCTTTGGATCAATGAATGTATCGGTTGCATGCTGTGGCAGGGCTGGAAACAAAGCTTTAAAATGCCCCGCCGGTGAGATAAATTCACGCCATTTATGGAATTCTGTGGGCGTGTTGTTGGCTGCCTCCGGCAGGCTATTTTCGCTGCTGGACATAATCTCAGCGGCAGGCTTTTGCATATGGCGCATCACTTGAAAAGCCATGATGGCGATAAAGACGGTAATCAGCACAGTCAGCGTTTTAGACATACTAAGCTCGCAGTTCGCCATTGATGCAGGCGTTATCATTCATATATAATATTTCAAATAAACACGCAAGCCCAATGTCTCTTGGCGAAAAAAGTTGGCGGAAATCACTTTGGCTTGTAGTATACCAAGCAAACTGGTCATCACCCGTTTCATAAGGACATCATGCGCAGCTGCTTTAAATTCATGCCATTAGCTACTCTCGTTGCTCTGCTTTGCAGCAGCTGTTCGCTTGAGGAATCAAAAGAGCAATCAAACACTGATGGCTCAAAAACGGCGGTCTATCAAAGTGCGTCCTCACAAAAAAAACCGTCGCGCCCGCTGAAAATCGCTACCACCGAAGATCCCGTATCGTTCGATTCCCGCATCGTCAGGGATTTATATTCAGCAACCTACATGCGCCTGCTTTACGAAGGACTCACCCGCGCCGATAGCCAAGGCGTCATCCAACCCGCTATCGCCGAAAAAATTGCCATCTCTGATGATTTAAAGACCTACACCTTCACGCTGCGCAAGTCCAACTGGTCTGACGCCTCCCCCCTTACCGCCCACGATTTTGTCGAAACGTGGCAATCGATGTTATCCCCGGCTTTTCCCGCACCCAATGCCTATCAGCTATACCTGATCAAAGGTGCTAAAGATGCTAAAGAAGGGCGACTGGACGTGGCAGACATCGGCGTCAAAGCCACAAGCCCGGATACCCTCGTTGTTGAACTAGAACAACCCACGCCCTATTTCCTCGAGATGACCTCCTGCCATTTTTACTTCCCTGTCCACTCCCAGCTGCGCCAGCCTGCCGCCGCCAGCCAAAGCAATCAACTAAAGGCCCTCGTCAGCAACGGTCCCTTCAGCCTTGCCCATCACATACAACGCAACGAATTCGCCGTCATAAAAAACCCCCTCTACTGGGATAAGGAAGCCGTAAAAATCGATGGCATTGCCTTCCAAATCCTTGATGAACATACTGCCCTGCAGCTGTTTAAAGCGGGCGATCTCGACTGGGCCGGCTCGCCCCTATCGACCCTGCCCCAGGATGCCGTGGCTTCGCTCAAAGCTCAAGGCTGGCTGAATGTCGCGCCTGGCAGCGGCACGCACTGGTTCCGTTTCAACACGGGCCGCCCCCCCTTCGACAATGAAAAACTGAGGCGCGCCTTCGCCCTGGCTATAGACCGTCAGGCCATTGTGGAGCATGTGACGCAAGGCAACCAGCAGCCCGCCATCGGCATCGTGCCGCCGGCTTTCGGCATCGATAACCGACATTATTTTGCCGACCATGATAGCGCAGCTGCTAAAGCTCTCTTCGCGCAGGCCCTCGCCGACATGCATCTCACACCAAGCCAGCTGCCCAGAATCAGCCTCTATTATGCCGCTACTGACCGCAACCACAAAATCGCCCAAGCGGTACAGCAGCAGTGGAACAAGACTTTTAACATCGATATTGCTTTGGAAAGTACCGAAGCGCAGGTGCTGCTGGACAAACTGCGCCAAGGCACCTACCAGATCAGCTTGGGATCGTGGTATGCCGACATCCAGGACCCCATTAACTTCCTTGAGATCTTTAAATCCAAACAGAACCCCACCAACCAGACCTCTTGGGAAGATCCCGCCTATACTCAACTGCTCGAGCAGTCGTCACTGGCAAAAGACCCCTCCACCCGCCTGCAGCTGATGGCCGAGGCCGAGAAAAAGCTCATTGCCGCCATGCCCGTGGCCCCCCTCTTCCATTCGGCCTATAACTACCTTAAAAACGGGCAAGTGGCCGGCGTCTATTTCTCCCCCTTAGGGTATCTGGATTTTAAAGTCGCCTACATCATCCCTAAATCAACCCTTCAAAGCAGCGAAAAACCGTAACTCATGCACCGCCACTTATGATCCGACTGCTCGCGCGCAAATTCCTCTATGCCAGCCTCTCGCTGTTTGTCGTACTCACCCTCACCTTTTGCCTGATGAAATCCATCCCGGGCGACCCCTTCCAGCAGGAACAGGCCCTGCCCAAAGAAATCTATGAGGCTCTGCGCGAGCACTATGGATTGAACGATTCCATACTCAGGCAATACGGACGCTACCTCAGCCAGCTCCCCACCATGGATTTCGGTCCCTCATTGATATATAAAGAAAGAAGTGTCGTTGATATCATCAAGACAGGCCTGCCGACGTCCGCTGCCCTCGGCGCAGAAGCCCTGCTGCTGGCCGTCCCTCTTGGACTGCTTTTCGGCACATGGGCTGCATTGAAGCAAAACCGCTGGCAGGACACGTTAATCATCGTAGCCGCCGTCATCGGCATATCCCTGCCAAGTTTCATCCTGGCCACCCTCTTGCAGTACATCTTCGGCATCAAACTGCACCTGCTGCCCATCGCCCGCTGGGGCTCGTTTGCACATACCATCCTGCCGGCCTTGTCGCTGGCAGCCCTGCCCATGGCCTTTATTGCCCGCATGACGCGCGCCAAGATGATCGAGGAACTGTCGCAACCCTATATCGCCACTGCCCGTGCCAAAGGACTATCAGAAAGCCGTATCGTCTTTGCACATGCTATGCGCAATATCCTGACGCCGGTATTGGGCTATCTCGGCCCCCTCACCGCCAACATCCTCACCGGCAGCTTCATCGTCGAAAAAATCTACGGCATCCCCGGCCTCGGCTATTGGTTTGTCACAAGCGTACTCAATCGCGACTACCCCCTCATCATGAGCATTACCGTGTTTTACTGCACCCTGCTGCTCTTGACAGCCTTTGTCGTCGATGCCGCCTGCCTGCTGCTAGATCCACGCCTGGCCAATGCCGCCAGCACACCCAAGGGGGCCATATGACTAACGCCGCCTCACCGCCTGCTGACATCGCCGCCCAACAGCTGCTGCCACCCTCTTTTTGGCGCCGCTGCTGGCACGACTTCAAAGCCAACCGCCCGGCGCTTGCCGCGGGGTTCTTCCTCATACTGCTCATCATCCTTGCCATCGCCGCCCCCATGCTCAGCCGCCATACCTATTATGATATCGACCTGACGATCAAGAACCAGGCCCCATCAACGGCGCATTGGTTTGGCACCGACGACCTGGGCCGCGACATCTTCACCCGCCTATGGTACGGCGCCAGGATATCCCTCTTTGTCGGCCTCGCCGCTGCCTTCATCGACCTCATCATCGGTATGCTTTGGGGCGGCATCGCCGCTCTTGCCGGCGGCAAGCTGGATGATGTCATGATGCGCCTCGTCGACATCCTGAGCGCCATCCCTTCGCTGCTGATCAACATTTCCCTTATGGTCGTGCTCGGCCCCGGCCTGCACACTATTATCATCGCCCTGACAGTGCTAGGATGGATCACCATGGCGCGCGTGGTGCGCGGACAGCTGCTACAGCTTAAAATGCAAGGCTATATCCTCGCCGCCCATGCTATGGGCGCAAGCTTCTGGCGCATCCTGTTCCGCCACCTCTTCCCCAATGCCGTAGGACCAATCCTTGTCACCCTCACCCTCACCGTCCCCTCCGCCATCTTCGCCGAAGCATTCCTGAGCTACCTAGGCCTCGGCGTCCAGGCCCCCATCGCCAGCTGGGGCACCATGGCCAGCGAGGGTCTGCCCGCCCTGGAATACTACCCTTGGCGCCTCTTCGTCCCCGCCGCCTGCATCAGCCTGACCATGCTGTCCTTCAATGTGGTTGGCGACGGCTTAAATGACGCCTTCACCCGTGCCACCCGCCTGCGCTGACATCCAAAAGACAGAAAATATGCATTGCATTCGCTAAGAAGGGTTGTGCTGTAAATGCGAAGACCTCTATATATTGAAATTTATAATCATCTATTCTTGGCATTTTGATGGAAGCACACACGTTTTTAATTGAACTCGTTTTGATCTTGCTTTCAGCTCGATTATTTGGTGAGATTGCCGCTTATTTTCAGGTTCCTTCTGTTATTGGAGAGCTTGTTGCTGGCATTGTGATTGGTCCAAGTATTTTAGGATTAGTTGAGATAAGCAATCCCATCCATCTATTAGCCCAGATTGGTATCATTTTACTTCTTTTTGAAGTTGGGATAGAAACAGATATCGGCCATCTGTCTTCAGCTGGCGTTAAAGCGCTCATCGTCGCAGTTGGTGGTGTGATTTTGCCTTTTATATTAGGTTTCCTCATTAGCTACTACGCATTTGACTTTTCTCTCCTGGTCAGCCTATTCATTGCCAGCACTCTTACAGCTACGAGTATTGGCATCACTCTGAGAGTGCTTCGTGATTTAAAAAAACAAAATAGCCATGAAGCGCAAATTATTATTGGCGCCGCAGTTCTGGACGACATTATAGGTATAGTTTTACTTGCAATGCTTTATGAATTTTCAGTAAGCGGAGAAATCAATTTGTGGAGTACAGGAAAAGTATTACTCTTTATTATACTCTTTTTCTTCATCTCGCCCATTTTAGCTAAGGGTGTCTCTCATATCATTAAGAAGTGGGATGAAAACAGTGATATTCCCGGTCTTTTGCCTACCACAATCGTTTCATTGATCTTGTTTTTTGCCTGGACAGCTCACTCTTTAGGTGCGCCAGAACTTCTTGGTGGCTTTGCAGCGGGGCTAGCTTTGTCTAGGCAATTTTTTTTCCCCTTTGCAGTATTTTTACATGAGTCAAAAGAGTTTAGCTATCGCGTAGAGGCTCAGATGAAGCCCATCGTGCATTTATTTACGCCAATCTTTTTTGTGGCTATCGGCCTCTCTCTAGATCTTAGGACTGTAAACTGGGAATCATCGTTTATCTGGATACTATGTGGTTCTTTAGTAGCAGCTTCGATCATTGGAAAATTATTTTCTGCCTTTTTCCTAAAAGGCGAAAGTCGGATGATGCAGCTCATTATTGGAACAGCAATGATCCCTCGTGGAGAAGTTGGCTTGATTTTTGCTAATGTTGGACTGACTGCAGGTGTCTTAAAAAATGACGTTTATGCAGCCATTATACTTGTTATTACAATTACCACATTGGTAGCCCCATTTTCTTTGCGCTGGCTTTATAGCTATTCAAAAAAAGATGATATTTATGGTGCATCACACACATAAGCACCTAATTAACAAAACCCTAAGAGCAAGCTCCAGACCCCTTCTCTGTGCCTCTGCATCTCGGAGGTGAAGTTTTTCGTATCACCCTAATTAACAATACTATACCACTAGCAAGCAGATTGCACCACAGAGGCACAGAGTCACTGAGAAGGCCGGGAAAACCTCATGGGTACTCATTTGCGTGATGAGCCCTCCTCATCACGTTGCCAAAACATGCCGTCGGCACCGTCGATATCACGGTGGGTTATTAATATGGCAGCTCCTAGATGGAGCTTAGCCATAATGCACAATGCTACGTTATTGACGATGAGCCAGCAGGCTTTGGTTGTGGTAAGAGAGGCGGCATCCTGGGCGGAAGCCTAACCGGCAAATGTCGGACAACAAACTGCCTGTGTTCACTTGATGGGTCTGTTGAAGGACTGAGGACTGTTTTTGAATCTTCCTGCAAAGGTAGCGTTTTATATTTCTCAAGTCGAAGGGTTCTTCTAGAGCTCTGCGTCACTAGCTGGGGAGATATGGGTTCTGCTGGATCATCAGGAGATTTCTTTGTCTCCTCATCTTTTGCTGCGACTAAATAGGGCTTATTTAAGACCTTAAGCTCTGCCAACTTATTAAAAAGCGCAATGCCAGAATTATTGAACTTTTCTAATATGCACAATATTTCCTCATTGTCGGAATAGCTCGAAGTTATTTTCTCAGCTAACATCGCTAACTCCGAACGCACGGCACCCGCAGCCTTGCTGATGAGACGTTCGATTGCCAAAGGAGACTTGCCATGCGCTGCCAGGTAGGCAGTTGCTAATTCATAAAGCTGCCCCGCCTCGGGATTTAAATCATCATCTGTCAGATTCCCCAGAATTTCATTCAGAGACTTATCAAAAGATGCACCTGCGACATCGTGTTCGCGGAAAGCCTGAAACAGATCTGTGAGATTTTTTTCTGTCACCTCAGAGGACGATGGTTCTACTGTCGGTGTGACAGGATTAGCAATGGATGAAATTTGATGATTGCCTGCCGCCGCCAGGCCTCCTTGGACGTCAGCAGAAAGAACGTCCTGGCTGGTATTGCTTTCCAACGCCCTGGCTCTTCCGTATAAGCACTTTCTGGCTGCCACACAAGCCATGCCCAATAACGCACCCCCGGCAATGATAGTTAACAATGCAGTGCTTGAATTAAGTGTTGCATCTTTGTTATCCGCCCAAGAAAGTTTGCTAGCAAGATAACTTGGGATATTTTGTATAAATTGAATCGTCATCGGCTTTCTCGTTTTAGATTTTTACTTAAATACATTACTTTAAAATTATATACGTAAAACTAATCACTCAAATTAACGTGATAATATAGCGAAGTGAAAATTATTCATCCACACATTCTGTTTGATACTGGTTGCACCCTCTTGCCGTTAGCTACAAGATTTCGTATTTATCTTTCAAAAATGATGGGAAACAGTTAAAAGCAAGTCATTACCCTATATGCAGGATGCCGACATGATAAACTTCAAAGACTTTACATTTATCTCCATGATACTGGCTATAGGCGCGCTGCTTCCCTTGCAGTCCGAGGAAAAGACATTGCCAAAAAACATGCAGAGTATCATGCAGCAGGACAAATATGTACACGCCAATTGGGGCGTCTACGTCAAGGATGTAGAGACCGGCAAGGTGCTCTTCAATATGAATTCCAACCGCATGGTCCTGCCGGCATCCACGACAAAACTATTTTCAGTCGCCGCCCTGCTGCAGGCCTATGGTGATGATTACCGCTTCAAGACCCCTGTCTATGCTTTGGGGGAAATTGACAAGGGCATCTTCACAGGAAATCTAATATTGGTAGCCCAGGGGGACCTCACCATGGGCGGACGGCAAGGTAAGACCGATGCCATTGCCTTCACCAAACTGGATCATATCATAGCCAATAATATCCCCGGAGTGATTTTAACCCCCGAAGACCCCTTAGCCGGGATCCAGGCGCTGGCCAAGCAAGTGCATGATAAAGGCATCAGGCAAATTGATGGCGACATTTTGATTGACGACCGCCTGTTCGAAACCACCCAAAAGCGCGAGATGACGCTCTCGCCGATGATCATCAATGAGAACCTAATCGATATGGTGGTAAATCCGGGCACTGTTGGCGAGGCCGCAAGGCTGTCGTGGCGTCCGCAGGCCCCCGGCTATACCGTCACCAACCAGATAAAGACGGTTTCAAAAGGCGAAGCCATCGATCTGCACATCACCGCCGATGAAGCCGGCAGAAACATTGTCGTGCAGGGATCGCTGCCGGCAGACCAAAAGGATGTGGTACGCACCTTTTCGATCAAAGACCCCAACCACTTTGCTAAAACGGCCTTCATCGAGGCCCTACAAAAGCTTGGCATCGCGGTCAACCTCGATAAGAACAAGACGGCATCACTCCCACCCAAAGAGACTTTTCAAGGCATGACACCGATGGCTGTCTGGACCTCACCGCCGCTGGCTGAATATGCCAAACTCATCCTAAAGGTGAGCCACAACTTAGGAGCTGATCTTGTGCCCTTATTGCTCGCCGCGCGCAAAGGTGAAACAACTTTTAATGCCGGCATGCGTGAGCTCGGGAATTTCACCGTCCAGCAGGTAAAAGTTCCGGCCGATGCTTTTGTCTTCATCGACGGCGCAGGCGGCGATGAGAATCGCCTGACGCCGCAAGCCGAAGTGCAGCTTTTGGAATACATGCACAAATTGCCAGCAAAGCAATTTAAAAATTACTATCAAGCCTTGCCAATTCTTGGCGTCGATGGCTCGCTGGCAGATTTTGGTAAGACGACTGCAGCCGTCGGCAAAGTGCATGCCAAGACCGGCACCGGTGTGGCTTTCAATCTGGCGCTTGGCAAGTTCTTTTTAACCACCCAGACTCTAGCGGGCTATATCGATGGAAAAAATGGGCATTTGCTGCTATTTATGGTCTCTGTCAATAATGGCAGCATGCCGACCATCAATGACGTCATTCCGATTTTTGAGGATTTAAGCCAAATCACAGGCGTCATCTATGACGAGGTGAAATAACAAGGAGATTAGCATGAATTATCTAAAAGCTTTTATTGCCGGCATCACCGTGCCGAGTATTATTCTGCCGATAGGCATTTATAGCGCCCTGGCATGGGGAAAACCCCAGCTATTAACCATTCCCTTCCTGCATTTCATCCCGTTAATCTGGGGCCTGTGGAATGTTTTGTCTGTCGCCTTTTTTAAAAATGCGCTGCCGCAGGATCCCAACCTCCGCCTGCTGCTTACGGGAGCTGTGCTTGGAGTACTTGTCATCGGCTATGCCACTTTCTGGCTGGATCTGCCAACACTGATGGGCATACCTGGACAGTTTAAATACCTGCCTATTATTATCGGACCCATCGTCTATGCCCTTATATGGCGTTGGCTGGTCGAACCTTTGAATCAATTATTAGCGGTGAAAGAATAGATGGCAGAAGAGTCAAGCTGGGAGGTGTATATCATCCGGACAACATCGGGGAAGCTGTATACAGGCATCACCACAAATCTGGACCGCCGTTTTGCTGATCATCTGCAGGGGCGTAAAGGGGCGCGTTTTTTCCGTTTTTCAACACCGGAAAGCATTGTCTACCGCGAGCCACACCCCAACAGATCTTCCGCCTCGCAGCGGGAATGCCGGATAAAAAAAATGACCCGCCAGCAAAAACTGGACCTCACCTCCAGCCTATAGAGGCGATATCTTCCAGCAGCGATGGATCTTGGGATCATGGAAGTCTAGCGGAATTGTTTTGTCGGAAATATCCACCACGACACACCCTTTGAAATATTGCTCGTCAAAGGCAAAGCGGCGCGAATTGGTACTGAAAAATATTGTGCCACCAGGCAAAAGCAGCTTCAAGGCCTTTGATACCAGTGAGAGGTAATCCTGCTGGATGTCAAACATCTGATCCATTTTCTTGGAGCGCGAGATGGTGGGAGGATCGATGATGATGATGTCGTATTTGATCCCTGAGCGCAGCTCTTCATCCATAAATTTAAGGCAGTCTGCCCTGACAATCTCATGGGTAGCCAGCGGGATACCATTAAGCATGAAGTTATCCCTTCCCCAGGCGGTGTAGGTATTGGACATATCCACACTTTTGGTAAACGTCGCCCCGGCCACGGCGGCATGCACGCTGAAGGAGCAGGTATAGGCAAAAAGATTCAACACCCGCTTGCCGGGGCAAGCCGCAGCGACGATTTTGCGCGTTTCACGGTGGTCGAGGAAAAGCCCCGTATCCAGATAGTCGATAAGGTTGACCCAGAATTTAATCCCGAATTCGATGGCACTAAAAAACTCTTTTGACTCCCCTATCTTCTCATACTGGCGGGTCTTTTTGCGTTTTAAGCGCGTGCGCCAGAAAATTGCGCCGGCCTCAGCCCCAAAGATACCGCCCAGCGCTTTGACGATTTCATCTACCAGCTCCGCCGGCGGCTCGTCGCTATCTGTCGAACTGGAGAAATGCTGCACCAGAAAGCGGCCGGCATAAAAATCTATCGCCAGCGGATATTCCCGGATTTCGCGGTCATAGATGCGGAAGCAGTCTGTCTGCGTCCGCTTCGCCCACTTGCGGATATGGCGATAGTTCTTCCGGATGCGATTTACCAGCGGCGAGCTTTTATCCTCACCGTCTACGATGGCAGGAAGGGATATCTTGATTTCATCCATAAGGTACTTACTTGAACGTTAATTTTGCAGTTTTGAAACGATAAGCATACTACAAAATCGCATAATTGTAAAACTTGTATCATGGTCGTTAATTGAATGGTTGTGAATTCGATTTAACGCAAACAGCCTAGAAACGCAAGGAAGGCAACACTTACCACAGAGGCACAGAAAGGCTGCGCACGATACAAGATACAACAGATAATGCCCGGCTGAGGCTCCCTTTTCCTTATAACTTGATTTTCCTTCTCTGTGTCTCTGTGCCTCTGTGGTAAGTGTTGCCTTCTTTGCGTGCGAATTCACAACCCAGCACCTTGCTTACGGAAGGTCAGCCAGCTGGAAATCACGGTCACGGCCGTGATGAGGCAGACAATGATGGTCGCCAGCGCATTGATTTCAGGGCTGACACCCAATCTCACGCGCGAATAGATCAGCATCGGCAGCGTGGTGGCTCCCGGGCCGCTGGTGAAGCTGGCGATGACCAGATCGTCCAATGACAGCGTGAAGGCCAGCAGCCAGCCGGCGACAAGCGCCGGCAGGATCAGTGGCAGGATGATCACGAAAAAGACTTTGAGCGGCCTTGCACCTAGGTCAAGAGCGGCCTCTTCCAGCGAGCGGTCGAAAGCCGTCAGGCGCGCCTGCACCAATACCGCCACATAGGCCATACCTAGTGTCGTGTGGGCCATGATGATGGTGAGGATTCCCCTGCCTTGCGGCCAGCCGATGACTTGTGACATGGCCACAAAGAGTAGCAGCAGCGAAAAGCCGGTGATGACTTCCGGCATGACAAACGGTGAAAACAGCATGCCGCTGAATAGCGTACGGCTGCGAAAAGCACCAAAACGCGCTAAAGCCACCCCAGCCAGAGTGCCCAGGATCACTGCCAGGGTCGCAGACGATGAGGCCACTTTGCAGCTCACCACGACAGCAGACATCAATTCAGCATCGTACCAGAGGCTGGCATACCATTTGGCGGAGAACCCTGCCCATACTGTCACCAGACGCGAACTGTTGAACGAATAAAATATCAAAGTGAAAATCGGCGCATAGAGGAATAAAAAACCAATGCCCATCATGGCATTAAGCCACGGGAAATCAAACCTTTTACCCTGAACTTTATTCATGCTCAATCCTTAATTCCTAACGGCGCACTTCGCGCCTGCCGATGATACGCTGTACAATCATAATCGGCACTACCAGCATCATGGTCATGATGATCGTCACGGCAGCGGCCGTCGGCCAGTCGCGGTTGTTAAAGAACTCATTCCACAGTACCTTGCCGATGGTCAGCACGTTAGATCCGCCGAGCAGATCAGGAATCACAAACTCCCCCAGGGCAGGAATAAAGACCATCATACAACCGGCCACAATGCCAGATACTGATAGCGGCAGGGTCACCTGCCAAAAGGCCGCCAGGGGCTTGGCCCCCAGATCTTCAGCCGCCTCCAAATAAGCAGGAGGAAGCTTTTCCAGCGCCGAATATAATGGCAGGATCATAAAGGGCAGATAGGAATAGACGATGCCGATAACGACGGCGATCTGGGTATTCATAATCGCCAGCGGCTGGCTGATGAGGCCCAAATTTATCAGCCAATTGTTGAGCAGTCCGTTGCTCTTCAAAATCACAATCCAGGCATAGACGCGCAGTAGCAGGCCTGTCCAAAATGGAATCACGACCAATAGCAGCAAGATGTTGCGGTACTGCCTAGGAGCGCGCACGATGCCATAGGCAATCGGATAGGCGATCAAAAGCGCCATCACAGTGGAGATTGCGGCCAGCCATATCGAAACGAAATAGGTATGCAGATAAAGGTAGTCGGTAAATAATAGCCTGTAATTGGACAGCACAGGCGAAAATTGAAAGTTCCCCTCGGCATCAAAACCAAAAAAAAGCTTATAGGGCGGTACGGCGTCGACTGCTTCACTGAAGCTGATGCATAATACCAGCAGAAAAGGCACAATAAAAAACAGCAGCAGCCAGCCATATGCCGGAACAAGCACCCATAAACGCCCATGCTTCTGCTGTTTTTCAAGAGGTGTAAGACGCATACTCACCAAGCTTTATTCCGTTAATACGACGCCATCGGTATCATACCACGACACATAAACTTCCTCGCCAAAGGCGAAATCCGTCGTCTGGCTGCGTGTCGTCGACGGCACGCACACATTGATCAGCTTGCCCGTCGCCAATTCCACATGGAAAATAATCTGTTCGCCAAGAAAGCCGATATCCATCACCTTGCCTTTAAGCTGGTTTTCATTGGCCGGAGCGGCCGTCCTGTTTATCTCCATCTCTTCCGGCCGCACTGCTATGCAGGCCTTGGTGCCTGCCTGAAGGGATTCCGGATGCTTGATGCGGATCTTGCTGGCAGACTCTCCGCTAAACAGTGTGACAAAACCTGGGTGATGTTCACCGCTCACAATCTCGCCTTCAAACATATTGATCGAACCGATAAAGTCGGCCACGAAGCGGTTTTTAGGATTTTTATATATCCCTTCCGGACTGCCTATCTGCAAAAGCTTGCCGGCATGCATCACGCCGATGCGGTTGGCCATGAGCAGAGCTTCTTCCTGATCATGTGTCACCATCAGAAATGTCACCCCGAGCATCATCTGGATTTTTATCAACTGCAGCTGGGTATGCTCGCGCGTTTTATGATCCAGCGAGCCCAAAGGCTCGTCGAGCAGCAGCAACTTCGGCCGTTTGACGAGGCTGCGGGCCAAAGCCACGCGCTGCTGCTGTCCGCCGGATAGCTGTGAGGGATAGCGCTGTCTATAATCCTGCATCTTGACCATCTCAAGTACTTCGTCGACGCGCTTTGATATTTCTTCTTTGGGCAGCTTTTCCTGCTTCAGACCGAAGGCCACATTCTGCACCACCGTCATATGCGGAAATAGCGCATAGGATTGGAACATCATATTCACGCAGCGTTCATAAGGCGGAATATCGGCCATATCCTGGCCGTTAATGATGATCTTACCTTGGGTCGGCGTCTCAAAACCTGCGATCATGCGCATCAGCGTGGTTTTGCCGCAGCCGGTCGGGCCGATCAAAGCGAAGAAATCCCCTTCATAAATTTCCAAGGTCACATTATCAACGGATTTGGCAGCATTGCCTTCATACAACTTGGAAACGCCCTGGATTTGCACCAGCGCCTTATGCTGCGAGGCAGCAGCTTCGCGCTCTTTGACAGAGAATATTTTCTCACTCATTTGATAAATGTCCCACGGCGGTTAACTTCCACTTATTATGCGCGTCCATGTCCTTGTGCGCAGGCGCTCATATGGCAAATCGGCCGGCGCAATCATATACATATGCTTCATCGCTTCGGCTGAGGGATAGATCTGCGGATTGTCGCGGATTTCCGGTTTCACCAGCTTGTCGGCCTCTTTATTGGCATTGGCATAACCGATGAAGTTGGTATTGGCAGCGATGACCTCCGGGCGCAGGATATAATTTAAAAATAACAGCGCATTTTCGGGATGGGGAGCATCTTTGGGTATCGCCATCACGTCGATCCAAACCTGTGCTCCTTCCTTAGGCTGCTTATAGCCGATTTCAACACCGGCCTTGGCCTCTTTGGCACGATTCGAGGCCTGGATGATGTCGCCTGAAAAACCTAGCACCAGGCAGATGTCCCCGTTGGCCAGATCATCGATATATTTTGATGAGTGGAACTGGCGGATATAAGGACGCACCGCCATCATCACATCTTCAGCCTTCTTCAGATCTTCTTGCTTATGGCTGTTTGGATCCAGGCCGGCATACACCAGCGCATTGGGGATGATATCGCTGGCAGAGTCCAGCATCATGATGCCGCAGGCGGCAAATTTGGAGGCGATCTTGGGATCGAAAACCATAGCCAGGCTATCTAGCGGAGCATCGGGCATGATGTCTTTGACTTTTTTCACATTGTAACCGATGCCGACAGTGCCCCACATCCATGGAATGGAATAGGCATTATCGGGGTCGTGCGCGGCCAGACGCTGCATGATTTCAGGATTTAGGTTTTTATAATTGGAGAGTTTGCTCTTATCAATTTTTTGGTAGAGCCCGGCTTTAATCTGTCGCACCAGGTAGGGTGAAGAGGTGGGCACGACAAGATCATAGCCGGTATGGCCGGCGCTCAATTTCGATTCGAGCAGCTGGTTGCTGTCGTAGACATCGTATTGCACTTTGATACCTGTTTCCTTCTCGAAATTGGAAATCGTCTCGGGCGTGATGTAATCCGACCAGTTGTAAATATTCAGTTTTTTCTCTTCTTCAGCCATTGCAGTAGTGTTGCTAAAAAGTGCCTGTACAAACAGCAGGCAAAAAGCCAATTTGCGCATGATCATCAGTTCCTTAAGCAGCAGTGTTTTCAGGCGGAAAGGACCGCCGACAAATGAAATATTTATTTTGCACTTATAGTCATTACCAGACGCCAGTGTCAATGCAAAATATCCCTAGATCAAAAGTATAGTGGAATGAGTCACACCTTTGAATTAAAGTTATCGTTATATATAAATACAAAAAAAGCAAAGGAGACCCTATGTCGTGGTTACAGGAATTTAAAACGTTCGCCCTAAAGGGAAATATGGTCGATCTAGCCATTGGCGTCATCATAGGCACTGTTTTCGGCAAAGTCATCGCCTCCCTGGTCGCAGACATCATCATGCCGCCGCTTGGCCTCCTTATCGGCGGCGTGGATTTTGGCGCCCTCTCTCTCAAAATGCACCTGCCGGGAAGCTCGGCGGCACCGGTAGAGTTGAAATATGGGGCCTTTTTGAATACCGTGATTGACTTCCTGATAATCTCAGGGGTCATTTTTATCATCATTAAAATGATGAACAAGCTACGCGGCTCAAAAGCTGCAGAGGCGCCGACAACAAAAGAGTGTCCGGAATGCTTGATGTCCATCCCCCTGCGGGCAAAGAAATGCGGCCATTGCTGCTCGCAGCTAAAATTGGAAACCCGATCATGATTAACGGTTTTTTATTTATTTTTGCCATCGGCTGTAGTTTTGCGCACCTGGCATACACAAAAGACTGCCGCTATCCTAGGTCGGCAGAGGTGTTTTTAAGTTACGTGCTCTTATTCAATATGGGGATGATGGGACTGCTTGCCGCCTACGCGCATGTCTTCATGGGTCCCGAGACGGCCAAAATGATTGGATGGCCGGCAGGCAGCCCCTTCCAGTTTGAAATCGGCATGGCAAACCTATCCTATGGAGTACTGGGCGTGCTGTCATATTGGATCAGGGGGCGCTTTTGGGAGGCTTGTGCCATCGGCTGGAGCGTTTTGTTGATCGGCTGTATGGTTGGACACCTGCATGATTATTTCGTCCACCACAACACGGCCCCGTACAATATCGGCGTAGCCATCTGGTTTACCGACCTATTCCTGCCAATATTGGTGCTTGGCCTCCTGAAGGCGGTAAGAAGTCAGGCCAAATAGCTATACCGGAGGCGGATAGAAACCCCGGCCAACTTTTTTAAAGAGGGAGCCGATGGTCACAAGAAAGGCTGGCCTATTTTCCTTTTCGTAGATATATGGCAGCGCCATGACGGCGCGGCACTTATGGCAAATGAGTGGTGATTTATGTTTCGCCCTGGTGGCGGATAGATTTTCGCATAGCTCTTTAGGCGCGATGATTCTATCGGCATACATCCTCTTCAATGGCCCTGGGCCATCTTTTTGATAGAGCAATAGATGCTGCTGGCAGGCTGCGCAGTAGATGTTCCAAAAGCGCGCATACCCCCCTCTGGCCTTACGGAAGCCATCCTGCTTGAGTTTATATGTTTGCCTTTCCATCTCTTTCCACTCCCCTGGATCAATTCCATTCCTAGAAGCATAGCCCGGTAGCACTATGCCGTCAAATCCTACCTCCCTGGAAGCGATGTTCCATAGAATTTTCTCTGCACCTCTTCACCATAGTAGATTTGAAGCTTGTTTTAACCTAGACCGAAAAACCGCCGAAGGGATTGGAATTGACAGTATATCTTTAAAACTTGTTATATGTGATTTTTGAAATTATACCCCTGTGAAGTTCCATGTTTAATTCTATTATACAGTTTGGCAGCCGGCTTTTCTTCAATAAAACCAACCGGCTTAAAAAGCTAGAAACTAGGGCATTAAAGGAACTGTCACTGCTCGACTATCCTCCGCGCAAAGGTTGGCTCCCCGCCAGAAAAACATCCCAAGGGGTACACATCTACGATGTCGTCATCATCGGTGCCGGTCAGTCGGCAATCGGCTTTGCCATCTCGCTCATCAGGGAGAAGGTCACCAATATCATCCTGTTTGATGTCTGCGACAAAGGCCATGAAGGGCCTTGGTTGACGTATGCGCGCATGGAAAGGTTACGCACCCCCAAATATACGCTAGGACCTGATTGCGACATTCCTAGCCTGACCTTTCAGGAATGGTATGAAGCCTGTTATGGTTCTAAAGCATGGCATAGCATGCATTTCATCCCACGCAAAGATTGGGCAGCTTACCTGCTATGGCTGCGCACCTTTCTTAACCTCCCCATTGTCAATGACGCTGAAGCAGGAATAATCCAATGGTTGCCTGAGGAAAATTGTTTCATGGTCCCCATTAATGCCAAACAGATGGAAGATGTATATGCCCGCAAAATCATTTTGGCTACCGGGCTGCAGGGCAGCGGTGAATGGACTGTGCCTGACCATATCAGAAGTAATATCCCCCACGCATACTATCATCAGTCAAGCGAAAACATCGACTTCCAGGCTTTTAAAGGGAAGAAAATTGGCATCCTGGGTGCCGGCCCCTGCGCCTTCGATGACGCCCTGATGTGCTGTGAGCATGGCGCCGAAGAAGTGCATATCTACTCGAAGAAGTCAAAACTCGTCAATCTGCACGTCTTTCTCTGGGGTGAATTTGTGGGTTTCCTAAAAAGTTTTCCCAGCCTATCCGATGGAGCAAAATGGCGCTTCATCACTAAAATGTTTGAAATTGGGCAACCCCCAACCCCGCAAAGTGTAGAACTTGTCAAAGCTAAAAAAAACATTAGCTTTCATTTCTCAAGTCCGTGGATAGGCTCCAAGATGGTGGATGGAAAACCTATGGTGATTACCCCAAATGGTGAGGAGAGCTTCGATTTCCTCATTATCGCCATCGGCTGGACGATTGACCTGCATTTAAGAAACGAATTGCATCATTTTCGCGATAAGATTGCGCTTTGGAAAGACAGATTCACCCCGCCGGCAGGACAGACTAATGAGATGCTATTGCACTCCCCATATCTTGGCAAAGGCTCGAATTTCTGTGAAAAAGTTCCCGGCACAGCCCCCTATTTGCCTTCCATCTTCAATTGCACAGGCGGCGCCATCTTAAGTTGCGGCTTTAATGCAGGCGTCGGCCTGACAGGTATGAAATATAGCCTTAAAAGCGTTATCGACGAAGTCGTAAGCCAGCTATTTATCGAAGATAGTGCTTATTTCTATGACACTCTGAAAAACTACGACCATCGCATATTCGAAAGTTAAGCAGCTGTCAAAAATCGTTCTTTGCTCGATTTGCCGCAGAGCAAAAGTATGCGCCTTTAATTTGCAAAACAGCTAAAAACATTTAAACCTGCGGATCACGAAGGAGAATTCAACATGCTGCCCCTTAGCGATGACAACACGGGCCGCCGCTCATTTCCAGCCATCACCTATGCCCTGATTGCATTGAACATCCTCATTTTCTTTTTGGAATTAGCAGGCGGAGAGGCCTTCATTACGAAATGGGCCTTTGTTCCCAGCAGATTTCTGGCTGCACCGGCGGCAAATATGATCACTCTATTCACTTCCATGTTCATGCACAGCGGCTGGGCTCATCTACTAGGTAATATGCTTTATCTATGGATCTTCGGAGATAATATTGAAGACAGCTTCGGCAAAATCAAATATGCGTGCTTCTATCTGGCATGCGGTATCGCCGCCACGTTTTCGCAACTTGTGTTTAATGCCGGATCCAACTTGCCAAATTTAGGCGCATCAGGCGCCATTGCAGGGGTGCTTGGCGCCTATATTTTCATATGGCCGCAAGGAAAAATCAAAGTCTTGCTTGGCAGGTCAATCACTCAGATGCCGGCACTGATCGTTATTGGTTTTTGGTTCCTTTTGCAATTCGTTAGCGGCATCGGCTCCATGTCAGCTACACAAGATACCGGTGGCGTGGCTTATATGGCACACATCGGCGGCTTTATTGCCGGCTTGCTATTGGCCATGGTATTTAAGGCGACAACCCCTGCCAAGCCTTAAGATGTCGTTTAATCCGACAGTCCGGCAAATGCACATAACGCGGCGGAGCTCCTATATGGGGAGTCCAAAGGGTTTTCACCGCATAGGCAGGGATTGTTAAGGCACAGAGCCCCCTATTCTTAACCAAGCTCGAAGGTGGTGATGCCGTATATACCTTGTAAATCGATCTGGGGGGTGCCATTTCGATACATACGCACGACTTGAAATTGCGGCGTCATCTGGTAGTATCTGGCCAGCAACTCAGCATGCTGGTTGGGTTCCGGGATATCCAGATAGACGGGACCTTCGCCAATTTGCATACCTAAGGCTTCAAATAACGCTTGAGCGGCAGTGGGCGTATCGGCAAAGAGCGGCCCTATCTTATAACCTTGGCAGCATTTGCGGATCACACCGTAGCCGAGCAGCTGTTGATCTACGACATAGGCCAGGGCATAGCTGTCGGCTTGGGCAATCCATCGTTGCAGAAAAGCCGGACGGGGCGCGGGGAAATATTTTCGATCAAAGGCTGCCAATTGGGCAAAGGGGATTTTTTTTAGATCTACGGTATGGGTAGAGGTGGAAAACATCGGCCGGAAGGTGAAGGCATAGCGCGTGTTGGTGTGTGCGGAAATATAACCCAGCCGCTGGTATTTCGACATCTTGTCCAGCACCCCATCAAGCCCTGTCATACGGTTGCCGACATATTTCAAACGCTCGTTAGTCAATTGGATGCCATAGCCTCGCTGGCGGAATTCCGGTTTTACAATGTACAGGCCGCAAAAGGCGAAGCTGTCATCATACACCACGGCAGAGCCGGTGGCAATGGGCTCGCCATTTAAAAGACCCAAGAAAAAGCCTTGGTGGTCGGCCTGATAAAAGCATTGAGCATCTTCAAGACCGGGATTCCAACCTTCCGCCTGTGCCCAGTCAATGGCAAGCTGCACTTCAGATGCGGCCATTCTTCTGACAGTGAATTTATCGGTCATTGGCTGATCCTTCTAGCTGATCTTTTACAATAGGATGGTATCGATACCAGTGATCGGCAATCTCTTCGCGCCGGCAGATCCATACTTTATCAAATTTTTTGATATAGTCAATAAAACGTCGCAGGGCATCGCAGCGGCCGGGCCTTCCCGAAAGACGCGCATGCAGGCCTATCGTCATGATCTTGGGATGCGTTGCGCCTTCGCGGTACAGCTGGTCAAAAGTGGCTTTAAGGGTGTTTAAGAAATCCTCACCACTGCTCCAACCGGGTATCAGCGCATACCGGGCGTCATTGGTATCAAGATTATAGGGAATGATCAAATGCGGCTGATGAGGCACAGGATCCCAATACGGCAAGTCATCGGCATAACTGTCTGAGTCGTAGCGCAGCCCGGCGGCTATCAGCAAGCGGCGCGTATTTTGACTGCGCCTCCCTGTATACCACCCGCTGACTTGCTTCTGCGTGAGACTCTGGATGATATGGATGGTTTTTGCAATATGTGCGCGTTCAACATCTTCGCCAACGTCGCGGTAGTCAATCCAACGGTAGCCATGCCCTGCGATCTCATGCCGGCTATGCTTCAACTTTTGGGCTAGTTGTAAATTACGCTCCAACGCCAATCCCGTCGCAAAGACCGTTAAGGGCAGGCTGAAATCGTCAAACAGCTGCAGCAGGCGCCAAACGCCGGCCCGGCTGCCATATTCAAATAGCGATTCTACAGATAAATGGCGCGCCCCTTTCAAAGCGATAGCGCCCGGCAGATCCGTCAGATGACTCTCTGATTGACTGTCGCCATCCATTACATTGGACTCTGCCCCCTCTTCATAATTAAGCACAAAATTGACGGCAAGCCGGGCGTTTTGCGGCCAGGCGACTTTTGGCAGACGCCCGCCGTAACCGATTAAATCACGTGACATAGCATACCCAAAAAATTTAGCGTCCAAAATCCCCCATCGCAACTTTCATCTTTAAAATCCTTTATGCGAGCATTTTTTTGAAGATATTTCTGCAAATTCTTGGGCATGATCATCTTTGCAATAAAAACTTTCGGTCACTGAGCTGTAAACTTGGTCCTTGCCATACTTTTAAAAACCATTTTGTATTTTCTTTTTTATCCCATCCATGCTTTACTCTAATGGCAATCCCACCATATTTAGAGGCTGGGACAATACGTATAGTCGGGAAATTTCTGGCAAAATATGCCATGAACTCAAGGGTATCCGCCTGACAAATCAGCTGCTTATGCACCCATCAACATGAGATAGGCCATAGATGAGATATTATATTTTAGTGAGTATGGCTTTATATAGCTGGCCCGGTTTTGCCGCATCCCCCTCCAGAGTGATTCCAGATGAGTTCTATGATCAATTTACGCTGAATGGAACAATCCCAATTCAATATACATATTTAGACGATTCTTATGCAGCTACAACCCCAAAACACTATGCTAAACAAGAAATTGATCAATGCATTGGAAAAATCCACAGAAAGGCATGTGGACATTACGGCGTGACGGATACATGGCTGTACCAGGCTTTAGAAAAGTATCCAATCATCGGGAAAGAAGTCGCCATTGTCGGCTCGGCAACACCTTGGTATGAAAGCGTGGTCATCGCCTACGGTGGCTATCCCACAACCATAGAATACAATAGTATTGTCACAGATGATCCACGGCTGACAATATTGACTGTTGATGAATATATAAGTCATCCAAAGAAATTTGATGTCGTACTTTCTATTTCAAGCATCGAGCATGATGGTCTAGGAAGATATGGAGACCCTATTAATCCAAATGCCGATCTTGAATTCATGAAAATGGCAAAAAATGTCTTGCTCAAAGAGTCCGGTCATATGATCCTGGCAGTGCCTATCGGTCAGGACGTAATGAGTTGGAATGCGCATAGAATTTATGGACCAATCAGATTTCCTAAGTTAATCCAGGGCTGGACCATCCAAGACTCTTTTGGCTTCACTGAAGCCGAATTTAATGGGGCTTTTGGCAACTATGGCTATCAACCTATTTTCTATTTAGCGCCATAAAAGACACGACCATCCTAAAAGCTTCCCTAATGGCGTCAGGCAGGCCTTGGCAATTACCATTCACATAGCCGGCATCGGATTTAAGAGGGCTCGGATTTAAAAGGGCTTAGATTGGCCACCACACCACAGGCCTTTGATAATGAAGCGGCGGGGCTGGCCCCGCCGCACTTATGACAACTTCTTGAACGTATTAGTCAAGCTGAACAATATTTATGGAAACGCTGGTATTTTGCAAAGTGCCGGCTCCGTCAACGGTACCTAGCAGGGCAATTGGCGACAAGGTTGTATTGACCAATTGGATTGTATCTCCAGCAGAAAGAGAAACAATCACGTGGCCCGATGTGCTCAAGGTGATTAAATTATCAGGGGTATCAGTACCGCTATGCGAAGCCACAACGCTTCCACCAATAAGGACGGAATTACGTAGAAGACCTACACTCCAAGGGCCTGGTATCTGAGTGCCGTCAGTCGAGAGGCCGCCTACCACATTAAAACCGATTTCATAATTACCAGCCGTAATGATCGTAATCGTTTGTCTATCAGCAGAAATTGAAATGTTATTTACCGAGTTGTTGAGGTCAAAGGTTGCAACCGCTTCTGAAGCCAGAGGTTGAGTGCTGATGCTGTAAAAGTTACCAAATGAAGTAATAGCAAATGCCGACGTGCTAACGGCAAGCATTAAAAAGGTAACACTGCTAAGCAGGATTTTTTTCATAACGTCTCCTTATGATTGTTGTTCAAGATTCGCCAGCCATTCCAACCTGAATTTTGGCTTCAAAATGGATGGACTAGGTAAAACAGATGTGTAAATACAAACTTTATATTTGTCAACATTTTCAACATGAGTGTATGCTAAACAACGGGGATTTTCATCTAAAGGCACTGTGTTATAATGCCCTTATGTCAAGATAGGGTGAAATTTTTCGGATAAACGATAGTTTTAAAAGGGATGTTTACCATTGAAGAGCGCTTTTCTGGCTTGTTGCCTCTTGTTAAACCCCCTCAATCTTGTCTTGACGGTGCATTCTCATGCCGCTCAAGATAAGCCATTTGTGACCTGCTGGCTGCAAAGCGGCCAGCTAGGCAACCAGCTTTTCGAAATAGCGGCCACTTTGGCATATGCTTGGGACAACGAGGCCGCCCCGCTGTTTCCGGGGCTCACCAAAACCGATTTTAACATCCCGATCAACCGGGACCGCATCTTTTTCAGACTCGATGCGTCACCACTGCCAAGACCAATTCTTCATACCTTCGAGCAGCTGCTTAACTATGAAAAAATAGATATTCCTGTTAGACCCGACCAATTGCTAATCGGATATTTTCAAACATGGGAATATTTTGATCATCATCGGGAAAAAATTCTGAAGGTGTTCGCACCCCGCCCTGAGGAGTTGAAGCGCCTAAAAAACAAGCATGCAGCTTTACTAGACCGTCCCTTCACCGTCGGCTTGCATGTGCGCACCTTCAATAAGCAATGGAGCGAATATATTCCCTTCGTGGGGCTCAGTTATTACGAAAAGGCGCTGCGCCTATTTCCTGATGACGCGCTGTTTGTGGTATTTTCCGATCGCATCGGCTGGTGCAAGCATCACTTTGCCAAATTTGATCGGCCGTTTATCTTCATCGAAGATCAAGATCATATCGAAGACTTCTTTCTGATGTCGATGCTGCAGCATAATATTATCGGCAACTCGACGTTCTCCTGGTGGGCAGCTTATCTCAATCAAAATCCCCACAAAATTGTCGTAGCCCCTTCCCATTTTGTCCACCCCAACGTATTAGCGCAAGTCAATGCCAATCTGCCTGCCTGGCAAACCATCGCTATTGAGTCCGACTCTGCCTTAGCGCCTTATCCTGAGGACATACGTGACTATGACAGCCATTCAAAATCAATCGACACTCAATGATGGAAATCCTTGTGCACAAATAAGAGGTCCCACTCTAAATGGATGACAAAGAGATATCCCCTTTCGAAAGCAATGGGATAAAGCGGGCATCTTCATAATTATCCTCCAAAACGATCACCTCAATTTTAAATCTGGAGAAGCCGGTGCTGGCAATGATATCAACTTTGCCTCCCTTTGTATCAATACTCACACGACTAACCGCACGTGGTATAATATCGCATAGCATTTTAAGCGCATATGGCAAGGTTTTCTTGTTTTTTTGTTAGGGCATGAGACGGTCGTTCATCGGTTACGCAAAGAGTCATGAAAAGTTACCGGTTTTTGCTGCACGGTTTTTTGCCCCAGGGAGCATCTCTGGTTGCAAAAGAAATGTTCAAACATTAGCATGTTTTTTTGTTCAAAACTTGATTGGAGTTACATTATGCTAAAACGAATGCTTTGTTTTGTTTTAATGATTTCTGGACATCTTTTTGCAGAGACTAGCCCTTATGAATATCAATTTGAAGGGCTCTTTGAAGAACTCTATCAGGCTGGTCGTTATGAATTAATTGCGAAAATTATTGACCCCGATGATGTCATACTTGAAGCTGGTGGGTTCGATGGAAGTGACACAGTTGTTTTAGCTACTATCGTTCCTCAAGGGAAAGTTATTAGTTTTGAGCCAAACCCACCCCGTTATGAAGAACTTACGGCTAAAACAAAAGATCTTTCCAATGTTACTTCCTACCCTTTTGCATTGGCTGAGAAGAATGGAATGATTACATTTTATGTTTGTTATGGAGCACAAGATGACCCTGTTTATGAGGGCGCTAGTTCAGTCTTGCCTCCTTCAGAATCAATGACAATCAATTATCAAGGACCTAGAATAGAAGTACCTTGCTGTATTTTAGATGATTGGTGCCGAAAAAATAATCAAAATAAAATTGACTTTATGTGGTTGGACTTAGAAGGGTTTGAATTACAGGTACTTAAGAGTTCCCCCCACATTTTAAGTACGGTCAAGGCTATGTATATTGAGACTAATTTTTATGAATTTAGAAATGAGATGACCTTATATAAGGATCTACAAATATTCCTAGAAAAAAGTGGCTTTCGATTGCTTTCACATGTCTATTACAAGGGATATCAGGGAAATGCAATATTTGTTCGAGCAGAATTATTTGATGTAATCATTCAAAAAATATTGTTGAAGTCACAGAAATAGTTTTTCGAGCGGGCTGCTTGGTTATGCTGAGCAGTCACTGGTAATATACCACGCGCGGTTAGGTTGTATCCATTTTGACTGCGCCAAAGCCGCGCAGTTGAACGATCGGAAGTGACCTCATACTGGAGTATTGGATTACTTTCGACCATTCAACTGCGGGAGTTTTCGCGTTGCCGAAATATAAACAACCAACCAGGCGTGGCATATCATAGCCTAGGTCGGAACGAAGTGCAGACCTGGGAAAATCAATTTTTAATGCAGAGTCCTGCAGGGACGGCATAATATTCAACAACACATGACCAAAAGTGATCGGGAACGCAAGGTATATCCATTTTACGCAAGAAATGTCATGCTGTAGCAACTCGTTGCCGGGAATCGTTTGACATCTTTTTCAACCTTCTCTAAATATTCCTTTTGAACGATGGATCATCATGAAAAACCTGCTCATCTTTTTCTTTTTTTTCGCGTCCCTATATGGGGAGGATACAAAGAAGCAACGTGTAGATCTTGCCTCCTACTGTTATAAACTTTTGCCGATCGAGCAACTGGCTGCCCGGTATCCGGAAATATGCCCTATCGATGCATATCCGATGCAGTTTAAGCGTATCCGGGAAGACTATGATTTAATAGCTTCCTATGGCATCTATGAGTATGTTAAAAATTTCGCTGGCGATGACGCGGATTTGCGGAAAATCATCTTTTTTGATTATTGCCTGGATCCACAGATTTATGCCTTACCCTCTTCAAAAATGGTGCTTTTCAAATGGGAAGCCATCAAGATCGCCTCCTATTTGTATGACCCCTACGCGCTGGTCTACACGATTGACGACGACCTCGTCGACGGCCAAAAGTTTTTCAAATTCTATTACCCAGCTCTTCTGCCCATGCTCGATGACCGCCCTTCTTTTCAGGATAAGAAACTGTGCACCATGATTGTTTCAAATTGGACTGCCGAAAGGATCGCTATAGTAGATTTTTTCGAAATGAAACCGGCCGGAGAATTTGAATTCTACGGCCATCCTACAGAAAAGATTATTGCCAGCAAGCTGTATAACGGCCCCATTCCCGGTTATTATTCAGGGACAGAAAAGCTCGCCAGACTTAAAAACTATCGTTTCTGCCTCTGCTTTGAAAACACACATACGACGAAAGGCTACATCACCGAGAAAATTTTCGGCTGCTTTGCCGCCGGCTGTGTGCCCATCTATTGGGGACCTGAGAATATTGAAATGTATATTCCAAAGAATTGCTTTATCGACTATCGGGACTTCCAAAGCAATGAGGAGCTATATCAATATATTAAAGCACTGCCACAAAGCACTTACGATGATTATATAGAAAATATTAGGCTTTTTCTGCAGAGCGAAGCTGCCCAAGTTTTTTCGCCTGAATATTTTGACAAAATCCTCTACCAGGCCGCCAGCCGCTAACTCAATCGTGGCTCATCAAGCCAAAATAATCCCATGGAAATGAGTCCATTAAAGGCCCTATGTCGATACGAGCAGGCTCTTCACCACCCATCTGCAAAGCCTGTTGCACCGACGTGGCATACCCGAAGTTCGGCCTGGCAGTCGCTTCATAGTAGTCCTGGTATTTCAGTAACGGCTCTATCCATGTCATTTTAAGTAGTCGCGCAGGTATACCGAACGATTCTGCCACGATGATACCGTGTAATGAACTGGAAATTACCAGCCGGCTTTGAAGCATCCTCTTTACTATTTCATTCCATGGTTGGGTTGGCAAAACAACGTTCTTGTAAGATGTAAAGCATGGTATTTCACCAATATTTGGGATGATGATGTAATCATAAAGAGGCTCCTCTTTTTCGAATTCAGGAAATAAGTGCCCCATTAACACCGCAGGATCCCCGTATACTTCAGGACAGGCGATGCCCTTTTTAAGCAGAAAATCGCGGGTTCTTGGTCCTCTGACAGCCCTGACATCCAGCTGATGGAACCTATTTTCCTGGAGGGGATTTTCCCGAAAGCCTGAACCCCAAATGACATCATCATCCCTGGCGAAATGAAGGATAGAGCCTACCGCCAGTAAAATTTTCCCGTCGGATTCCAAAGAGCGATATTTAACGGGACGACCTAAAATCCTTTCTACGATGACCCTTGATAGATCATCGCCGAAATTAGCGCCTTGAGAACTGTTCCACCAAAACATTGTGTCTTGTGCCGAGTAACACATAGAACCCGCCGATGCCGTGAGCAAGACAAACAAAACGCCAATATACTTTCCTATGCAGCTAGTTCTAATGGCTCTCACCGTTGTTTAGAGGGTTTTTGTAATTGACAAACGGTTTGCATTCTGGATGCATTGGCCATTTTTCCGAAAGAGCATATAGGGGGCGGAAGGTGAAAATGCCGATATCACGTCAGCCCTTTCCAAAAGAAAGACCAGCGCCTGCTGCATGCCATACCAATTTGGATCATTAAGCAGGATATAGCCGCCATCTTTTATTTTTGGAAAGTAACTGACAATATCATGGTAGGCATATTCCGCGTTGTGGTTTCCGTCGAAGTGAATAAAATCAACCGTGTCGTCATCAAAAAGCTGCACAGCCTTTTGGGAAGCCTGCCTTAGCACTTTGCAATGCTTGTCAAGTTCATGCTGATGGATCAAGTCCAAAGTCTGATGGTAGAAATGATTGAAATCCAGCCTGCTCCACCACTCAAAATTAGGGTCGGCAGTGTTAAAGCCGGCTATCGCTTCGAGGGCATCCCAGGCATCAATACCAAAGACTTGTCCCGAGCCCTGATACGACAAAGCTTTGGCTATGGGATACAGGGACATACCAGAAAAAACGCCAATTTCAAGGCAGCATTCACTTCTATTTTCTTTAATGAGATCCATCATCAAAAGGGCTTTTTCTCTAGAACACCAGCCCGGCACAGTAGACATTTTCAAAACGGTTTCTTCTTTAAAAAGCAGCCATGGATCTTGCGCCAAGAGCGGAGATATGGCGATGGTGAAAACGACCAAAAGTAGTAATATCGTTTTGTTCAATTAAGCCATTGCCTCGCCTTGTACTGCATGCATTCTAAAAGCACCAACTAAGGGATAACTTAACACTTTGAGAGATAAAATGCTCGTCGATTTCTATGTCATAGCACCCCTCGGCCGCCATGCCGTTGGCATGGCGCAGCATCAAACCCGCCGCACCGAGCAACCCGTTGCGATCCCTATTGAAGCCGTGGACTTTGAAAGAACCCCCTAAATCTTTTAGGCGGGAGGTTAGCGTGCGGTTGTCAAGCAACCGGTCGTGGATCCAGGCTACATAGATCTGTGGAATGATCTCCACACAGGCAAAATCGCAGGCGCGGGAGATCCCGACGCCTAAGTTGGTGCGCAATGTCTGGGCGTTGCATCCACGGACCTCAAGATCCAAACTATCCGCTCCGTGCTCTGTGAAGCCGTTTTGGTGGGCGTAAAAATAGGAAAGCCTGGCTAAAGGTGAAATCTGCCAGCTGCACAGGGGCAGATCACACCCTGCTAGCATGTGGACCGCCACATCATAACCTGTTTGCCGGCTATCTGCCTGGCGATCGACTCCGGGAAACTCTATGCTGCGGTGAGCTTTGGTCCAGCTGTACCCGCCGGTGATGAGGCCGTCGACATGGAAATCAGCACCCAGGCATGAACTAAAAGGGCTATAACTGCCATAAAGAGCGAGTTTGGCGCTGGCAATGTGCGCAGAGCCGCGCTCTTGCTGCCATTTCAAATAACTATCCATGCCGGCCACACTAATCCCCATCGCCAGATCCTCTGCAGGCAGGCAATCAAAGGTCCCGACAGCACCTCCTGTCCGGTCATTAAAGCCGGCCTGATGGTGTTCCCGTTGCACATGCATATATTCGCCTACACCCTGCAGGCTGAAGCGCGGGATGCCATCTTCTGAATCACAGCCGTCAGCGCAGCCACATGGATCACAGGCACATCTATGGCGGCAGGCCCTTAAAAGGCGGCAGCGTTCAAAGAGCGCATCGCTAAAGAGCAGGCTATTGCGCGTGACAACGAACGTGACGGCATTGTAATCCTGCGGACCAATTTGATTTAAGGCCTGCCTGATAGGATCCGGCCCATACGCCACCCAATTTAAATAATCCAAGGCCGTATAAACATTTTCCAGATCGCTATAGGCCTGAGGGATATATTGGTCCAGGTAGGCCGCGATATGCTGCGTGTTGCCCGAACCTGCCATAGGCCTGTATGATAGGGCTATATTGCCTATGGGCTGGGGATGGTCGCGGACTCCGACGAAAAACGCATAATCTGGAAAATAATGCGTGCCATTGAAGTCTGACACGATGCGGTTCTGCACAGCACCGCCTTCTCCAAAACCGGCAATAGGTCCTGCAATCCCCGTCCAGAGGGCATAATCCTTTCCAGACACAGGATTTGGCGAGGCCGGCAGATCCACATTCACGATTGCTGTAGGAGTGTTTGGCAAGGCAAAACGATCCTTCAGCTGCTCAGGAGTAAGCCCGCGCACGTATTCAGATCGCATGATCCATACGCCATTCGGACTGCTGCCCAGATTAGGCGTATACAAACGCACATAATGTTGGGGCGCTGTGAGCACAATTTCCGTGACGGCTGTGCCGAGATCAAAGGGGGGTGTTGACGGAATCTCATTGAAATCCCATTGAGCGGTAATATAATTCACCTCTCCGACAGGTGTTGTCGGAGCCGTAAATGGCGGAATGCGGGACGGCGGCTGCAGAGGCAAAGGCGGGGCACCTGTCGTATCCCAAAGCCTGATCAAATTCCCTATCGGCTGCGTGATATCCTGCCAGCTAACACCTTCGGCCGGCACCGACCCTAATGCCGCAGCCATCAGGAGCATGTTTAGAGCCGTTTTGACGCGTGCATACATCTTTGCCTGTGACATAGAATCCCTTCCATAAAATGCTTTTAGCAGGCCTTGGAACTTTCAACCGACCGCAATAGCCGGTGAATCGGCCCCTCATGCAAAATTTATCTTTACATGCAAAGCGCCAGCCTTGTCAACCTGCAAATGGAATTCGGTCAAGATAAGAAGAGGGTCATGGCCACTGATGAAGTCAAGAAAGTTGTTTATCACAACAAGACCCTCTCTGTGAGCTCTGTAGGTTCTATGGAGGTAAATTTATACAAACACAAAGCCCACAGAACTCACAGAGAGGGACGATTAAATTTGTCGTGATCGAATGGGTTTACTGTGAAGCTGATAAAAGCCTAGAAGAGCGGGTTTTATAACATCTCGACTTTCTCAACATTTTCATAACAATCGTAATAAACCTTGAGTGCAAAACAGCCATTTTCATCTACACAGACTTCGATAGGTGTTCCAACAACTTCCCAAAGGCCACAAGTACTGACGTCTAGAACTCCATGCATCAAAGCCCTTGCGGCAGATCCCTTTTCTTTTTGGTATTGATAAACCTCAACAAGACCTCCTGAAGCTAATCTTTCACTACTGATCACTGCAGCTCCCGCTGAAAGAAATTGTCCCCTCGTGCGGCATCCTTGAATTGTATCTAAACTCGTGCCGCTTTTCCTTGCCGCCATAACAACGGAACACGACGACAATAAACAAAGTAATGCCACGCAAATCCCAACATGCCTTACAAGACTACGATTTAATTTAAACATTTTACACCTATTTTTTATTTACAATATTTTTACTACTAAACCAGATTATCAAAATAGGCGAATAAAAAAAAGAAGATTTACCTTAGAAATTAGCCATCAAAAATTGTTGCAATAACATTTAATCTAACATGAAAACGTATCGCAAGGACTTTTTAAAAAACTGCTTACCTACAAAACCTGATCATCATACAAAAAAAACAATATTAGACTTTATATAAACTATGAATTCATCGTTTAAAGTATGCTAGTTAGCGGTGAAGAGCGGCGATGGCATATAGACACAGGCGCAAGCTCAATGCTGGCTAAATAAAATAAATTGATAACAGCAGGTGATCTGTTTGGCCAAAGACTGGGGGTCGATGGGCTTTTGATTTTTGCAGTTTTGGGCTATGCCGCGGGTATCCAGATAGTTTGTTGATTGGGTTGTGGAGGTGGCGTTCCCACTATCAGCGCCGGCGACTGGCGGGGAATAACCTCCAATGGCACAGGATCGCTGATGCGCCAGATAAACGCTTCATGAATAGGATCCATGCTGATGGCTGCAGCGTTGTCTGCTGCCTGTAGGAATGGCTTTAGGAGCAAGAGTTGAAAAATAGGGATTTTTACATTGGATCGCTCTTGGTTAAATAGCGATATAACCTAAAGCTAAGCAATGTGGTTCATCACACAAATGAGTGGTTGACATTCATCCAGTTTTGGGGCCAAAGACGTGAAGTAGAGTATAGAGATGTTACTAGGCGAAGCCCATCTCTTTGTAGCCCGTTAGCTAAGGCTTGCGAGCGAAAGCGAAGACAGCCGCAGCTACGGGTTTTACAAACAAAAGATAACCCCATCGAGGCAATTGCATAAGTGACAATAAATTGTTCTAAATTGAAGTTATTGTGAATTCTTGAAGTAAAGCTCGAGTTTTTGTGTAGTTTTGAGCGTTCTAGCATCGATTCATTTTGATCCCGGGTACGATTGACTTCCAAAGAATCGCTGTATAACTCGTGAAATACTTTTGCAATTGTCTCCATCGGGGTTCTTCTCTTTTAATCTATTAAGGTATAAGGACATAAAGAGAAGAACCCCGATGGGGTTATCTTTTGTTTGTAAAACCCGTAGCTGCGGATGTCTTCGCTTTCGCTCGCAAGCCTTAGCTGACGGGCTTCCGAGTAACAATAGGTTGAATGCTTACGAAACTTATGCCTGCGTTATTGGTGGATATTTCATCATTTCTCCTGCTTTTGGAGTCGAAAGGCATTAATCATTAAAAAGGCGGAGGAAAGAACATAATGCCAGGCGATCTTCCGAACGGGATAGCTATGCTTCCCAATGATATTATCGCGATTCTTTCCGACCAAGCTACAAAACGGGCATTCAGCACCAGTGCTCGATGGGTCAATTTTTTCCACGAATTTTTGATTACCGCTATTCAACCGGTCTTACTTTTTTTGTCTTTTTTACGCCGCTACGGCAACTAGTTTATAACCTAATTTTTCAGCTTTTTTATGCAACCCAGCCAAGTTTTTCATTGCATGCATTTTTTCATTATATTCGGCTCCTTTTTCATAATATTGCCAGCCTTCCTTACACATGTGATATACCATTGTCGCTAGCTTATGCGCTCCAGCCTTAATCCCTTTAGAGTTGTCCGTTCGGCCGCATATGCGCCTGATATGTGCTCCCAATGCTGCATCTGATTTTTTAGCTGCCACTGCAGACATTCTTAAAGCTTGTGAAATGTAATTGGCGCTTGGTTTTTGCCTTTTGCTTTTACGTCGTTTGCCTCCTGAAACATTGTTGCCGGGGGACAGTTTCAACCAGGAAGAAAATGCTTTTTCGCTATTCCATGCACTTACGTCAGTCCCTCCAAGTTCTGAATAAATGAGTAGAGCAGTACTATCTGCTATACCTGGCAGGGCAGTTAGGTCTATTCCCGTTTTTCTCCAGAGAGTGTCTCTGACACCAAAACAAAGATCATTTTTCTTAGGTTTTTTGAATTGAGAAAACTGAGGACGCTTTTTTTTATCCTTATGGTTCTCTGGTGGAGGCGTATTGACTACATCAGGAAATCGCTCAAGCTCCTTCTGAATGCATTCGTCACATGCGTCCAGCTGTTTATGTGCAAAATCGTATTGATCTAGGGCTTGCTTTAGCGAAAAAATATGTTCATCTTGATAATTCCCTGTCAGAGCTGCTACAAATAGGCTCTCTTCTTTTTTGCAAAGCTTATTCCTCATTGCAGCTAACTTATATGGATCTCTTTCACCAGCTGCTATTGCTCGTGTTATATTTAAACCGGAGACTCCCGCTATATCGCTTACAGCGGTGCTCAGCTTGATATTCATTAGCTGCAAGGCTTTTTCCATATGCAGAAGTGCATATTGCTTCGTTTTGATGACATTCATGCGCTGTCTTACATACGCCCGCAATTTTAAACGATCGCGTGGCGGGCGATAAGCAGCTCTTAATAGACCACAAGAATATAATGTTTGGATCCATTGAGCATCCACCACATCAGTTTTTCTCCCTGGTGGATTTTTTACATTTTTAGCATCCACTAAGACAGGCATCAAGCCTGATTCTTCCATAATTTCATATAGGGGAATCCAATAAACACCCGTAGCTTCCATAACACCAATTTCTACTTTAGCCTCTTTAAGAACTTTGACTATTTCACGGAGTTGAGGTGTCGTTGTACCAAATTCCCTCACGTAAGAACCACCTTTACCATCAGGAATAGCTACATGGATTAGCTTATCTCCTATATCGATGCCAGCAACAGTAGGATCGATATATCCAAGCCTGTTTTTATGTTGTTGTTTTTTGAAATGATTGGAATTGCTATTATTAGACATGAACGATCTCCTTTTAGCTTTTTACTGTGAGAAAAAGAAAGCTATTATAAGAGATCGTTCTTTTTTTTCGAATTATGACAACCGTTACTTTCCAGATATCAGCGTTAAACCGCTTGGGCGCTACAAAGAGATGGCTTCGCCTAGCAAAATTCTTATACACTTCTTCTCATCCTTGGCCTGGATGTTTAAATGCACGAAATTAAACCAATAGCCTCAGCTTCGTCCCTTAGACCGATAGGTCCTTTGCTTTGAATAACTTAGGCAACAAACCAGGCATTAGGAGATCGATTAATGAACTTGGCCGGGAAGGATTGTAAACCTGGCAGAGAGGGAACTATGCCATCGCCGAGGCAGAAAAAGCTTGAGCCGGAGCCGCTCATCAGCACGCTGGCAAAGCCTGCTGCTAGCAGTGTATCCTTAAGCTGCTTAAGCTCAGGCATTAGGATAAATGACGGGATTTCCAGATCATTAACATAGGAGGGGCGGCCGTCTAAAAAACCTGCCAACATCTCTTCGGGGTTACGCGGTATTAAGGCTTGGGCATTTAGGCGCGCATAGACTTGTGGCGTTGACAACCCTTGGGCAGGTTTGACAATCCATAGCTTGGTTTGGGGCAAAGGATTCAAGGCACGCAGGCATTCGCCGCGGCCGGTCCCATAGGCCGTACCGCCAGAAAGGAAGAATGAGATATCGGAGCCAATTTCATCCCCCCAATGTGCCAGCTCCCTATCGCTAACCGGCCGGCCGCACAGCCGGTTGCATGCCCAGAGGGTGGTGGCGGCATTGCTGCTGCCGCCGCCAAGACCTGCCTGCTGCGGGATGTGTTTATCCAGATGGATGGAAAATGGCGTTAAGATGCCGGTTTTGCGGCGGAATAGCTGGACGGCTTTGGGGACGAGGTTGGTGTGGTCGGTGGGCAAGGAAGCATCGCTGCAGGTAAACGAATCTGCCGGAGCAATTTCAAAGTGCAGCCTGTCGCACAGATCGATGCACTGGAATAGGGAAGCAAGTTCATGATAGCCATCATCGCGCCGGCGGATAATGCGTAAAAAGAGGTTGATTTTAGCCGGGGAAGCAAGCGTAAGCATTTTGGCCATCACATGGATACAAAATTCATATTAAATAAAAAAGTTCATTAGACTAATGCTATCACATCTCTGTCATTATGTGGCTGATGCTGAGCTCCTTAGGAGCGGCCCTATTTGTAGCCCATGGTGTAGCGCCGTTGGGCGCAAACCGTGGGTCAATATAAAAAATAATCCAGCCCCAAGGGGGCGTTATAATTGTATTACGGCATCCCATCTTTAGTGATTTAATCATGAACAAAATTATAACGCCCCCTTGGGGCTGATTTTTTTTTTATCATGACCCACGGTTTGCGCCGGATGGCGCTACACCATGGGCTACAAATAGGGCCGCTCCTCGGGAGCTCAGCGACAAACGGCCATAAAAACTCGTTTTGCGACTATGACGAATGCAAAAAAAAAGCGGCGATAAATCGCCGCTTTTTTGGAAAACGCATACTAGCAACTAGCATCAACAGACGCTTAGGTGGCAGCTTGCGGTTGCTCTTCGGCCGCGGCACCTTCTTCGGTTAACACCTTGACGGTGATCGAAGCGGTTACGCCTTCTTTGAGCTTCACAGCTATCCCATGCACGCCGATTACTTTAATGGCATGCTCGAGCACTAAAGCGCGCTTTTCGAGCGACACATTAGCTTGTTCCTGCAGCATCTGGATGATATCGTTAACGCTGACAGAGCCGTACATATGCCCTTCGTGGTCGACTTTAACGATTTTCGTCACTACTACACCTTGCAGAGCGGCAGCTGTATTGTCAGCTTCTTGCTTATCAACAAGGGCTTTTTGCTTTCTTTGCTCTTGCAGACGTGCCTGCATGCGCAGGGCATTCTTGTCGGCAGTCACGGCAAATTTATTTGGCACCAGGTAGTTGCGTGCATAGCCTGGCTTTACAGTAACGATGTCGCCGCTGCGGCCTAGGTGTTCTACGTCTTCGATTAATAGCAGTTTGAGTGCCATAATTCTTTACTCCTCAATATATCTTATGCTTCAGCGACAAACGGCAATAGGGCCATATGGCGTGCGCGTTTAATTGCAGCAACCAACAACCTTTGGTGGTGCGCGGAAACTCCAGTGATGCGACGCGGTAGAATTTTGCCCCGGTCGGTGATGAATTGGAAGAGTGTGTTGACGTCTTTGTAGTCAATCTCTTTGATTCCTGCAGTGGTAAAAGGACACTGTTTACGCCTTCTGCTGCGGAAATCGGTTCCCCCTTCACTCGGTGCTCTCGGTCTTCTATTAAACATAACTCGCTCTCCTTACTGTTGCTCTTCTAAGGATTTAAATTCTATTTTCTCCAGCACCTTATCTGTGCGCAGCGTAATGAAGCGGATGAGATCTTCATTCAAATGATATTGTTGCCACAATTCGGCAATCCCGGAGGGTTTTAAATTGAAGTACACGACATAGTAGTGTCCTTCTCTGTGACCTTCAATCCCGAACGCCAAACGACGGCGCCCTTGATCGTGAATCTTGAGGATTTCTCCCCCTTGCTGTGTGATGCCCCCCTGGATTTTATCCAGCGCTTTAGTGCGAGCGTCATCGCTTAAGGTGGCGCTGATGACGTACATACCTTCGTAAAGGTTTTTTGCTTGTTGATCCATATTTATTCTCCTGACCTAAATTTCAGGTCTACAACGTTAATTTCGTATTGATTTGGTTCATCACTTGCGTGACGGTTTCAATAGTAAGAGACCTTAATACTGCCGCGCCGCGCTTAACGAACTCGTCGAGCGCTGCCGCCTCGGCAGCCGTAAAATTGCTTAACACATAATCCGCCAGTGGCTGCTTATGTGGTGGCTGACCTTGTAGGTGGCCACCGTTTTTTTCGTCAACACTCATGCCTATACCCATTCTTAGGCGGGTAAACTCGTCGGTCCCTAGATAGGCAATGACACTTTTGATGCCATTATGCCCCCCTGCCGACCCTTGGCAGCGCATGCGCAGCTGTCCGAACGGCAGGGCGATATCATCGCAGATGACGACAATCTGGTGAGCCGTCAGCTTGTAATAGTCGAGGTAGTGGCGGACCGACCACCCGCTAATATTCATATAGGTCAAGGGCAGCAGCAGATCGACGGCGGTATCGTTCAAAATCCCTTTTGCTACCCTGGCATTGAAACGTTTATCATCCTGCCAACTTAAGCCAAGCTCTTGGGCGAACTCTTCAGCGACCATGAAGCCTAAATTATGCCGGGTGAGGGCATAATTTTTGCCTGGATTTCCCAGACCGATGCAGAGCAGCTTTTGCCGGGATGAGGCCACCACTGGTTATAACTTCCGGTTAGCGCTTGGCAATGACCACAGCGACTTCTTTCAGGTTAGCAATCGCTCTGACAGTCTCGGGAATGACGAGATCTGACAATCTCTTCGATTCGGCCATCTGCAGGCTTCTTACATCCAGTTGGAAAGCGCTTGGGATATCTTTTGGCAAGCAGGCCACACGCAGCTGTCTGATGACTTGGCGCAGCACGCCGCCCAATTTCACGCCCACGCAGTCCACTACACCCGTGAATTCGATAGGTACTTTAACTTTGATTTTGACATCATCGAAAAGCTCTTCGAAATCCAAATGTTGTACATTGTAGGTCGTTGGTTCGTACTGGATTTCCTTGAGGAGGGCGCGGCGCTGGTGGCCGTGGGCATCGACAAGTGTAAAAACAGTGGTGGAAAGGCGGCCAGGCAGCACATCGCGCACGAGCGCATTATATTCTGCTCCGCTGATAGCGACTGAATCAGTAGCTTTGCCTCGAACATACATGGCAGCTGGGATGTAACCCTCACGGCGAAGTCTTTTCGTTTCGCTCTTTTTCAATACATTTCTTTTAATCAATTGTAATTTCATGAATCCTCCAATTTCCATGTTGTGAGAAGCTGTGACAAACCGATTTTCAGGTCGCTTTTTCACAGCCTCTAGGCGCCGCTATCTTCCGACCGCTAAGGGAAAAAGATATCGACACTTAACGCATCTTTAAGTTGCTGGCAGTGGCTAAACTCGTGTTAGCTTGACTGATTTATATCGTATAAGGATGAGATTGATTCTTTCGAGATGATGCAGCTTATGGCTTGTCCGAGAAGTTCAGCAATGGATACGATGCGGATTTTGGCACTTTGCACGATGCATTGTGTCGCAGGTATAGAATTACTGATAAATAGTGCTTCGATGGGGCTTTGTGCAATCTTTTCCATGGCGTCTGCTACGAGCAGTCCATGGGTGACGGCAGCAAAGATTCTCTTGGCACCCTTCTCACGGCAAGCTTTCGCTGCTGACACCAATGTTCCAGCGGTGGAACACAGATCGTCAGCGAGAAGAATATCTTTTCCATTTACATCCCCAATCACATGGAGGGCATCGACATGGATGGCACTGCTGCGCATCTTATCGACAATGGCCATTTCAGTTTTCAGCTGTCTGGCATAGTCTCGGGCTAATTTGATACTGCCCAGGTCCGGTGTCACCACCATCACTTTGCTATCAAAAAGCTTTGCAAACGCATTAACTAAAAAAGGCCTGGCAACCACGTTGTCAACAGGGATATCAAAAAAACCTTGTACCTGTCCTGCATGCAAATCCATGGTCAGGATGCGCGTCGCGCCGGCATCAACCAGCATATTGGCGACGAGCTTGGCGGTAATGGGTACGCGCGGTTTGTCTTTGCGGTCCTGGCGGCAGTATCCAAAATATGGTATCACAGCCGTTATTGAACGCGCCGACGCCCTTTTCAGGGCATCGATCATGATCAGCAGCTCCATCAGAAAATTATTCGGATCCAGCGCTACCGATTGAAAGACAAACACATCACGCCCACGCACATTTTCCTGAATCTGCAGCGATATCTCGCCATCAGGAAAACGTTCGATAAAAACTTTACCTAGCTGTGTGCCTAAATAATCTGCCACTTCCTTTGCTAAGGCCGGATGCGATGTCCCGGAAAATAGAAAGGCATTTAAGCAGACATTTTGCATTGACGCACACCGCTTCGTAGTATTTGGGGTGGAAGGATTCGAACCTCCGCATGGCGGTACCAAAAACCGCTGCCTTACCGCTTGGCGACACCCCATCAAAACTTGCTGTTTTTAACATCAGCAAAGTAAAATACTAGTTAATCCACCGATTTCTTTGCAACACAGAAAGTGAAAATAATGCATTTTTTTTCACATCTGCCCTTACGCATACATGTGCGCTATCGTCCAACCTCCAAACTAAAATTGCGCGCCTGCGTCCGATCCTATAGCCCGTGCCCGGATTGGAGAATGCTTAACCATTTTCTCCCATGTATAGCTTAAGTTTTTGGTTCATCCGGTTTTGCAGGACCCAGAAAGAGTATGACCCAACTAGAAAAGGGTGCATAGAAATGAAGAAATGTAGGTGACACATCGGAGCAAAAATAGCAGGATATTAGGATGGACAGGATGAATGATTTAAACTTTAGTTTGCCAACTTTGTAATTTACGTAACTCTTGGATGATCATCCAATTTTCATATCCTGACCATCGCAATATCCTGTTATTTTTGCTTGCTCTTTTCTCTATGCAAGTCGTGCAAATCCGAAAGAAGCAAGTCTTTTAGAATTCGGGCACAGGCTCGGGCGCGCAATTTTAGTTTGGGAACGGGCACAAGTTCTGTCTTGCCTTTATTAGGCGTGATGGCTTAGTTTTTATATTAACCCTTTAGCATTCATAGATATCCATGCAAAAATATCCGCTGCACCTATTAAAACTTATCGATGTATTGAGAAAGCTGCCAGGCGTTGGCGCAAAGAGTGCCGAGCGCTTTGCCTTTGAGATCATAGGCTGGCCGGAAAGCAAACTATGCGAGATGGCCGAGGTGATCCAAGCTACGCCAAAACAGCTTAAGCACTGCCCCCAATGCGGCTGCCTGCAGGGCATCGACAGCTGCCCCTTCTGTGCCGACGCCGCCCGCAGGTCCAAGACGCTATGCGTGGTGGCCATGCCGCGCGATGTCTTTGCCATCGAAGCCACGCACGAGTATAGAGGCCTCTACCACGTCATGAGAGCCCTGCTTTCGCCGCTCGACGGCATAGGGCCTGAACAGCTCAATATCGACAAACTGAAGCTGCGCCTGATCACCCATCAGATTGAAGAGCTGGTGATTGCGTTAGATTCCACTCTTGAAGGCGACGCCACGGCCCTCTTCCTCAAAAGAGAACTAGAGCCGTTGCATATCAACATCTCGCGGCTGGCATTCGGCCTGCCTATGGGCAGTTCGCTGGATTATGTCGATGGCGGCACGCTGGCCAGAGCCCTATCGGCTAGGGCGCGTTTCTAGCGGCGTTTGCAAAACTCAGCAAAACGGCGGGCTTTTTAGAGTTTTTTATCTATCATCCAAATGTATAACCAAAAAGCCGCCTTTTGCTAGCCTTGCAAAGGCGTCTCTAGTGATAAATTCTTTTTCTTTGCTGCATTTCTCATTTTTAGCTTTCCACATTTAAGGGATTTCCCCTATCATCACCCTCTTTTTTCAGATGCTGATGAGGATCCCATGACAAGCAAAATATTTTATTCTGTAATAACTCTACTCTGCCTCGGCCTTGGACCCCTTTTTGGGCAATCCTTGCAGTATGAAAACCAACTCGTCGAAAAGATTGCAGTTGAAGTGGTCAACATCGAAGGCAATACGCTCGATGTATCGGCCATCACTGGGCGCATGAAAACACGTACGGGCAAGCCATTCTCCCAGACTGATTTCGATAGCGATTTAAAGACGCTGGTGCAGGAGTTCGACCGTGTCGAACCACAGGTGTCATCGGTTGAAGGCAAGCTATTCATCACGCTGAAGATATGGCCAAAACCCACCATCCGCACCATCAACTGGAATGGCAGCGAGGGCATCGACACCAATAAGCTGCAAAAAGAGCTTGGCATCAACCTTTGCACCGTCTTTGACAGGCAGGAATTCAATAAAGCCTTCCACAAACTGAAGGGGTTCTACGTCAAACAAGGCTTTTTCGAAGCCTCCCTCGATTACACCATCAATATCGATCCGTTGACAAACACCGTTGATATCGATATCACCATCACCGAAGGACGCGCCGGCCGGATCAGACAAATCGCCTTCATCAACTTCGCGCAGGAAGAACGCGAAGCGCTGCTGGAGAAGATGTTGACGAAAAAATACTTCACCCTTTTGAGCTGGTATACCGACGAGGGCACTTATAATGAAGAGATGATGCAGCAGGACCGCTTCACCATCCTGACCTTTCTGCAGAATCAAGGTTATGCCGATGCCACCGTTGATATCGGCATCTGCGAATCCATCAGAAGAAACCGTATCGATATCATCATCACCGCCAATCGCGGCGACATCTATTACTTCGGTCCGGTTACCTTCAATGGCAACAAACTGTTTTGCGATGATGATATCCAGGGCCAAATCACCATCATTGAAGGCAATTCCTTTTCTCCCGACACCATCCGCGATACCGTGCGCCGCGTGACTGACTATTACGGCCGCCGCGGCTATATCGATGCCGTCATCGACTACGAGACAGAACTCGATTGTGAAACACGCACCTATGCCGTCAATTTCACCATCGAAGAAGGTGAGAAATACCGCGTCGGACTCATCAAGGTGTTCGGTAACTGTTCGACCAAGACCAGCGTGATCCTGCATGAAACGCTGCTTGTGCCAGGCGAAGTCTTCAACACCGTAAAACTCGAACTGACCGAAAACCGCCTCGAAAATATCGGCTATTTCAAGCATGTCAACGTCTATGCCGTGCGCTCTGAAGGCCCCGGCGGCCTGGGCGGTCATTATCGCGATGTGCATATCGAAGTCGAAGAGACCGTCACCGGCAACTTCGGCGCAGGCTTCGGCATGAGCAACGTCGAAAGCATCTTCGGCGAATTCCGCATTACCGAGCGCAATTTCAATTACGAAGGCCTCGGCAGCTTCTGGAGAGATGGCTTGAGAGTATTGCGTGGCGGTGGCGAATTCTTAAGCCTCGACGCCATGATCGGCTATAAAAGCCGCAAATACACTTTGGCCTGGACCAAACCTTTCTTTAGAGATACCCCTTGGATCGTCGGCTTTGAAATCCAGCAGTCCAACAACCGCTATATTTCGAACGACTACGAGATTAATGCCGCCGGCATCACCTTCCATGGTGCCTACCCGCTCAACCCCTTCCTGCGCCTCGGGCTGCACTATCGGCTGACCTATACCGATATCAACCTCGACCAGTATCATATTAACAGGGAGAAAGAGAGACTGGAGAGGGAACGCATAGAAGCCGAGCGGAAAAATGACCCCGAAGGTGCCAAGCATGCGGCTTTTCAAGAGAGCAAACTGAGCTGCAAGCTGATGGAAGAAGCACGAAACAGTGGCGCAATATCGGCCATCGGCATAAGCTTGAACTACGACTCTACCGACCACCCGGCAAATCCGCGCAGGGGCTTCAAATCGCGCCTTGAACAGGAGATCGCGGGCTTCGGCGGCAAGCAGGAGTTCATGGGACTGGCCTATCTGAACAAATACTTTATCCCGGCCGGCGATAATGGCGTCATCAAATTACGGGGTGACATGCGCTTTATCGTGCCGCTGTTTGACACGAAGAGATTTAACATCCCGATCGACGAACGCCTCTTCCTCGGCGGAGACAGCACCATCCGCGGCTACCATGTGTACCGCCTGGGACCTCAGTATAATGAGGGAGATCCCCGCGGCGGCATGTCGCTGCAGCTATTGTCGGCGGAATATTATCGCGCTGTCAACAAGCGCATCGGCGCCTTCGTCTTCTGCGATTCCGGCCACCTTTCCTTCGATGTATGGAATTTTGGTACCATGTGGACGTCGGTAGGTTTTGGATTGAATTTGAAGTTACTTGACAGCACGCCGCCGATTGTGGTGGGCTACGGCTTCCCGCTTAACCCGGATAATAAAGGAGATGTCAAACGCTTCTTCTTTAGCATCGGCGGCGCCTTCTAGATATATTAGCAAATAACAGGAGAAAAATCATGAAAGTATTGCGCAACATTAAATTATCTTTAGCAGCACTGAGTGTAACTGCTGCCCTGCTGTCTTCCATGACAGTCCAAGCGGCCGAGCCTACCGGCTCATTTGAACAAAGCAAGCCACTGCGCATCGCTTTGGTGAATTTCAAGACATGTGTGGAAAAATCCAAGCTCGGCCAAAAAGAGCAGCTCGCTTTTGATGGCATGAAAAAGCAGATGGAAACCATCCTGCTGGAAAAAGAGAAAGCTTTGACCGACGTGTCATCAAAATTCAATGACATGGACTACCTCGACAGCCTGTCACCCGATGCTGAGGCGGAACTAAAGCGTCAATACCGCACACTCACCCAAGAGTTCAGCCAGCAGCAAAATCAATTCTACCAGACGCTCAGCCAGACCAATGTGGCTATCGTGCAAAAACTCACCGACGCAGTCACCAAAGCGGCTGAACAGGTGGCAAAGGCCAATAAAATTGACCTCGTGCTGAATGAAGACAGCCGCTTCTATAGCGTCTCCAGCATCGACATCTCTGATATGGTCGTCAAAGCCATGGATGAAACTTTTGCCAAAGAACCCGCAGATAAAGCTCCGGCTGCCGCTGTAGAAAACAAAAAGTAACATCTATCATCAAAGAGGCTAGCGCATATGGCTACAAAAATCTTCACACTGGCAGAACTTGCCGCTTATACAGAATCGCGTCTTGTCGGCAATGCAGCACAATGCATTACCAATGTGGCCGACCTGGAATCTGCCGGTGCTGAAGATGCCTCGTTCCTGGCTAATCCAAATTACGAAAAGATGATGCGCGCCTCAAAAGCCGGCGTCGTCTTTGTCTCCCCCAATGTCGCGCTCGATCCCGACAAAAACTACCTTGTCACAGACAACCCCTCACGCGCCTTCCAGCAGACTGTCGAAGCTTTCATCGGCGAGGCGCTGCATTGCACTTCAGGCTTTAGGGGCATCCACCCCTCGGCCGTGATCCACGAAACAGCCACCATTGGGCACGGCGTCACTGTCGGCCCATGCGCAGTCATCGATAAAGCCGCCAAAATAGGCGACCACACCACTATCGGCCCAGGCAGCTATATCGGACTTGAAGCCACCATCGGCCATGACGTCTTCATCCATGCCAATGTCACCATCCGCGAGCGCTGCCAGATCGGCAACCATGTCACCATCCAGCCGGGCGCTGTCATCGGCTCCTGCGGCTTCGGCTATACCACCGACAGCCATGGACAGCACACCAAGCTCAACCAGGTGGGCATCGTCATCATCGAAGATGACGTCGAAATCGGCGCCAACACCACCATCGACAGATCGCGCTTCAAGGCCACCAGGGTGGGCCGCGGCAGCAAGATCGACAACTTAGTGCAGCTCGGTCATGGCGTCGCCGTCGGCGACCACAACATCATCGTGGCGCAGACAGGCATTGCCGGCTCCACCAAGACGGGCAAATATGTCGTCATCGGCGGACAAGTGGCCGTAGCCGGCCACATCAGCATCGCCGATAAGAGCATGATCTCCGCCCGCACCGGCATCTCTAAATCCATCACCATCCCCGGCGGCAAATATGGAGGCGTCCCCTCCATGTCCCTCAGCGATTACAACCGCAACAGCGTATATCTGCGCAACATCGAAACCTATATCGATAAGATCAAAGAACTTGAAAAGCGCCTTAAAGCCCTCGAGCAAGCGACTTAAGCCACTTTTCACCACAGAGACACCGAGACAAAGAGAAGCCAGAGTAAAGTGAGCAGCACAGGCTAAAGTGGCGTCGCTGCTTCCGCACCCGAGCCCGTATTATATCCCTAAATGTCATTATCCTAGAAACAGTAGTTGAGCATGCGAAATGGTGTTCAAGATTTTTGGCTGCAACGGTTTGCTAAAGGCAGGGACATCACCAAATCAGCCCTTGTTAACCTTACACAGTGAAAATTTTCGGTCACAAAGCGCTGACTGAAAAGGTGGCTAAGGCTGAAAGCCTGGGCTTTCATACACCAGGCTTTCAGCCTAAGCTGCCGTTTTCCTTATCGATCCGAGACCGAAAAAGTGAACAAGGCCCAAAATCGGTGAGGCCCTGTTTTTCGAAAAACCATTGCAGCCAAAAGGATTGTGCAGATTTCCCAGGCAACTACTGTTTCTAGGATAGACTACAGCGTGGCCAAGCGACGGACGGAGTCGCGGATAGCCAGCGCGTCGCGGCTATTTTGCTTGTCGGTAGTTTCAAAACCCCATTTGAAGAGCATCGCGCCGCCCGCCGTAAATGAAGTGACAGCTCCTGCCAGTAGAAATGCCGCCGGGAAAGTGGCAAAGGCACCAGCCAGCAGCAATCCGCAGCCCGCCAGCAATCCAACTCTCAAGGCCAGATCGATAATGGCAGAGTCTTTAATGCGCTTGCATACCCTGGCCTTTAGTTCCGTGGCAAGTCTTGCCTCATTCACCAGCGCCTGATCGCCGGCCGGCGCTTCGCGTTGATAGCGGTTGAGCTTATCTTTGGCAAGCTCGCTATCTTCAAGATCATGACTGGCCTCCTGGCAGCGGCCGATGGCAGAGCCGGTGGCAAAGAGGGCGATGGCGCCAACGACCATGGCAATGACACCGATCAGCACGCGCTGGCCGCTCTCTTCTTCGGAACGCCTGGCTCTATCGGCACCTGGTCCTACATAGACCACGGATGGGGAACTATAGGGCATAAACCACCAGTAGGGAGAATAGCCATAATGATGATGCACATCGACGCGATTGGATCCGCCGGCCGGGCCCTCGCCTTGCAATATCCGGCCGGCAAAAGCGGCGGCATTTTGCGCGATCTGGCTGACGCCGCTGCGCACCGTTTCAGATTGAGCTTGCGAGGCAAAATTAGCGGCAGAAGCTATAGGTGCAGTTGGCCTTTCAACATATGTACTCATGCGATTTCCTCGTAGGTATTAAGTTTGATGCTTACCTTAAACATCACAAATATATGTGAAGTGATGATTAACCCATTATTAAGATTTGATTACTTTTCGCGTGATCTCTACCTTGTCGGCGCCCACAACTATCAATCGAATATTTTAAGTCATTTTTTGGGCCATGCTCGCCTATTCGGTCAAGAAAGCAAAAAGAGAGGAACTCCTACGGAGTTAAATGCAATTATTCGTTCTCCCGTAGTTTCAGCTGTCTTCGCTTTCGCTCGCGAGCCTTAACTACGGGCTACAAAGAGATTGATCTGCAAGACCTCAAAAGAACTCATCGCCTATGTAGCGGCAGAGAAGGTAGATTAATAAACCTCATTGTGAATATATTTCAAAGCTTTTTTTGTTGGCGGAGCTTATCTCTTTGTAGCATGTGGCTAAGGCATGCGAGCGAAAGCGAAGACACCCGCAGCTATGGGAAAACACATATTCTTGTTTAACTCCGTAGGAGTTCCTCTCTTTATACTTTGTTGACCGAATATTTTCCCTACCATGCTGATAATGGCCAAAAAAATGAATCAAACTATTCGATTGATAGTTATGGGTAACGACAAGGCTCTCTACAGATAAAAAAGGCATCCAAGAGTCCTATAAGGATCTAAGGGACGCTTATAATTCCTGTCCTTTTGGCCCTTTATTTACGCTTTGGATGCCTTTCATTTTAAACGCGCAAATCACGCATCCGCATGACGTATTCGCTGGCGCGGCGATTCTGCTTGTTTGCAGCCGCAACAATCGTTTCATTTTTTTGCAAACTTGCTGAGGCGAAATCAAGGGCCAAGCCGTTATGCTGCACTGCCGCCAGCATGAAGTTATAATCGTCTTTTAGATCTATTGGTGCCAAGGCGAGGTATTCGTGACTGGCCAAGGACAGCAGCAGCAGGATATCCTGATCACCGAGCAATGCTTGCTGTTTGGGTGATAATTGGCCATTAGCTGTTTTAACTTTCAGGTCGTCCGGGCTGCCAAGGTCTAATATATTGGCGATTTGGCGGCTGATAGCTTTTTTGGCTGCACTTGGATTTATAGAGGTGTTTGCTGATGACGTCAGGCTGGTAATTTCGTCGATTTCCTTAGCATATTGCGACAGCCACACATGATGCCCTTCCGGTGCCAATTCTGCAGTGCCGAGTGTGGCAGACTTCTCCTCAGCTACCACCACCCAGCCTTTTCCCACAGAACCTTCCGGTCCGTCTCCTCCTTCCTCATAACCTTCCGGCCCATCCCCTGCATAGCTCATCGCCTCCGGCTGCCCGTCCAGGCGGATTAAGGCGGCGATGGCTTTCTTTAGCATTTGGTCGATGCTTTCAGCAACCCCTGCATGAACGGCTGGCGTCGAAACGTTATTTACACGAGCCTCCCGGGCATTAGAATCCGGACTGCCGCCTTTTTGTTCTGCATTTTCCAATGCAGACCCATGCTGCTGTGAAGGATGCAGAGGGCTTTCGCTTGCCGGCGCCCTCACCGGCACATATATGGAAACAGCCTTTTCCATTTTAGCGGCGGGTCTTATGAATAGGGCCATGCCTGCAATAAGGGCGGCCAATTTAAGCATAGAGCCGCCATAGCTGGTCTCTGTAAAGGCATTGTCATCGACCACCTCGGGCGCGGCGCTGATATAACGGCCGATAGTCCAGACACAAAGGCCTGCCAGGGTTGGCAAGGCTAAGCTTTTGACCACATACCAGTCGGATTCGTGTTTATGTGCATGCTGTGAGTCAGCGGCAGCCTGGCAGATAGGGATTGTCAAGGCCCGAGTTGAAGGGGATATTTGAGGAAGCATAAGCATTTTCCTGGTTTAGAAATAGTTATGGAGTAAGTAAAGCCATTTGCTTTAAATGTCACCATTTATACACAAACCAGCATATATGGAAAGTTGCAACACACGCTTCGGCTCAAATTTCTAGAGAGAAAAAACCAGTCAGACGGAGTGGCAACTTTCGTCTGACTGGTTGACTTTAGGAAACTTGGCAACACGGTTTAGCTGTTGACTTCGTAGCGCAGGACGGCGACTGCCAGCTGCAAGTCTTTGGCATCGCGGGCATTTTGGTTATTGGCGCTATCAAAGCCTGATTTAAAGAGCATGCGGCAGGCGGCAATGGTGCCGGCCACGGCGCCACCGGCCAAGAGCAAGGGCGCAGCCAGGGTGCCGGCGGCAAGCCCGGTCAGACCAATGACTGAACCTGCTACGCCGGCGCTACAGCCCAGCATGAGCGTAGCTTGGCTATGCCAGTCGTCGACGGAGGCGTTGACCAGACGCAGGCATACGCGCTCTTTCAAGTCGATCGTTTTTAAGGCCGCATTGACAAGCTTTTGGTCTTTAGGGTCCAGATTTTGGCAATCCAGCAGCCTGGCTTTAAGCTGCTTGGTGTCGCTCAGCTCGGCGGCCAGATTAGTGTATTTGCCGACGGTCGTGCCGCTGGAAACGAGCGTGCAAAGGCCGACGACGCCTGCCACCACTGCTGCCGCGAGATAAAGGCCGGTGTGATCACTTTTCTCCTTGCCGTTGGCTTTCTTTTTGCTATCGGAGCAGGTATTTCTTGGCGGACAAGAAGGCGCTACGTAGACTGTATGATGGGAAGGACCCCAATAGCCCCAAGGCTGCCAGAACCAGGAGGGTCTTGACTCATGATAGTGGTGATGAACGGTGGTGGGGCCGCTGGCGTGGCTGTTAGTGGCATATTGACTATGCCCTAAAACCTCATTGGCAAAGTCGCTCGTGGCATTGGCGAAGGCGCGCACCTCGCTGCGGATTTGGGTGGTAAGGCCGGCGGCGGTTGGCGTGTGGCTAAACGGCCTGTCGAAATTTGCGTCATTTACGTTCATGGATAATCCCTTAGGTATGATGATTAATTAATAAGGCTGATTATGGCCATGCCATATAAAGGCAAGATAAGCGTTCTATTAAGAATTCGTTAATTTTCTGGCATGTTCTCAAAACGCCATGGCGCAGGGGCCTTGTTCCCTTTATCGGTCAAAGACGGCGATTGAGTTGGTAAATCCTCTCTGTGATCTCTGTGGGCTCTGTGGTGGTGAATTTTAAAAACCATAGCGATCACAGAGAGGGGTGAAAAAATTTACCTGCCTTACCGGATGACGACAGTGCTCATCCTGTAAGGCAGGAAAATTTATCGTGACCGAACATTTTCCTTGTGAAGGTGAACAAGGCATGGCGCACGCTTTGGCAATACGGCTTCCTCTCTGCGTCTCTGCGCCTCTCTGTCTCTGTGGTGTACCCGCGCGCTTTAGCCTAGATCAAGAGAGCGGCGGGATTTTCCAGCAGCTTTTGCATGGTGCGCAGGAATTCAGCGCCGACTACGCCGTCGATGACACGGTGGTCGCCGGAGAGCGTAAGCGTCAGCTCGCTGCCGACAACGATCTGTCCATTTTTGACGACAGGCAGCTGCTGCATGCCGCTGACCGCCAGGATGGCAGCCTGGGGCGGGTTGATGATGGCGATGAATTCGGATACGCCGTACATGCCGAGGTTTGAGATGGTAAAGGAGCCGCCCTTATACTCCTGGGGCTCAAGCTTGCCCTCTTTGGCGCGTGCCGCCAGGGCTTTGACCTCCAGCGAGATTTCGCCAAGGTTCTTGAAGTCGGCATGGCGCACGATAGGCGTAATCAGTCCACCCTGCACGCTGACGGCGATGGAGATATCGATGGTTTTAAAGCGGATCAGGCTATTGGTCAGCGAATTGAAGCCGCTATTGACTTCAGGATGCTTGCGCAAAGCCAGCGCTGCGGCGCGTACGATGAAATCGTTGAAGGTGACTTTTATCTCCTGATTCTTCAGCTGCTCGCGCACGGCAATCAAGGGTTGGGCATCGATCTTCATCGACACATAGAAATGGGGGATATACGATTTGGCTTCCTGCAGCCTTTGGCTGATGACTTTGCGCATAGGCGTCAAAGGCTCTTCCACAAAGGCGCCCGGAGCTTCGGTCGGGTATTCCTGGCGGCCAAAAACAACCAGCCCCGTCGGCTGGGCTTTAGCAAGATCTTGGCTCACGATGCGGTTTCCGGGGCCTGAGCCTTTGACGGTTGAGAGGTCCAAACCTTTCTCTTTGGCCAGCTTGCGTGCAAGCGGCGAGATCTTGCGGCGTGCCATGCCAACGTCAGCATCTTGTGCGAATTTGTAATTTGCGAGTGGGGCTTCAGGGGTGAATGAGGGGTGGCGCATGGCCGCTGCTGGCGCAGCGGTAGCCGGCTGGGCGGCAGCTGGCGGCGCATCTTGTGCTTTGCCGTCAGCTGCAGTTTTGGCCGACTGTGCGGCAGCTGTCACTTCCTTGGAGGCGATGCCCTCGGGCTTATACCCTTCGATGCTTTCGTTTTTCTCTTCGGTGAGGATGGCTATGGCCTGGTTGACGATGGCTTCGCCGCCGTCGCCGATAATGATTTTGCGCAGCCAGCCGCTATCAAGTGCGTTGTATTCTACGGTAGCCTTATCTGTGGCCACTTCAAAGACCAGATCGCCGGCTTCGATATGGTCGCCAATTTTTTTATGCCATTTGGCAATCGTGCCTTCTTCCATGGTTGGAGAAAGTTTTGGCATGGTGAGGGTAAATGGCATAACAGTTCAATCCACTCTATTTAGCGATTTAAATTACGGCGTACGGCAGCTACGATGCGTGGTACGGTAGGCATGGTCTCTTTTTCCAAGGCCTTGGAATAAGGCATCGGGGTCTCCCTTTGGCAGACGCGTTCGATCGGGGCGTCCAGATCATCAAAGCAGTGTTCTTGGATTTGAAAGGCCGTCTCGGCACAGATGCCGGTGAAGACATGCCCTTCCTCCACCAAAACGGCATGGTGGGTTTTACGCACCGACGCCGCTATGGTAGCGATATCCAGCGGCTTGATGGTGCGCAGGTCGATAAGTTCAGCCTTGATCCCCTGCTTGGCCAGCTCCTTGACGACCTGGCGGCATACTATTACCATCTGGGCGTGGGCGACGATGGTGACATCGGTGCCGGCTTCCACGACTTTGGCTTTGCCGATAGGCACAAGGTATTCCTCTGTAGGGATTTCCATTTTGTCGCCATAGGACAGTTCCGATTCAAGGAAGAGGACGGGATTGTTATTGCGGATGGCAGCTTTCAATAGCCCTTTGGCATCATAAGGGTTGCTTGGCGCGATGATGATCAGGCCGGGGAAGTTGGCATAGATGGCTTCCACGCAGTGGGAATGCTGGCTTGACACCTGGGCGGCAGCGCCGTTGGGGCCTCTAAAGACGATGGGCACGGGGAAGCGGTTGCCCGACATATAGTACATTTTGGCGGCATTGGATATGATCTGGTCGGCAGCCACGAAGGAGAAGTTGAAGCTCATGAATTCCACCACCGGGCGCAGGCCCGTCATGGCGGCGCCGATGCAAAGGCCGCTGAAGCCAAGTTCTGCAATGGGTGTATCGATGACGCGCCTTGGACCCCACTTATCGAGCATGCCTTTAGTGACCTTATACGCGCCATTATATTCGGCCACTTCCTCCCCCATGATAAAGACGCGTTCGTCACGTGTCATTTCCTCATCAAGGGCTTGCCGCAGGGCTTCGCGCATTTCCACTAGTTGCATTTCGGACATATAAACTCTCTTAAAATATACTTATTATATCAATCTTATGGGGCCGTTTTCACTGGGCGAAAACATCTTCTTCGAGCGTGATCGGATCGGGCCATGGGCTGTCATCGGCATACTTCATGGCTTCCACCACCAGTTCGCGCTCTTGTTTGTCCATTTCCTTGACGGTGTCGCTATCGATCATGCCCTCATCGATCAACGCCTGCTGCAGCAGTGCAATCGGATCGCGCTGCTGGCAGGTTTTGAGCTCTTCTTTACTGCGGTAGAGCCCCGGATCCGAGATCGAATGGCCGCGAAAACGCTCCGTCAGCACCTCGACCAGCACAGGCTCGCTGGTCTTAAGCACCTCTTTATGCACATGCTCAAAACCGGCATAGCAGTTGAAGAAATCCATGCCGTCGAAGGTATAGCCTTTCATGCCATAGCCCGGCGCCTTGTCTTCGGCCAGCCTCGGCACGCTGATGGCGCGATCGATGGCAGTGCCCATGCCCCAATGGTTGTTTTCGATGACATAAATGCAGGGCAATTTCCATAGCGCCGCCAGGTTTAGCGCCTCGTGAAAGGCGCCTTGGGCGACGGCGCCGTCGCCGAGGAAGCAGATGGCGACTTCATCTTTGTTATTTTGATATTTTATGGTGAAGGCTGCGCCGGTGGCGATAGGGATTTGTCCGCCGACGATGCCGAAGCCGCCGAGCATGCGTTCGGTATAAAAGTGCATCGAGCCGCCGCGTCCTTTGGCATTGCCTGTGGCCCGGCCATAAAGCTCTGCCATCAATTCATTGGGCGTTGCGCCGAGCAGCAAAGCCAGGGCATGGCAGCGGTAGGAGGTGACGAACCAGTTGTCAGGACCAAGCACCTGCAGTGCGGCCGTTTGGATGGCTTCCTGTCCGATATAGGCATGGAAGAAACCGCCGATTTTGCCTTGCTGGTAGGCGGATTCGGCGCGGATCTCGAAGTTGCGGATCATCAGCATGCGGCGCAGGTTTTCGATGAGCTTTTCTTTTCCCAGCGCTTTGATAATCTTTTTTTGGTCGTGCGGAAAGAAATGGGAATCAGTGGATTTTTTTGCGTGCAAAGGTGAATCTTTCATCATCGAATGTCCTTATGACTTCATGCTATCAAGCATATATATATAGTAAAAACCACACATATTGATATCAAATTAAATTAATATTAGCAGCAGCGTTTCGTCGGTACGATCACTTCTGTAGGGTCGGGCATCGGCAGCCCGTTGGCGACATCTTGCGCCACTTCATGATCTACGATGGCCGTGACGCAGGAATCGGACCACACGTTGATGGCACTTTCGAGCATATCGATCATGGTATAAAACGGCAGGATGACACCCAGGATATTTAGCGGCACATTCATAGCCGCCAGAAAAGCGCTCGATAAGAAATAGCAGCCCATCGGCACGCCGGCATTGCCCACGGCAGCCAGGGTGGCGATGAAGATCCACAAAAACATCTCCACACCGGAAAATACCATGCCGTTACTCATGGAAACATAAAGTACGGTCGTCAAGATAAAGGCCGCACAGCCATTCATATTAATGGTGGTGCAGAGCGGCAGGGTGAAATTGGACACCTTGGGCGACATGCCCAGATTTTCCTGGGCGCAGCGCATGGCCATGGGCAGGGCAGCGCTCGAGGATTTGGTGAAAAAAGCCACCGACAGCGCCGGCATCATGCCGCGTACCATTTTCATGGGCGAGAGGCCTTTGAATTTAAGCAAGAGGGGCAGTACGACGGTCCCCTGGACGATATTTGCCAACAGCACGCAAGCCAGGTACAGCGCCAGGCTCTTGATCTCAAGGCCTTGTCGAAAGTCCTTCACGAACAAGGTGATGAATGCCCAGATGGCCAGCGGCATCAGGCCAACGATCCAGGTGGTGATCTTCATAATGGCGGCATAGAGGCTTGAAAAAACCGAGTGCAGCACCTTGCGATTGTGGTCCGGCAGCGTCAGGATGGCAAGGCTTAGCATCATGGCGATAAACAGCACGCCAATGACATGGTTTTCATAAAAAGGCTGCACGATATTTGATGGGATGCTCTTGATCAGATAGGAGTAGTAACTTCCCTGCTGGGTGGCAGCCTCACTGGCCTGCCCCACTTCGGCCGGTAGAGAGGTGCTTACCGGATCGATGACGACAAAAAGCACTAATGCCACGCTGGCGGCAATCACGGTGGTCAGCAGTGTGTATTTAATGACGCGCTTGCCAAGGCTTTTGATTTCACTGACACTTTCCATGCCTGAAGCTGTGGAGACAATCGATAAGAAGATGATCGGCAGGCTGACGAGTTTTAGCAGGTTGATAAAAACTTCTGAAACCGTGCCGGCGGTGGCATCGATCAGCGGCAAATTGAGATACCCCCCCAAAAGACCCAGCACTGTCGCTAAAGCAATTCTGCGATTGGGCGTCAATATACTCATAAGTGACATAGACCGATCCCTTTATGTTTTTTACGTCTAAAAAAATTATATTACGTTACATTGTGACAAAACCCTAGCTTTTTGTCAATTCAAATGCCTATCAATAACCTTCTAATCAGATTGTATATCTTAATGCTCTTGTTCTTCCGCCCCCTTTATAAGGTTCCGGCTCTGGTTCTACAAGGGCGTTTAGGGTAGTTTTTTTAAGTGCCGCACAAGCGTTATTTGCATTTTGAAAAGCTTGTGTAGCTTCTATAGTTGCATTCGGGTTTTTATCTGGATGAAACTGGTTCATCCGGTTTTATAGGACCCGCCTAGAAAAGGGTGCGTAGAAATGGGAAAATGTAGGTAACACATCGGAGCAAAAATAACAGGATATTAGGCTGGACAGGATGAAAGATTTAAACTTTAGTTTGCCAACTTTGCGATTTACATAAGTCTTGGGCGACCATCCTATTTTTCATATCCTGACCATCGTAATATCCTGTTATTTTTGCTTGCCCCTTTTCTCTTTACAAGTCCTGCAAAACCGGAAGAACCATGAAACTGGACTTTTAACTGTTTGCAGGTTTTATTTATTGAATCTTCACAGTATTTACCCACTTTACTTAAACAAACGACTTTCTCAGCATGTGCTTTGGCTATTTTGGAAACGGGAAAATGAATTAACAGATGCTATCGAAAAAAACTATCATGGTTGCATATGAACAATTAAAAATGAATCAAATTTAATATATATACGTCTGTCTTCACCTTTATTGCAACGGTATTTTCGAGATTAGCTGAGATGCGGTTACTTGAAATGACAATTTTTTATTGACTTGATCAACCCCATTTCGCACTATCCGAAATTGAGCCGCGTTGGTGGGTGACAGCAAGCATTCATATACTACACAAGGAAACGTATTATGTTGGAGCTTTATATTTTAAGGCATGGCCTGGCCGGTAGAAGTCTAGAAGACGACACCATGGATGAAGAGCGCCCATTGAAAAAAAATGGGAAGACGCAGATGAAAGAGATCGGCAAAGCCTTAAAAAGTCAGAAAATATCTTTTGACACCGTTTTAACAAGCCCTTTATTACGCGCCTGTGAAAGTGCCGATATCGTCAATGCCTATTGTGGTGCTTCAGAAGAGGTGATAGTCACCGACCTGCTTGCGCCTGGCGCTTCGTATGATAAGCTCGTCAGATTTTTAAATAAATTTAAAGAATCAAAGACTGTTGCCATTGTCGGCCATGAGCCGTTCCTTAGTGGCTTTGCTTCCTACTGCCTTTCCAAAAACAAAAGCTCGCTGATGAACCTTAAAAAAGGCGGCGTGCTAATGCTCGAAGTCGATGGGCTGATCAGGCCGGGCCGATGCATGTTGTCATGGCTAATGGAGCCAAAGCAGATCATTCAAAAAAAATCGCCTAAATGATTAAAGAAGCCAAGACGCGTTCAAGCTACGGCAGAGGCGTTTACAACTCAATTAAGCTATGCATAAGAAGTTAATCATCCCACGTGAGATCAGTTGGCTGCGTTTTAATGCGCGCATTTTGCAGGAAGCTAACGATCCTACCCACTCATTAAAACAGCGCATCCGTTTTTTAGGTATTTACTCTAACAACCGCGATGAGTTTTTTAGGGTGCAGGTCGCTTTGTTAAAAAAAATGATCAAATTACAGGACAAAACAGCACGACTCGATCTTAAAAATCCTCAGAAAATCCTCAACCAAATCCATCGCCTTGTCTTAGGGCAGCAGGAGGATTTCAATCGCATTTGGGAAAATATCCTCAAGGATTTAAATAAAGAAAAAGTCTTTCTGATTGATGACAAAAATCTAAATGCCAAAGAGAAAATCTTTATTAATAATTTATTTGATCACGAGATAAGCTCCTCTGTCGTCCCTTTATTCATCGATGACATGCCGCAGCTGCCTGCTTTTAAAGATAGTAATATTTTTTTAGGCATCGTGCTGAAAAAAAATAAAGGCTCTGCCGGGCAAAGATTTGCGATGATAGAAATCCCGCTTAAAAATCATAGTCGTTTTGTTTTTCTGCCCTCCACCGCCGGCGAGCAAAACATCACCTTGCTGGAAGATGTGATACGCTTTAATCTGCCCAGAATTTTTTCCCATTTAGGCTATACGCGTTTTGAAGCCCATATGTTCAAAGTGACTAAGGATGCTGAAATTGATATCGATGATGACATCTCTACGACCTTTGTGCAAAAAATTGAAAAAGGTGTGAAAAACAGGCGCAAAGCGCCGGCCACCCGCTTTCTATATGATAAACGGATGAATAAAGACTTATTGGCCTTATTAGCACGCAAGCTCAACCTTTCTTACCGTGACAGCATTATCCCCGGAGGTTATATCCGCAATTTCCGTGATTTCATGGACTTCCCCGCCATCCTGCCCAATAGCCAGCCAAGACCGCGGCCCTTTCAACATCCGGCTCTGGCCAAACCATTGCATGCTAGCGATGTACTAAAGCAGCAGGATGTGTTGCTGCATGTCCCCTACCACTCCTTCAATACAATCATTCATTTGTTGCGGGAAGCGGCCATGGATCCGGATGTAAAAAGCATCAAACTCATCGCCTATCGGCTAGCGCCCCATTCAAAAGTTTGCAATGCGTTAATCAATGCCGTACGTAACGGCAAAGAAGTGCAGGTAATATTGGAATTGCGGGCCAGCTTTGATGAAGAAGCGAATTTGGAATGGAAAGCCAAACTCGAAGAAGAAGGCGTAAAAGTTTTTGTCGGTATTCCAGCGCTGAAAGTGCATGCCAAAATTTGTGTGATCAAAAAACAAGAGGGCAAGCGGACTTTCCACTACGGTTTTGTCGGCACAGGCAATTTGAATGAAAAAACGGCCTTAAGCTATACCGACCATTTTTTACTGACGAGCAATCGCAATATCATGGCCGATGTCAACCGCATCTTTAAGGGCTTTGAAAAGCCGGAAAAGAATTTAAGGCGCCAGCTGGAGCTTTGTAAGACCTTATTGGTCAGCCCGGTGAATATGCGCAAGACCTTATTTGCCAAGATCGACCGTGAAATTCAAACGGCCAGCGCCGGCCAGCCGGCCAAAATCATTATCAATGTAAACTCGCTGAGTGATGAAAAATTAATAAATAAACTTTACAAGGCTGCTGCTGCAGGTGTCGAAGTTAAGTTAATTGTCCGCGGCATCTTTTGCGCCATGCTTGATAAAAACGCATCCATAGCGCCCATAACGGCGATCAGCATTGTCGATGAATATCTGGAGCATAGTCGCATTTGGCTGTTTCACAATGGCGGTAATGAGGACATCTATATATCTTCGGCTGATTGGATGGTACGTAACTTGGATTATCGCATCGAAGTCGCCGTCCCGATCAGGGATAAAGCCCTGAAAGATGAAATCAAGCATATCCTTGACATCAAACTCAGCGACAATGTCAAAGCACGCTGGCATGGCAGGGAGCTTTCCAATCAATATGTTTCGTCAACCGGCAAAAAAACACGCTCTCAAATCGCCATACAACAATACTTAAAAAAGAAAAAGGTTAAAAGCTCTTCATGAAGATAGCTACCATTGATATCGGAAGTAATGCCGCCCGCTTGTTGATTGTTGATGCCGTCGTCAACAAGCAGCGCGTGGCTGAATTTGATAAGGTCGATTTCCTAAGGTTGCCGTTGCGCTTAGGCTTTAATGTTTTTGAGAATGGGGAAATTAGTCCGGCGAAGGCAGAAAAGGTCGTCATTGCAATGCAGGTGTTTAAGGGCTTGCTGAACTTCTATGACGTCAAGCATTTGAAGGCTTGTGCGACAAGCGCCATGCGGGATGCAAAGAACAGCAATGAAGTTGTCAAGCAAGTGGAAAGGCAGACCGGCATTAAAATCCATATCATCAGCGGGGATGAAGAAGCGGTCTTGATTAATGAGAATCATATCGCTGAAAATATGGATAGGGAACATGCCTATCTATATGTCAACGTAGGCGGTGGCAGCACCGATATCATTTTTTATGCCGATGGCAAGATGCGTTATAAGAAATCCATCGACATCGGTTCGATCCGAATACTGAAGAATCAGGTAACAGACTCCCATTGGAATAACTTGAAAGCCGAGTTAAAAGCCAATGTTAAAAGCAATTTGCCAGTGGTGGCCATTGGTTCAGGCGGCAACATCAACAAAATATTTTCCTTAAGTAAAAAGAAAGAGGGAAAGTCCCTCTCATTGGATCTACTTAAAAAATATTGTGCCGATTTCACCTGTCTGTCTACACATGAGCGCATGCACGAATATAAACTCAGTGAAGACCGCGCCGAAGTGATTGTGCCGGCCTTGCAAATCTATATCAATGTCATGCGCTGGGCTGGCATCAAAGACATCTATGTGCCAAAAATCGGTCTGGTGGATGGCCTGGCGCATGCCCTCTATCAGGAAGTTGTCAACAAGCATTAAGCAGTTGCCGGCGCATGGTCTTTAATTCCTGGCGGTGGGCCGCATTGCTCTTGGGGTATGCCATCTTAAGTTCATCAATCGCCTCAAGAACCGTTTGCGAAATGATCAAACGGGCATTTTCCTTGTCGTCAGCCGGCACGATAGACCAAGGGGCATGAGTGGTGTTTGTCGCGTTCAGACAGTCCTCATAAGCCTGCATGTATTGAGGCCAGAATTTGCGCTCTAGTGAGTCGGAAGGACTGACTTTCCAGTTTTTGGCCGGATCATCAATGCGTTCAAGGAAGCGCTTGCACTGTTCTTCCGGCGAGAGGTGGAGGAAAAACTTGATCACCCGTGTGCCATTGGCGTGGAGATGTTTCTCCAAATCCACGATGGAGCGGTAGCGCCAATCCCAGAAGTCTTTATCATCAAGCAACTGCTTGGGAAGATCCTGATTTAAAAGAATCTCCGGATGCACGCGCACGATGAGCACCTCTTCATAATAGGAGCGGTTGAAAATGCCGATACGCCCGCGTTCCGGCAGGCGGCAGGTGGTGCGCCACAGAAAATCATGGTCCAGCTCTTCGGCGCTGGGCTGCTTGAAGCTGAAAACCTCACACCCCTGTGGATTGACGCCCGACATGACGTGCCGGATGGCCCCGTCTTTGCCGGCGGCGTCCATCCCCTGGAAAATCAACAGCAAGGCATATTGGTTGGAGGCATAGAGAAGGTTTTGCATCGCACTCAATTTCTCAACATGCTCCTCCAGGATTTTTTTATACTGCTTCTTCGACTTGTAAAAGGGCTTCACCATCGTCGGCAAGGTGTCGAGTTTGACCTTTTCGCCGGGTGCCACGCGGAAATCGGCTGCTTTGATTTTCATGTCTATCCCCTTTTTTCTGATCTTTTCGACAAAGGTTTACAAGTAGGCTAAAATGCGCGTTTACCGCGGCAGCGGTCAACAGCTGGGACTTGGCGAGTGTCCCG
>CAWHMU010000047.1:0-89959 GCA_963830365.1 uncultured Chlamydiae bacterium
GATTATTTGAAACATGTGCAGCAGCTAGCGTGCCGGCTTGACAGCCAGCCCGGCGCGCTGCAGGAATTGTTGCACTTCATAGAGATCAGCAAAGATAAATATGTCTCCGAGCATGCCATGCAGGAGTTTTTTAAAGGGGAATATGCCTTTTACAGCGGATACTATGAAAGTGCGCTGAAGCATTATCTGCAGTGCAAATGGCTGCCCGGCTTTGAGTTTTTCTGCTATCTGGCCTCGGCCCATGTGTCAAGAGCCCAGGGGCATAGCGATAAAGCCATGGCGTTTGCGCAGAAAGCCTTGGAAATTAACCCTCAACATCATGTCTGCCTGATCCTTTTAGGCGAGCTGCTGGCACAAGCCGGTCAGCAGGAGGAAGCTCAAATTCTGAGGCGAAAAGCACAGGCACTGGCTGAAGAGATGCCGGCCGCAAAGACCATGCCATGGCCTCATGCCATTCATGAATATGCCATTGATGAACAGCCTGCCAAAATCAATATCAGCGACGATGAAATTAATGAACTCGTCGGCATCTTCTCCGCCGCTCCGGCAGAGGAAGTCCTTTTTGCCAGCGAACAATCCCAACCGGCCAAAGCCTATTCGCCGGTGTGTGTCGACCTCTTTGCGGCTAATCGTGAGGACGAAACCTTTCTTTTGGATACATGCATGGACGAACAGGCCTTGGAAAGACAGCCTGAAACCTTCGAGTCTGCAACCTTCGAGGCTGCCGCATCCCGGCCGAATGCACCACTAGACGACGCGATGCACGCTTTCCACGCACGGCAAGCAGAGGTGATGGCCGACTATCTGGCGCATTGGAAAGCCAGGGCCCCTATTAAAGACTATTGCTTATATATGCTACAGGGTGCAGAAAACCCCTCCAACGACAGCCTTTCAGCAGACCTTTCTAAGTCGCTGAAATGGTCATTGCTGTCAGAAAATACCCACAAGCCAACGGGCGGGATTTTTCTGCGCTGGCAGGGCAAGGGCATCGTCATCAATCCCGGCAAGCATTTCCTAAGAAACTTTCATGGTTATGGTCTGCATCTCAATGACATAGATTTTATCATTGTCACTCAGGAAAGCCCTGATGCCTATACTGATATCAAAGAAATCTATGACATGAATTATCAACTCAACCAAGCCGGTCAGAAGGCTGGGCAAGAGGGTGGAGGGCAAGAGCTTCACGTCATTAATTATTATCTCAACCAGAAAGCTTATCAGGCCCTGACCGGGATTTTAAAGCCGCGCTTTAAGCAGGAGCGTCAAGCGCTGCATAACCTTGAAATTTTTATCGACTCCGATATTGAAAAAATTGAGTTGTGCGCCGGCATCTGCCTGCATTACTTCCTGGCAGCTCCATCGACCACGAACAGGCATGCGCTTTATGCCGAACGCTCCCTCCCCTCATCCTGCTGCTTGGGTATCCGCCTTGATTTGACTTCATCCAGCCCGCTGTCAAAGCTAACTAACGACCGCCGGCAGGAACTAAATGTAGGCTATATTTCCGGAGCCAGATGGCTGCCTTCGCTAAGCCGCCATCTTGGAGCTTGCGATGTGCTCATCACCGGCATTGGCAATCCAAATAGTGCAGACTACAACAAGACGGCCTATCTCGAGCATCAGCTCGGATATTTTGGCGCACTTTCGTTGCTGAAGGAGCTGACACCCAAGCTTTTGTTATGCACGGAGTTTGGCGGACGGAATGGTGATATCCGCCTGGAAATGATCAAAAAGATGCGCCGCGAGCAGAGCCTGCTGCCGTCAAAATGCGCTTACACAAACATTTTACCGGCCGATAAGGGCCTGATTGTCGATTTGAAAACCATGTATGTAAAATGCTCGATCACCGGAGAATTTGTCGACGCTAAAGAGATCCATGTGATGCGTGCGGCCGATGTTTTCAGCCGTTTGCTCTACCTCTCTGAAGCCTGTTACCTCTAAACGGCGCTGACCTAAAGAATTAATCAGGATCTAATGAGAATTTGACATCTTGGACAGCGCGAAAGCTCCCGCGGTGGCATGGGCGGAAGACGGATTTCAAAGCAGTGTTGTATCCCTGACACAGCTCCTTTTAGTCTCTTTTGCCTCGGCAGTGAGATTTTGTGGCTTTTTGCATTTATGCTGGGTAAATGTTTTCTTTTTGCTTTTTTCAGGTTCTGATGCTTAGCGAGTTACCGATGGCATGGATATTTCATCGACAATTTGCTTGCAGCCTAACATCACTCCTGTTAGATTTTGCGCATATCAGCCCCATAATAGGCTGTGGAAACGTTGTTCATAACTTTATAAGGACATAAATGCATGCTGGCTTGTGATAATTGCGAAGCGTGGACTCAATTCATTCATTATGTCAAAGGCCGCACCTCGGCTACAGCGTTTGGCAACTGGCTGGCACCGATCAATGTGCTAGACTCTGCCGCCGAAGAAATCACTTTGGAAATCCCGAACGTTTTTGTTCAGGAATACCTATTGTCCAATTACAAGAAAGATTTATGTGCCTTTCTGCCGGTTAATGTCGATGGCGAGCCGGCCATAAAATTTGTGGTGGCTGCCCAGCAGAAAAAAATGAGCATGCCTATGCCGGCACCCGTTAAGTCGGAACCTGTCCAGGCCGCCAATTCCTATGAAGTTAAACTCAATCCTAACTATCGTTTCGAAACGTTCATTGAAGGCCCGACCAATCAATTTGTAAAATCAGCCGCCATGGGCGTGGCATCCCGTCCAGGCATGTCCTATAACCCGCTTTTTATCCATGGCGGGGTGGGGCTTGGCAAGACCCATATTTTGCATAGCATCGGCCACCATATCTGTGAGAATAACAAGAAGCTGCGTGTGCAGTGCATCACGACGGAAGCTTTTATCAATGAACTCGTCGATAGTTTGCGCAACAAATCCATTGACCGCATGAAGCGTTTCTACCGCTCGGATGTCGATGTCCTGCTCGTCGATGATATCCAGTTCCTGCAAAACCGCCTCAATTTTGAAGAGGAATTCTGCAATACTTTTGAAACCTTGATTAACCAGAATAAGCAGATCGTCATCACCAGCGATAAGGCGCCATCGCAGCTCAAACTATCCGAAAGGATGACTGCCCGTATGGAATGGGGTCTTGTTGCCCATGTGGGGGTGCCTGAACTGGAAACGCGCGTGGCCATCATCCAGCATAAGGCCCAGCAGAAAGGGCTCGATATACCCAACAATATTGCTTTCTTCATCGCCGAACATATCTATAATAACGTGCGTCAAATTGAAGGTGCCGTCAATCGCTTAAGCGCGCATTGCCGTCTGATGGATCTGACAATCACCGAAGATCTGGTACAGAAAACGCTGCGTGAGATGCTGCAGCAGGCTCCTGGCCAGAAGATCTCGGTGGAGCAGATTTTGAAATGCGTGGCCGCAGTTTTCCAGGTGAGGGTAAGCGATTTGAAAGGCACGACTCGCATTAAAGAGGTCGTGCTGCCGCGCCAAGTCGCCATGTACCTGGCCTGGAAGTGGATCAATGAATCGCTCCAGATGCTCGGCGCCTCGTTCGGCAAAACACATTCAACCATTTTACATGCCTGCAAGAATATCGAAAAGAAAATCGCCGATGACGATACCTTGCGACGTCAAATCAATATGGTCGAACGCAATATCAGTACATAAACACCAGTAAACTGAGGATGTTCTTTATGCCGCAAGCAGATATCGGCCTTATTGGCCTGGCCGTCATGGGTCAAAATTTAGCCCTCAACATGAACGATCATGGCTTTGATGTGGCTGTCTTCAACCGTACGGTCTCTAAAGTCGATGATTTCTTGCAAGGGCCGGCCAAAGGCACTAAACTTCAAGGCGCCCATTCCCTTGAGGAGTTCATCGGCATGCTTAAAAGGCCGCGCCGCATCATCCTGATGGTTAAGGCGGGCGAGGCGGTGGATGAATTCATCGAGCTCTGCCTGCCCCACCTTGAGAAAGGCGATATCCTGATCGATGGCGGCAACAGTCTTTTCACAGATACCGAGCGGCGTGTGCAGGCGCTGAAAGACAAAGGCATCATCTTCATCGGCGCCGGTATTTCAGGCGGCGAGGAAGGCGCACGCCATGGTCCTTCGATCATGCCGGGTGGCAATCCCGACGGCTGGCCGCATGTCAAAGCCATCTTCCAAGGCATCGCTGCTAAGGCCGATGGCGGACAGCCCTGCTGCGATTGGGTCGGCGAGGGCGGCGCAGGTCATTATGTCAAGATGGTGCATAACGGGATTGAATATGGCGACATGCAACTGATCTGTGAAGCGTACAATCTGCTGAAAACAGGACTTGGACTTTCTGCCGACGAGCTGCAGGCAGTCTTTGACAAGTGGAACAAGCGGCAGCTGAACAGCTACTTAATCGAGATCACCGGCCATATCTTCTCGGTCAAAGATACCGATGGCAAGCCCCTGCTGGATAAGATCTTGGATGTGGCCGGACAGAAAGGTACCGGCAAATGGACGGTGATTAACGCCTTGGATATGGGCATGCCTCTGACATTGATCAGCGAAGCCGTCTTTGCCCGCTGCCTGTCGGCGATCAAAGACGAACGCGTCGAGGCCAGCCGCGTATTGAGCGGTCCGCAGCCCTGTTTTAAAGGCAATAAGCAAGAGTTTATCGATAATATCGAGCAGGCGCTGTATGCCTCAAAAATCATCAGTTATGCGCAAGGCTTCATGCTATTCCGCCATGCCGCTGAAGAATACCATTGGAAACTCAATTATGGCGGCATCGCCCTGATGTGGCGAGGGGGATGCATCATCCGCAGCCATTTCCTGAATGACATTAAAGCAGCCTTTGATAAAGACCCTGCCTTAAAGAATTTATTGATGGCCGACTTCTTCAGCACAGAGCTGAAAACCGCTCAAACAGGCTGGCGCAAAGTTATCGCGGCCGCGGCTGAAATGGGCATCCCCATTCCTTGTTTCAGCACCGCGCTGTCGTTTTATGATGGCTACCGCGCGCCGCAACTGCCGGCCAACCTGCTGCAGGCGCAAAGGGATTATTTCGGCGCGCATACCTATGAGCGCATCGACAAGCCGCGCGGTCAATTTTTCCATACCAACTGGACCGGCACCGGCGGCAATGTGAGCTCCACCACCTATAACGCGTAAAGCCCGTGCCTCTCGGACCTGCATGCAAATTTCACCACAGAGGCGCAGAGACACAGAGGCGCAGAGACACAGAGGCGCAGAGACACAGAGACTCAGAGAGGGGGTTGCCTGTTTGAAGCATACGCATCAAGCTAACTCTGCATCATCGCGTTTCTGCGGCTCTGCGTTGAAATGGATTCACAGTCTGTTACTAGGTACAATGGTTCAAATTCTTGAGTAAAGTTATATTCAAAAAAAACGCAGAGTTAGCCTGATGCTATGCTTTAATCAGGCAGTCTCCTCTCTGTGTCTCTGTGCCTCTGTGGTGAAATTTGCGTGCAGGCAAGGCTACCGGCAGTTTGATATGACCGGCTAACCGGAACTCTGTAGCAATTCGGCCAGATGCCTGTCGATGGCATTTTCCTGCTCCTGCAGCTCTTTAGCCGCTTGCCGTTCGGCTTGGAATTGGCTAAAGCGGCTGGCGCGTGCCTGTGTGATCTCGGCGGCCTTGGTTTCGGCCGTCAGTTTGGCTTTGAGTTCTTTTTGCTTCTTAATATTCAAATTGTCGACGACGAGGCCTAATTTCAGGTGCAGCCTGAAATTTAGCTCCGGACTGAAAAATGTTCCGAGCAGCAGTGTCGAGGCGAGGCCGATAATGAGCTTACAGACATGCAGCAAGTTGTTTTTCAAATTATTCAGGCTGGCTGGCAATTTGTTGAGGTTGGTTGCCAGGCGCGATTTTGGAAAAAGAGCGGAGATGGTTTTTATGGATATGTTGCCTAGGGTATCGCCGAATTTAAGGCCGACATTCAACGAGCTGTAGGCGATGGCAAACGTTTCGATGACGCTGCCAGCTACGCCTCCCAAGCGTGTCAGCACGATCCTTGTAGCCGGGCGCTGCTCGGGTTCGCCCCATTCATGGATGCGGTTGAAAAGGGCGTTAATAGCCAGCATAAGTTGATTCCTTAATATTGTAGGTCAGGGTGGAGAACCGACAGCGCCGTCTTCATACCATGCGTTGAGAGCTTCAAGAGCCTCCTGCAAACGGATGGTGAGGCTGACGAGGGCTTCTTCCTTTTCCAGGGCCATATAGTCTTGCCATTTTATCGGCGACCCAATGATACAGGCGGTCTTTCCCCATAGCTTGGGAAAATAATGTGTCTTATTGAAAATGTCATATGCCCCATGGATATAGACAGGCACAATAGGGGCTTGGGCGGTGAGGGCCAGCAGGGCGGCGCCTTGCTTAAGGTGTGCCAACCTGCCATCTAAAGAACGGTGTCCCTCGGGGAAAATAACGATTTTTTTATCCTGCGCCAGCAAGTCAATAGCCACCTGGAGCGCCTCCAGCCGGTTAAGGGGCTTTTGATCGATGGGATAAGCGTTCAACCTCTTTATAATAGGGCCTAGCAAGGGGGTGAAAAGGGTTTTACGCGCCAGAAAGACCAGCTCTTCAGGATGGGAGGAGATGCCCAGCAGGATGGGATCGAGCGCTGAAGTGTGGTTGGCGGCGATAATAGCTTTCCCTTTAGGCAAGTGTTCTACACCATGAACGGCATGTCCATAGAGTATCCGGCACCAGGTATTGGTCAGGTAATAGAGGCTTCTATAAAGCAGATGCATCAATGCGCTGGTAGCTGGCGGGTTTTCATGGAGTCTTTAAACTCCAAAATTTTGAGGATGACTTCATCTATTGTCAAGTTGGAGGTGTCGAGCACTAAAGCGTCCGGAGCTTCCTTTAGAGGGGATAACTCCCTTTTGCTGTCATAGGCATCGCGCGCATTGATATCTTCGATGACTTGTGCCATGGTCAGCATGGTGGTGTCTTCCGGAAATTTGGTCCGCAGCTCGGCAAAGCGCCGCGCCGCGCGCACTTCCGGTTTGCCGGTTAAGAAAAGTTTCAATTGGGCGTTGGGAAATACGACAGTGCCCATATCGCGCCCTTCAAAGACAGCATTGACGCCAACAGCTAGGTCTTGCTGCATGGAGATCAATTTCTTGCGCACCGCCGGGATGGCAGAGACTTTGGAAACCAATGAGGTAACTGCCGGACCGCGGATTTTCAAAGAGACATCTTCGTCATCGACAAAATAACACCTCTCGCCGCGCCGGATTTTATAATCAAATTTGAAATTATCAAGGCATTTAGCCAATGCAGCCGCATCGTCGATATTGATTTTATTTTTAAGCAGCGCATACGTCAGGCAGCGATACATCGCGCCGGTATCGAAAAAAATATATCCTATGCGGCGGGCCAGCTCTTTGGCGATGGTACTTTTGCCTGTGGCAATGAATCCGTCGATGGTGATGATCATAAGCTAAACCTCGTTATTGACTCTTAAGAAAAATATAGACCAACGGCGCTGTAAAGACAAGCGAATCGACGATATCCAATATTCCTCCAAGCCCCGGCAGCCGGTTGCTGTCTTTGATGCCCCCATCGCGTTTCAGCAGTGACTCCGCCAGATCCCCTAATTCAGCCAAGATGGCAATACCGGCTCCCAGCCAGACGCTCTGCCATAAGGTGAGGCTGAAATCAGCTCCCGCGATTTTAGCCGCCAGCGTCATCACCACACTCATGCCGATGGCCACGCAAAAACCGCCCAAGGCACCTTCCCAGGACTTGTTTGGACTGATATAAGGGGCAAGTTTCTGCCGCCCGAATTTCCGGCCGATGATAAATGCCGCCGTATCGGTCATCTTGGTGACGCCGAGAAGATAAGCGATCCACCAGCGTCCATCTTGCGCGCCGCTCTGGCTGAAAAAATAGGTGATGCTGATGATGCAGCTTAACGGCACTGCCAGATAGGCAAAGCAGAAAACGCTGCTGGCAAGGTTGAGGAAAGGGGACTGTCCTTTCACAAAGTAATAAATGAAAAAACTAAGCAAAGAGCCTAATAAAACAATTTCAGGCAGGCAGTTAAACTGGGCATATTGTGTGTTTAAGGCCACGGCCAAGGCATATAATACGCCGGCGCCGATGCATAGTTTGCCGGCGGGCTGCAAATTCTTGGCATAGGCGATCTGTAGGCATTCCCACATGGATGCGCCGATGATGCCCGCGATCAAGGCCACGGTGATGGGCTTAAAGGCCGGCGCTTGGGACAGCAAGATCAGGATCAGGGCGGCCAGGGCGGCTACGCCTCCGCCGATGATGCGCTGTTGTAAATGATTCAATTTATTAAAAATCATGGTCCTCCCCAGCGTCTTTCGCGTCCTTGAAAATCTGCGACCGCTGCAAGTAAATCGGCAGGTTTAAAATCGGGCCACAGCACATCGGTGAAATAAATTTCTGTATAAGCCATCTGCCAAAGCAAGTAATTGCTTAGGCGCATTTCACCGCTTGTGCGAATAAATAGTTCAGGATCGCCCCAAGGAGCTGTATCCAGATAGCTTGCAATGAGCGCTTCTGTAATCTGTTCCTTGTGGATTTTCCCATCGTTTGAGTCATCGATAATTTTATGCAGCACGCGCCTGATTTCATCGCGCGCGCCATAGTTCAAAGCCACCACCATATTGATGTCTTGGCACTGGGCTGTCGCCCGGCGCGTCTCTTCAATGGCTATTAGCGCCTCTTGAGGCAAAGCCTCAAGATTGCCGATGGTGCTGAATCTTACGCCGGTGGTCTGCATATCCAAACGGTTTTCGTTCAAAAAGTCTTGTAACAACCACATCAGGATATTAATTTCCTCGCGCGAACGGCTCCAGTTCTCTGTCGAAAAGCAGAAAAACGTGATCGTCTTGATTCCCAGTGCTTTAGCCGCTTTGACGATTTCAATCAAAGTGCTGGCGCCTTGGAAGTGCCCTTTTTCGGATTCTTCACGCTTTTTTGCTGCCCAGCGGCGGTTGCCGTCGGGAATGATGGCCACATGATTAGGGAGGCGCGTTTTATCCAGGCTGGCCAACTGTTCGGGAGTGAATATATGCATAGGATCAATCACCGGCTTTAAGAACTTCCATGAAGGCATTTTGAGGGATATTTACTCTGCCAATTTCCTTCATCCTCTTTTTACCCTCTTTCTGTTTGTCCCACAGCTTGCGTTTGCGTGAGATGTCGCCGCCATAGCACTTGGCTGTAACGTTCTTGGTGATGGCGCGGATGGTTTCGCGGGCCACAATTTTGCTGCCGATGGCGGCCTGGATAGGCACTTTAAACAGCTGCTGCGGGATCACCTCTACAAGCTTTTTACAGATGGCGCGTCCTTTGGCTTCGGCTTTGGTACTGTGGACCAGGCATGAAAAGGCATCCACAGGCTCTTCATTGACGCGGATTTCAAGCTTGATGATGTCGCCTTTCTCATAATTCTCGAATTCGTAGTCGAAAGAGCCGTAGCCGCGTGTAATCGATTTCAATTTGTCATTGAAGTCTGTGATGATCTCGTTGAGCGGCAGGTGATAGGTCAGCATCAGACGATGGGCGTCCAGCGTCTCTGTTTTGACGCAGGTGCCGCGTTTGTCCATTCCCAGGCTCATCACGCCGCCAAGGTATTCGGCAGGTACGATGATATGTGATTTTACCCATGGCTCTTCCACCCATGCAATGGAGGCCGGATCGGGGTAATGGGCAGGGTTGTCAACTTCCTTGACCGAGCCATCGCCCAAAGTGAATTTATAAACCACGCTTGGCGCGGTTGAGATGATATCGACGTTGAATTCGCGCTGGATCCGCTCGAAGATGATTTCAAGGTGCAGCAAGCCCAGAAAGCCGCAGCGGAAGCCGAAGCCCAAAGCTGTGCTGCTTTCCTGCTCCAGGTGCAGGGCTGCATCATTCAGTTGCAGCCTATCCAGGGCATCGCGCAGGGCTTCAAAATCGCCTGAATCGATGGGGTAGATGCCCGCAAAGACGACAGGGGTAATGTGGCGGAAGCCCGGCAGAGGTTCCTTGGCGGGTTTTTTATGCAGTGTAATAGTGTCGCCGACTTTGACATCCGACGGAGCTTTGATATTGGCTATGATGTAGCCTACTTCGCCCGGGCGCAATTGTTCCACAGGGACTTCATGGGGGGTGAAGACGCCCACTTCCAGGATTTCAAAGCTCTTGTCGGTGGCCATCATCTTGATGTGCGAGCCTTTCTTGATGGTGCCGCTCATGATGCGCACATAGACCATGACGCCGCGATAGGGGTCGTAATGGGAGTCAAAGACTAAGGCTCTTAGGGTGTCGTCGGGGGGCTCTTTTGGCGGCGGGACATCGCGCAGCAGGCGTTCCAGGATTTCCTCGATGCCGATGCCTGATTTGGCCGAGCAGCCGATGGCATCTGAGGCATCCAGGCCGATGACTTCTTCGATTTGGCGTTTGACGCCTTCAATATCGGCGGTGGGCAGGTCGATTTTGTTGATGACGGGCACGATTTCCAAATTGCGGTCGAGTGCCAAATGCACGTTGGCTAATGTCTGCGCCTGCACGCCTTGGCCGGCATCGATGACTAGCAGGGCGCCTTCGCAGGCGGCCAGGGAGCGGGATACTTCATAGGCGAAGTCGACATGTCCGGGGGTGTCGATGAGGTTGATCTGATAAGTGATGCCATCTTTAGCTTTGTAGTGCATCATCACAGGATGCGCTTTGATGGTGATGCCGCGCTCTCTTTCCAGATCCATGGCATCTAGCACTTGGGCTTGCATATCACGTGCGGCCACGGTATGCGTCAGTTCCAGCAGGCGGTCGGCGATAGTGGATTTGCCATGGTCGATGTGGGCAATGATCGAGAAATTGCGGATTTTTTTTATATCGTAAGAATCTTGTTTCATCTGTCTACAGTTTCTAGGTTTTATTAAAGTTAAGCTAATTAAGGGTAGAGCATTGCGATTAACATTGCAAGCCCTAGTGATCAAGTCGTACCCGGTCTTAAATCCGTGCCTGTGCGGGTGTATGTGCCCGTGCCCGAATTCAAGTAAGAAACTTAGGTCTAAGTGCCTTTGGAATTTTGGTGCGGGCCGGATTAAGGCCGGGCATGGGTAGTTAAACTATACTTTCTGCCAACGTTCAATCCCTGGACAGGCAGCAGATCAAATCGCCGTCGGCTACAGATATTTTGAAAGCAGATGTTAAGCAGATGTTGGAAAGGCTCATGAAATATTTGTCGAAGACGGCGTCATGCAGCTCCCACTTTAGACCTTGCGTGCATACTCCCGAAGCTTTCGTCAATGGAATAATAGATACTCTTTGTCCGGGATGGCAGGGGATTTCTAAGCTGCTATTGATGGCAAAAAGGCGCTCATTTTCGGTTTCGATGACGATTTTGCCGGGCAAGCGGCACATCAGATGCAGGTTGCTTAGGGCATGGTCGGTGCGTTTTTCTAGTGCTCCGAAGAGCCCGATTTTTTGCATTGAAGGTGAATTGACAGCATGAATGGCCAGCTCCATGTCACTTTCATTCTTATCAACTGGGAATTTTTCGCACGGGATATGCCGATACCCTGTCAATAACTCCGCTGGAATGGAGTCGAAATCACCGATGATTAGGTGTGGAAGGATATGCATCTCATGGCAGTGCAACAGCCCGCCATCGACGGCCACACATTTGTCGTATTGGCGAATTAAAGCAGCCATGAAAGGATAGTCGTGCATGGCGCCATTGGCAACCAAAGCCACCGAAAGAGTGTGAGAAAAGATTTTTTGAGCAAGTGGAATCGTGCGTTGAGTCATGCTACTCTACGTGGGTACTCTATGGTACTCTTAAGAAGAGGTGCTCTTAAGAAGAAAATGCGGCCAAGATGACTCGAACATCCACCGAGTTGCCCCGACTAGAACCTGAATCTAGCGCGTCTACCAATTCCGCCATGGCCGCATAATGATCACACATTCTATGGGATTGCGTTCTTTTTATGCAATAGAAGAACGCAATTTCTGTTTATGATCAATTGGAATTCAGCTATCATCAGTGCTTCAACCAGCTAACCAGTTATTTTTTATGAGCGAAAGCAGCCCTATTTATAGCAAAACCCACCCCTTTCTCGCCGCCGTCACTGACCGCTACAGCCTATGCCGCCCCGGCTCTGCCAAGAGCGTTGAGCATGTGGTACTTAGCCTAAAGGGTTCCGGCCTGACGTATCAAGTCGGCGACAGCATCGCCGTCATGTCGATGAATGATCCAGAAGTGGTCGAAAAGACAATTCAGCTGCTGCACGCAGCAGGCGATGAGCCTGTCAGTGATAAGCATACCGGCCAGTTATATCCTTTGCGCGAATTTCTCACCAAAAAAGCCAATTTGGCCGATGTGCCGCGTAAGCTGATCGCCGAGATCGGCGCACGCCAGACGGATGCCTTGAAAAAGGAAAGGCTGGGGTTCATTTTGGGTGAAACGCAAAAAGACGCCCTAAAAGAATACCAGGCGGCGCATGAGATCTGGGATGCCCTGGAGGAAAATGCAGAGGTGTCGTTTGCGCCGGAAGAGCTTTGTCATATGCTGATGCCTTTGCTGCCGCGCTTTTATTCCATCGCCTCTTCCATGGCGGTGGTGGGAGAGGAGGTTCATCTGACGGTGGCGGAATTGATTTACGAGACTAATGGGCATATTCGGCGCGGGGTATGCACCAACTACTTATGTCGCCTGGCCCCCATGCATGCTCCCGTGGTGCCCGTTTATATCCATCCCAGCAGCGGCTTCACTTTGCCGGCGGATGATTCCCTACCCGTCATTATGGTGGGTCCAGGCACGGGCGTGGCCCCTTACCGGGCCTTCATGCAGGAGCGCCTGTTCCATAATGCCGGCGGCCTCAACTGGCTGTTTTTCGGCGAGTGGCACCGTGACTACCAATTCTTCTATGCAGAATACTGGCAGGGTCTGGTTGAAACAGGGAAGTTGCGCTTGGAGACGGCGTTTTCACGCGACCAGGAGCATAAAATATATGTGCAGCATCGCCTACAGCAGCATGGGGATAAGCTTTATGACTTGCTGGAAAAGGGGGCGTATTTTTATGTGTGCGGCGATGCGCACCGCATGGCTAAAGATGTCGATGCCACGTTGCATGAGATTGTTAGGACGCATGGCGGCTGCGATGAGCAAGGCGCCAAGGATTATGTCAAAAAACTCAAAGCCGCCAAGCGCTACCTGCGCGATGTTTATTAGCGCCTAGGATGTCCTGTACTGGAAAAAGGTGGCTGCAAGTAGGCGGTTATCGGCTTTGGTCTTAAGGCGCTGGAATATCTATTGGCTCTGACATTTTGCGTGCGCGATGTATGGTAAATGAACCTGTCTTGGCAAAGTTATCGTCGTTAATAATGATGCCTCTTGGATACTTATCCTGATTGTTCTCAAGGAAGAATATGATTTTTTTCATAAGATCTTCCCTCTTTACATACACTTGAAAAGCATTAATATCTTCCTTTTTACGCAGGCACCAGTCGATCAATAAACAGCTCAAATTTTCCTGTAGTTCATCGCATTCAATGATTTGATTTTCGCTATCGATTTTTTTAAGGTAGGCGTCGACGAAATCGGGGGTTTGCAGTGCAAAATTGTTATATACTGTTCTGGCAGTGTCTATATGATTCAGTTCATAAAGCCTCTGCATGGCAGTTACATGTATTGTCACATCGATAGAGATCTTATGAGAAGTGAGTAATTTGAAAATGTTTTCAATGATTTTATTTGATACTTTCTCGCCACATTCGGAGGAACAAAGGGTAAGTAATTCACAGACTTTTAAATGAATGGCATCAATATCTCCGCGGTTAACCGAAGCTAAATCCGCGCTGGCTTGGCGCATATGAAAACCAATCATTTGGTCTATTGCGGTAATTCTTTGAATTTTCGTTGATTGACGGAGCCGTGAACATTCACTTTTTTCTTCCGCAATAGGAGCTAGACGATGTTGATATGGTTGGCCTTGAACAGAGTGGCGAACAGAGTGGCGAACAGAGGGGCTGCAGGTGGAGTGGCTGAAATCTAGGCCGGTTACAGTTAACGAATTCCCAGTTAATGCATTCATGGGCTGCCTCAGTAATATGTCCAAAAATATTAAGTAATATTATGTGTCAGGTATAAACTTAGTCTACTAAACTTAAGTTGCTGGTACATTATAATGACAAATCCCAATTTTGTCTGTATTTATTTTATTGTGATCGGTGCAGGTGATGGATTAGACGTTTTAAGACCTGTTGTGGCTGGACTCGCTATGACAGATCGTCTTTAAGGCGGCTTAAAAGCAATATTATTTGGCCTGGAGGGTCTATATGTCATAGCCTAGGTCAGAGCAAAGCGCAGGTCTTGGTTATGAAAAAAAGATTCGAATCCTAAAAGGAAGACGTGGAAATTGACTAAGCAGTAATTTTGGCATGTCGCTCCTAATACTTAGAGGCCAAAGGGTTTCTTTTTTGAAGAGGAACTAGAGCCTGGTTTTTTTTGGCTATGGGGAGATTGGATGGGAATCGGTATAGAAGTTGCAGAGGAGGCGCGTCTTCTGATGATACCTTTAAGGATAAATGAAGATTCGGAATTCGTACTTGAAGAGGATCTTGATCTGTTTGATATGTCATCAATAATCTCTATTGAATCATGCTGATCTAGTAAGAATATTTTGATGTTTTGTGCTAGGGATAGTGCCTGGAGATCTCCGGCCTGGCCTGTCGAGACCTTTATTGGTGTGGTGATTTTATGATGCCGTATGTACCAATCCATCAGCAAGCAAGCCACAGCCTTAGATAGTCCGTAGCATTTGATTTCACTAAGCAGATATGATGCCTGTCCGAGTTTGCCGGATGCTTGTGGTAATACCAGGTGTTTTTGGATTGATTCTTGACTACGTCTGGCATACAGGTCGAAGGCTTTTCTGGCATTGCCAATATCGTCCGCTTCAAAAATGGCCTCTATTGTTTTTATGTAACCTTGTTCATCCAGGTCTATATGATCGCTAGTTATTTCACGAAGAATCTTGGCGATTATGGTGGCATTCAGGGGACTACTTAGAACCTTTAAAAAGTATTTTTTTGCATCGGATTCATCCGTGCCGATTCGAGTCTTGATCTGATGGTAGGTTTCCCAGTCTTTGATGTTTTCGTCAGATGAAGTCGCAGCATCCATTCTTGAAGCGGATTTCGGAGAAAATGATATATCATCAAAATCAAATTGCAAGTCATTAGAATGCGCGCTGAGAACATCTTCATCATCACGTTTGGAATCTGTTGAAGAGGGACTTGCAACTGAGCTACGATTTCGACTGGTTGGACTGAATAAACCGTTACTTGAGGAACAGCTGTTGCAAGAGGTATCATTTTTGGAAGAGTAGGTGTGTGCGCCCTGGGAATATAAAGACAGATAGGGCGGCAAAGAGGCTGGTAATTTTGAAGACATTATAAAAACCCCTGCCGTAGTTTTTTTACAGGAAGGCCCGCTTTTTGGGCATGCGCCATAATCGTGATTCTATTGAAAAAAGGATATTGGGTCTAAGCCTTTTTTCGCTTATTCTTTCAACTGCCTAGCGTGGGTGAAGATGCCGACAAGCTGGCGCCGCCACCATAAGCCATGTTCCCGTTTCTCTTGCCACGAGCTGAAGGTATATTCATATTTGAGTGTGCGTACAAAGCGCGGCGGGGCCGAGGGGAAGGGGTTATGCTTGAGTAACTTCAGCACTGCTGGCGAACCCGTTAACAGGCGGTAGATAAAATTATCCATCCAGGCGTCATAGCGGTAGCGTCCCAAAGGCAGAAACCAGGCCTGCCAGTCGAGGCGCGGCTGGTAGGGGGAGATGCGCTGCGGACGCCTGGTGATTTCGGACGGTTTGTAATAGAAAGTGTATTCCTGCCAGTGTTCCGCATCTTGGCTGCCTTCGAAGATGATTTCATGGCGCGTGGTGGTCATTACGGCGAAAATGCCATAGCGGTTGGAAACGTGGTAATAGCTGAATTTCTGCAGCAAGGAGTCGAACAGGGCATTGGGATAGAAATGCTGCCACAGCTGCATGATGTTTAATAGGACCAATAGGCCGCCGACACCTGTGCAGAATAAATCTATGGCAAGCGATGCGTTTCCATCAGCACCCGCCAACACCAGCCAAGCCGGCATATAGGCATTGGCCACTAAGATGGTCGACAGCACTACCGTCAGATGGTTTAGATAGGAGAAATTCCCCGTCAGCCAGATGCACCATTGCAGTCCGACAAAAGCGAAAAACACCGCTAAACGCATCTCGGCGCTGCCGAACATGGCAAACGGCACCACGATCTCTATCACGAGCATTATCAACGTCGATAGTTTATGGAACCACATGGGCAGCTTATGCGCATACCAGGCGGTCATATTCGGAATGGGCTGCGACTGGTAATGGTAAGCTACGCCGGTGAGATTGCGCCAATTGGGATCATGGCTTTGCAGCTTGACGGCGCCGCCTTGAAGGTGAAAACGAAAGAGCACCAAATTCAGGCTGATCCAGACCATCACGTTTGGCTGGGAAGAGAGACTTAAGAAGAAGGCGTTGACGGTGATTTCCAGCAGGAACCCCTCCCAGCCGAAGCTTAAAAAATCCTGTCCGGCGGTGACGATGGAAAGGTAGAGCACATATAGCAGCAAGAGCAGCAGGGGAGGGTATACGCCAAACATCAGCAGCACGGAGAGTACACTGCCGCAGATTACTACAGACAACAATGCCCGGTCGCTGCAATTCAGCCAGAATATTGTCGGCGCCAGCTGGTAGCAGCTTCCAGGCAACTGCTGGCGCAGCCAGGCCAGGAAGTTAGCCAGCGGCAGGATGCCTTGCGCGCCGATCAAGCCCTTGATCTGGAAAAGGAAGGCGCCGAAAGCAAAGAAATAGATAAAACCCAGCAGCCTTATAAACAGGGCGATGGCATAGCTGTAGGATAAGGGATCGAACATTGTTTCCTTAAACTTCTTCCTGAGTGGTAATCAAGGCAAAACACTGCACACCATCTCCGCAGCCGAAGTCGGTCAGCCCTTCGCCTGACGTGGCCGTAATGCCCACTTGGGTGATATCAAGTCCCATGACGCGCGCAATATTTGCACGCATCTCCAGCAGGCGGGATTTGAATTTAGGTTTCATGCCTTCGAGGGTCACGGCCACATGCGAAATTTCCTGCTTGCCAAGTGTCTTCATGGCTGCCGCCAGATACACCTCACTGTCGGTGATGCCGTCCTTAAGGCAAAGGTCGTCGGCAATAGCCCCCAAGATGAGTTCGCCTGTCACCGAGGTGATAGCGTTGCAGATGGCATGAAAGACAATATCGCCGTCTGAATTGGCCATGAAGCCCGGCACACCCTCGAAAATAATGCCGCCGATGACGCAAAGTTTGGAGGAGTCTTGGGAGAGAAAACGATGGCTGTCTTGTCCAATGCCTGTGCGGATTCGCAAGCGCATGATGCAAAGCTCCTTGAAAGTTTCATGATTTTAGAAACAATTGTTTTTACATGCTTTTGCTTAAAAATGATAGCCGGAAAATATAATTGCCATCGCTTTGCCCCGACCCGGGCTATGACAGATAGGCCTTTCAGGCCTGGAACAAAATCCTATATATGGCAGGCTATACCACGCGCGGTTAGGTTTGGCATTTTTCGGCTGCGCCAAACCTAACCGCATGTGGTATAATTCAATCAACCGATAATTGGTTCTGCTAATCAAAATTTTATTGCCGAAAAAATGGCGGACTGTTAAAGAAAGGGCATTAATGTATTGCAGTTAAGCGTGCAATTGTTGTAAGTTTGCGGGTCTTTAATCATTTTTTTATAATCAAACCCTAGTAACAACTGGCGGAACCTTCATGGATGTCTTAAAAATCACCGGTGGAAACCCTCTCAAAGGCCATGTAAAAGCGGCAGGTGCCAAAAATGCCATGACCAAGTTGTTAGTGGCGTCTTTGCTGTCTGACAAACGTTGCCGTTTTTATAACGTACCCAATATCGGTGACGTTGAGGTCACTGTCGCCCTCTGCCAGGAAATCGGCATGCAGGTCGAGTGGGATCGCCAGGCCGGTGTCATGGAGGTTATCACCAAAGAACTAAAGACCTCCTATATCCCGCAGCGCTTTTCCGGCGCCAACCGCATTCCTATTTTGATGATCGGCGCACTGCTAGGCCGTACCGATGAAGATATCATCATTCCGACTGTCGGCGGCTGTGCCATAGGCACGCGCTCGGTGGATTTTCACATCCAAGCGCTTGAAAAACTCGGCGCCAGTATAGAATACCGCGGCATGAAGAAGGAAGGCGCTTATTTTGCGCATGCGCACAATGGACTTAAAGGCACTTTAATCCATCTAAACTACCCTTCCGTCGGTGCCACCGAGAATACGATTTTGGCAGGCGTAACAGCACGCGGCATCACTGTCATCAAAAATGCTGCCATCGAACCTGAAATTGTCGAACTGATCCTATTTCTACAAAAGCTTGGCGCCATCATTACGCTGGATGTCGACCGCACCATCCGCATCCAGGGCACGCGCCGTTTCCATGAAGTGGAGCATACTGTCATTCCTGACCGTATCGAAGCCGCCTCCTGGGGTATGGCTGCGATCAGTTCCAAAGGACGCGTTTTTGTCGAAGGCGCTCAGCACATCAATATGGTAACCTTTCTGAATAAGATCAGAGAGGTGGGCGGCGGCTTTGACATCAAGAGCAACGGCATAGAATTTTACTATGACGGTCCCCTGCAGGGCGGCTTGCATCTGGAGACAGATGTTCATCCCGGTTTTATGACCGACTGGCAGCAGCCTTTTGTGGTCCTGCTCACCCAGGCCACGGGGTCGTCGGTGGTGCATGAAACGGTATATGAAAACCGCTTCGGCTATACCGAGACGCTGGGCGAAATGGGCGCCGATATCACGCTATTCCGCCAGTGCCTGGGCGGCAAGCAGTGCCGCTTTGCTTCGCAGAGCTTCTGCCATAGCCTCATCGTAAAAGGGCCTTCTCCGTTGTTTGCTAAAGATATCGTCGTGCCCGATCTGCGGGCCGGCTTTGCCTATGTGATGGCGGCTTTGCTGGCCAAGGGGACAAGTAATATCTCTGGATTGCAGTTCCTTGACCGCGGCTATGAAAATCTGGCATCCAAGCTTGTCCAACTGGGTGTCGAGGCAGTACGCGAAAATGTCGACGACGCACAAGTCAAAGTGCCGGCGGCTGCGGTGGCAGCGCAAGAGCTGCCACTGGCAGCAAAGTTTGCACAAGTTCCGGCCGGCAAGCTTTTCTAGAGGCGACATAGTGCGGCATGTCAAATGCTCACTAAATCCTGGTATATATAAGTCGGGCTGATAATCCAATTTTAATATCCTGGCCATCGTAATATCTTGTTATTTTTTCTTGCTCTTTTCTCTATGCAAGTCCTGCAAACTGAAAGAACCCGGTTTTGCAGACCAAGAATTATGAAGTAAGATATAAGAATTTTCCTAGGCGAAGCCCATCTCTTTGGGTTCATCACACAAATGAGTGGTTGGCAGAGATAACTTCTCAAAAACTCATAGCGTGACAGGGCTTTGAGGATTGGGGTCAGGCTTGTGATTTGCGATTTGAAAGTCCTAAATGCATTAGAGAGCCTGACTCCTTTCAAATCGCAAATCGCAAGCCTGACCCCAATCCGTTCAACCAAAGTCTACATTTAGGGTTTTTGGGTTTTCACCTCTGTCAACCACTCATTTGTGTGATGAGACTCTCTTTGTAGGCCATTAGCTAAGGCTTGCGAGCGCAAACGAAGACAGTCGCAGTTACGGGTTTTACAGGAGAAACGATTACCCCGTAGGAGACAATTGCAAAAGTGATAATAAATTCGTTTATAACATAAATTTATTGCTTCTTTCCTAAAAAATCACCGATTTTTGGGCATGGTTCAAAAGCAGGTAACACTCAAAAAATAACAAGATGATGGCGGGATGGCAAAAAAGATATTTCCTAACCATCCTGCAATTGCCTCCTACGGGGTTAAGCACTTTACTTGTTGTTCCCTTAGCTGCGGCTGTTTTCGCTTGCGCTCTCAAGCCTTCCGAGTAACAATAGGTTGAATGCTTACGAAACTTATGCCTGCGTTATTGGTGGATATTTCATCATTTCTCCTGCTTTTGGAGTCGAAAGGCATTAATCATTAAAAAGGCGGAGGAAAGAACATAATGCCAGGCGATCTTCCGAACGGGATAGCTATGCTTCCCAATGATATTATCGCGATTCTTTCCGACCAAGCTACAAAACGGGCATTCAGCACCAGTGCTCGATGGGTCAATTTTTTCCACGAATTTTTGATTACCGCTATTCAACCGGTCTTACTTTTTTTGTCTTTTTTACGCCGCTACGGCAACTAGTTTATAACCTAATTTTTCAGCTTTTTTATGCAACCCAGCCAAGTTTTTCATTGCATGCATTTTTTCATTATATTCGGCTCCTTTTTCATAATATTGCCAGCCTTCCTTACACATGTGATATACCATTGTCGCTAGCTTATGCGCTCCAGCCTTAATCCCTTTAGAGTTGTCCGTTCGGCCGCATATGCGCCTGATATGTGCTCCCAATGCTGCATCTGATTTTTTAGCTGCCACTGCAGACATTCTTAAAGCTTGTGAAATGTAATTGGCGCTTGGTTTTTGCCTTTTGCTTTTACGTCGTTTGCCTCCTGAAACATTGTTGCCGGGGGACAGTTTCAACCAGGAAGAAAATGCTTTTTCGCTATTCCATGCACTTACGTCAGTCCCTCCAAGTTCTGAATAAATGAGTAGAGCAGTACTATCTGCTATACCTGGCAGGGCAGTTAGGTCTATTCCCGTTTTTCTCCAGAGAGTGTCTCTGACACCAAAACAAAGATCATTTTTCTTAGGTTTTTTGAATTGAGAAAACTGAGGACGCTTTTTTTTATCCTTATGGTTCTCTGGTGGAGGCGTATTGACTACATCAGGAAATCGCTCAAGCTCCTTCTGAATGCATTCGTCACATGCGTCCAGCTGTTTATGTGCAAAATCGTATTGATCTAGGGCTTGCTTTAGCGAAAAAATATGTTCATCTTGATAATTCCCTGTCAGAGCTGCTACAAATAGGCTCTCTTCTTTTTTGCAAAGCTTATTCCTCATTGCAGCTAACTTATATGGATCTCTTTCACCAGCTGCTATTGCTCGTGTTATATTTAAACCGGAGACTCCCGCTATATCGCTTACAGCGGTGCTCAGCTTGATATTCATTAGCTGCAAGGCTTTTTCCATATGCAGAAGTGCATATTGCTTCGTTTTGATGACATTCATGCGCTGTCTTACATACGCCCGCAATTTTAAACGATCGCGTGGCGGGCGATAAGCAGCTCTTAATAGACCACAAGAATATAATGTTTGGATCCATTGAGCATCCACCACATCAGTTTTTCTCCCTGGTGGATTTTTTACATTTTTAGCATCCACTAAGACAGGCATCAAGCCTGATTCTTCCATAATTTCATATAGGGGAATCCAATAAACACCCGTAGCTTCCATAACACCAATTTCTACTTTAGCCTCTTTAAGAACTTTGACTATTTCACGGAGTTGAGGTGTCGTTGTACCAAATTCCCTCACGTAAGAACCACCTTTACCATCAGGAATAGCTACATGGATTAGCTTATCTCCTATATCGATGCCAGCAACAGTAGGATCGATATATCCAAGCCTGTTTTTATGTTGTTGTTTTTTGAAATGATTGGAATTGCTATTATTAGACATGAACGATCTCCTTTTAGCTTTTTACTGTGAGAAAAAGAAAGCTATTATAAGAGATCGTTCTTTTTTTTTCGAATTATGACAACCGTTACTTTCCAGATATCAGCGTTAAACCGCTTGGGCGCTACAAAGAGATGGGCTTGCCTAATGTCGTGCTTTACACCTTTGTCCTGCAAAACCGGATGAGCCTTATATATCGCGTTGCTTTTGATCGATTTAACCACGTGAGTTTTGGCGCATCCAAATGTATCGGTTAATCTCTTACGAGCCTTTATCCAGGATTGATGATATCGCTCAATGGCACTTGAGAATGAGACTGGAAAAGCAGGATGGAGTTTAGGGCTTTTGTCTCTTCCAAAATGTTATTAATATAGTTTTTGTGTGTATCAATATCTTTGCTTTCATTCGGTCTTTCAATGCCAACAAAGGTCATGAAAGCATCGGCAGAAAAGTGGGCGATGATTTTGAAGGTTTCTGTTTCGATATTTGGGCAGACATACACATTGTGTTTCATATTCAGACGGCTGCTTGTCAGATAATTGGTAAAAAACTCTGTGAGATGCTTCTTTGCAATTTCATCAGGAGCGATCACATTCAGCTGGATTTCCACATCGGCATTTTTCTTTCCATGGCAGTACATGTGGGCGATCAATATCATTAGATCGTTGTGTTGTGAAAGTTCATTATTCCACCAGATGTCTATTCGGCGGGGTTTTTTTATGGTGGAATTGTAATTTTCTTTTACTTTTAGCAGGATCAGGTTCTTATCAAGACGTTTATCCTCATTTTCGTTATTATCGAATAGGAGGTTATAATCATTATCATCTGTTAGGTTCATCACCAGGGTGTTGGGACGCAAGGGACCAAACCCGTAAGTCTGGAAGATGTTTTTTAGGTTCGCTTTTATATAGTCGTGATCAAAAAAATCAACAATCGCTTCAACCTTATTCTTTTTTAAAAAACTTTGGCAATATGTTAAACTTTTTTCCTGGTTAAAAGTCTTTCCATCAGTATTGTGCGAATGCAGGAATGTTAGGAACCCCTTTTCTTCGGTGATGCTGGAAACAAAGTCGAGCAGAAAGGGGTGGGGAATGAGGTTTTTTGAATAGGTAAGGACGTTAGGGCGCCACGATTTTGGAGAAAACTGCGTAGTGGCCAAACGCAATATTACATAGCGTGATAAAAAGAGTAGTATCCCTTTACGGATGTCATCCCAACCGCTTTTCAACTTTCTGGTAAGCAAAAGGTAAATCAGCGACACCAGAAATAATGAAATCAGAGTGGCTCCTGCATCAATCAACAGCATGGCCATCATGCAAAGGCAGGTGCCGCCGATTGAGATATAGGCTGGAATGGAAATTGTAGGACGCCAGCTTGGATTGTTCATCAAGCTCTCCAAACCCGTAGCAAGGTTGAGTATGCCATAGCTGATAAGGAAAAACATCGTCAAAATCGGAGCCAGGAAATCCAGATCGCCCAGATACAGGCATAAGCCCGCAATGGCGAGTGTGATAGCACTGGCTATGCGAGGTTCCTTGTCTTTCCCGAATTCCTTTCCGATGATCTTATGAATCACTTTGTCATCGGCAATTGCCTGAAGAGTTCTTGGTGCAGCTAAAATGGCTCCGAGAGCACTCGACAGAGTAGCTCCGAAGATGCCGATGATGATGAGAGGGCCGCACCAGGCGGTGTGTTCAATAATCATGGTATCGCTGAGAAGCAGGCTGCGTGGAACCCTTATCCACAGCAGATAGACTATCGACAGATAGATTAATAGTCCCATGATCACGGCAGAGACGGTCCCTATCGGCAGGGAGCGGCGCGGATTTCTCAGTTCTCCCGACATGGAAACTCCCGACTCAAGGCCGGTGACGGCAGGGAAAAAGAGGGCAAATGCCGCCCAGTAACCGACAGTCGGGACGAAAGGTGTGTTGGTTTCAACCTGTTCAGTGGCCTCTATACCCATGTAGAAGGATATGAGCGAGAGCATGACGAGGAAGAAAATCAATAATTGGGTGCGCATGACGAGCTTGGTGGAAATAATGCTGATTATGCCGAGAGTAACAAGGGTGGAAAATTCAATCACATCCAAGGATAGCCAAGGGATGAGGTAGTGCACGGATTCGGCAAAGCCCATGATATAGAATGCGATGCCGATGGCTTGCGCCAGATAGAGTGATATGCCGATGGCACTGCCAATATTCACGCCGAAGGATCGTGAAATTATGAAATATGTTCCGCCGCGCCCGACGAACATGTTTGTCGAAGATGCCGAGATGGAAAGGGCTGTGATCAGTGTTATCGATGTAGCAAGGCAGATAATGGAAATGGTTGACAGGAACCCAATTTCGCCAAGGATCGTCCCCAACCTTAAGTATAAGATAACACCCAAAATGGACAGTATGCTGGGCAGAAATACTCCGTGAAAAGTGCGAAAGCCTTCAGCGCCCTTTTTGACGAGCAGGAAGTTTTTGATAGCGGTGAAGAATAAAGCTAGTTTGCTTTCATTCATTAAGGGTGCGGTTTGTTGTGACATAGTGCCTGTATAGAAAGTTTGTATTTGTTTGTATTGCACCAGCTTGCGGCAGCCATTTTATGGGATTTTGATTTGTTTAACAATGCTTAAACCAGTATACTCACTGGCAATATTTAAACATGAGGATCTGTGTTGTTACAAGTAGCCCCTCCGCTATGGAGGCAAATCCTGCGCAAAAATTTCGTCGATATCGCCAAACTGGCAGATTTCTTAGAGCTTGATCCCTTGCAAAGGGAATGTCTGGTGGCACGTCCGCGCTTTGTGCTGAATCTGCCCATGCGCCTGGCTGCTAAGATCGCCAAAGGCACGCTGGAAGATCCTCTGTTGAAACAGTTTTTGCCGATTACTGCCGAAAATGCAGTGCTGCCTGGTTTCGTCAGCGATCCGGTCGGCGACACCCCTTGCCGTAAAGCTGATAAGCTGTTGCATAAATACCAAGGGCGCGTGCTGCTCATTGCCACTAGCGCCTGCGCGATGCACTGCCGTTACTGCTTCAGACAGCATTTCGATTATGAGCACGAGGATAAGAGCTTTGAAACAGAACTGCAACTGATTGCGGCCGATGTTTCCATTAAAGAAGTGATTTTAAGCGGGGGCGACCCCTTGTCCCTTGATGATCGCATGCTGGAGAGTCTGCTGCGCCGCCTCGCGGCCATCCCGCATGTGCGCAAAGTCCGCTTCCACACGCGCTTTCCCATCGGCATACCCGAACGCCTCAATGAAGCTTTCCGTGCCATGCTCAGCAGCATCCCTTTGCAATTCTGGTTCGTCATCCATGCCAACCACCCGCGAGAACTTGATCAGGATGTGTTACAAGCTCTGAAAGAGATCCAGCGCCTGGGCATCCCCGTGCTTAATCAATGTGTGCTGTTGCGCGATGTCAATGATGATGTCGATGTCTTGACCGAGCTTTGTGAACTGCTAATTGATAACGGCATTACTCCATACTACCTGCATCAGCTCGACCGCGTCCAGGGCGCCGCCCACTTCGAAGTGACGGAAGAGCGCGGCCTAAAGCTTGTCGCAGAGCTTGCCACCCGCCTGCCGGGCTATGCCGTGCCGCGCTATGTCAAGGAAATCTCCGGCATGCCCAGCAAAACCCCCATCTAATATCTCCACATTTTTCGTGCCCGTGTCCCTTTGTGTGCCCGAATTCTCGATGTTTACCACAGAGGCACAGAGACACAGAGAAGGACTAGTCTTTTGGATATATACCCATCTGGTTAAAAAAAAATACAGCATAGGCAAGATCGGGCAGGATAAACACAGGGGTTTTTCTTAGACCTTCTCTGTGTCTCTGTGCCTCTGTGGTGAACCTGCAGCCTGTTTTCCGATCTACATCTTTTCGACGGTTTTAAGGCCGAGGATTTCCATACCCTGGCGCATGACGCGGGCGACGACTTCGCACAGCAGCAGGCGTGAATTTTGCTGGGGCGAGCCTTCGACGCGGCAGTCGCGGAAGAAGGCGTTGAATTTTTCTGCCAAGGTATATAGGTATTCGCTGAGGCGGTTGGGGAGCAGGTCTTCGGCGACCTGATCGAGGGCTTCGCCAAACTGTGCCAGGTGGACCCCTAGGGCGATTTCGGCAGGGTGTTCCAGCTTGATGCTGTGGTTTAGGCGCAGCATATCGATGCTGGCGTTGATTTTGCGTTTGATGCCGGCCACCCTCACATAGGCATACATCAAAAAGGCTGCGGTATTGCCTTCAAAGCGCAACATTCTGTCGTAGCTGAAGACATAGTCGCCAGTGCGGTGGCATGACAGGTCGGCATATTTGATGGCACCAATCCCTAGGGCTTTGGCCAATACTAGCCTTTCATCGGATGGCATTTCAGGCGAGCGTTCGGCCAGGATTTTATCCGCATGCTCGATAGCGGCCTGCAGCAGGTCTATGAGACGCTCGGTGTCGCCTGAGCGGGTGCGGAATTTCTTGCCATCGGGACCGATCACGAGGCCAAAGGGGACGTGATCGGCTCTTACCTTTTTAGGGTCCAGGTAGCCGGCTTTTTCGGCGGCTTTAAAGATCATGCTGAAATGCTGGGCCTGTCCGGCATCGGTGACGATCATCAGGCGTTGGCATTTTTCAGTTTCGATGCGTTGGCGAATGGCTGCCATATCGGTGGTGTCGTAATTATAGCCGCCATCGGATTTCTGGATCATGAGGGGGAGGGGATCGCCCTCGCGGTTTTGGAAGCCTTCGATGAAGATGCATTTGGCGCCATTGGAAATGGTGACAAGGCCTTTAGCTTCCAGATCGGCGACGGTATCGGCCAGCATCGGATTGTAAAAGGATTCGCCGCGTTCGATGACATGGACATCCAGCAGGTCGTAAATCTCCTGGTAGGCTTTGCGCGAAATGTCGCAGATGATCTGCCAGGCTTTGAGGGTGTGCGGGTCGCCTCCCTGCAGGGCGACGACTTCCAGCTGGGATTTCTTTTTGAATTCGGGGTCGTCATCGAAGCGTTGTTTGGAGGCTCTATACCAGGCCACCAGGTGTGTCAGATTGGTAGATTCTTCTCCGCTAAGCACTTGCGGCGCCTGTTCTTTCATATAGGCTATCAGCATGCCGAAGGCCGTGCCCCAATCGCCGATATGGTTTAAGCGCAGCACCTCATAGCCAAGAAACTCAAAAAGACGCGCCAGGCAGTCGCCGATGATGGTGGAGCGTAGATGTCCCACATGCATTTCTTTAGCGGTATTGGGAGCCGAGAAATCTACAATCACGCGTTCTTTGCGCTTATTGCTATCTATGCCAAGGTGTGCATCATGCAACATGCCGTTAAGATAATGCGAGATGAAATGCGGTGCAAGCGTCAGGTTGATGAAGCCCGCCCCTGCAATGGTGGGTTCCAAAAGTATGGGATGCCCGTGAACATCGTTTCTATCGAGCTTGGGCACGAGGGCTTCGGCGATTTCGCGCGGCTTAAGCTGCAGTATTTTGGCCAGCTTCATGGCGGAATTGCATTGATAATGTCCGAATTTGTCTTGTGTGCTTTGGACAACTTCAAGCGGGATTTCTGCCTTTTCAAGCTGTGGATAGGTTGCTAAAATGGCCTGGCGGAATTTTTCACGCAGCAGATCTATTATTTTTTGCATAATTAAAGGATAAAGTTTAATGGGTAAATAATATGGGGTGGGTGCGTTTGCCGACAAAATGTTTCAGATTGTATTCAGCGATCTCATCAGCTACTGCGCTCGTCGTCTTGTTTTCAGCTTCGGCCCGGCGGAATATCTGCAACAGGTGGTCGAAAATGCGGTTGACCTTATCGCGCGAAGTTTTTGGATTGTAGCCTTCGGGGTCGAATTCAATCGAGGCGTTAATGATGCCGCCGGCATTGATGATGAAATCAGGGGCATAAAGGATACCCCGATCCAGCAACTGCTGGCTCTGTTCCCTGCTAGCCAGCTGGTTGTTGGCGCCGCCGGCCACGGCTTGGCAGCGCAGCAAAGGCACAGTTTCTGCATTGATGATCCCGCCCAAGGCGCAGGGAGCAAAGATGTCGCAGTCTACCTGGAAGATATCGCCGGCATCGATGCTGCGCGCGCCGAAATCATGTACATACTTATGCACTAGTGGCTGGTCGATATCGCACACGATTAAATCGGCACCCTGCCAAAACAGCAGGTTTGCCAATTTGCTGCCCACGCTGCCAAGGCCTTGGATGGCGATGGTTTTGCCCTGCAGGGAAGGGGAATTCCATAATTTCTGCGCCGCCGCCTGGATGCCGCGGAAGATCCCCCAGGCGGTGTAAGGACTGGGATCGCCGCTGCTTTTGTCTTTGGAGGTGGCGGCCACATAGGGCGTACGTTGGTGAATGAGGTTCATATCCGAGGTGTTGGAGCCGACGTCTTCTGCAGCGATATAAAGTCCTTTCAGAGAATCGACAACTTCAGCAAAGGCGTGCAGCAGCTCGGTGGTCTTATCTTTATGCGGATCGGCGATGATCACGCTTTTGCCCCCGCCTAATCCGTCTTCAATAGCGGCAGATTTGTATGTCATGGCCTTGGCAAGACGTAAGGCATCTTGCAAAGCATCGTCACTGGAGGCATATTTATGGATGCGCGTGCCTCCCAACGACGGGCCGAGATCGCAATTATGAATGGCGATGAAGCAATGCAATCCTCTGGCGGGATCAAGTCCTTCGATGACTTTCTTGTAGCCGGGAATGGCGAGCTCTTTAATTGTCAGCATGATGATGCCTATGGCTTTAGTTGTTGGTGAATAAGGTATACCGAGCATGCTCCATCAAGCAAGAAAAATCTCCGCAATTTTCGGGCCCGAATTCTCTATTTTCACCATAGAGGCATAGAGGCATAGAGACATAGAGGCACATAGGGGGAACACACGCCTAAGACTAAATCATGGCATAGCATCTTATAAAAATAAAATAAGAGGGTACGCACGATAGGCAAGTTAAATACAGGAAGATGATAGGCAGCCTCCAGTGGGAGTCTGTCTTTTCCTCTGTTTCCGCCTGCATTTATCCGGCCGATGCTGATATTAATTTTTAGGCTGCTGTGCCCTTTATCAGGACTGAGCTAGATCTTTCTCTGTGCCTCAGTGGTGAAAATTGGAAATTTAGACAAAGGTGCGGGCACGGAAATTAACCCTTCCCTCCTAATAATTTTGTTGCTGCATAATCTGATTGATGGTTATACTAGCCAATTAATTGTCCAGCCAGTATTCAATCACGTATAAAATCATGTCATAGAGGTTACGATGTCGGTTGTCATTACAGAAGAGATCAAGCATGAGCTGCAACGCTTTCTCGAGGAAAATAGTTCAGCCGAGCTCATTAACACCTATCTATATTTTATCGAGCTCAAGTTTAATCTTAAGCCGGTGGTCTTCCCCAAGGATAAAATCATTTATCAGAGTGCTGAAGATGCCGTGCGCCAGCTGGAGAAAGAGGGCAAGTTATGGCATGAAGCCGAAATCAAAATCGGTTTTAGCAACCAGAGCGTAAACGAACTGACCAAAAAGATCTATATCTGCCCTTTTACCGGCAAAGTATTTGGCGATAACACCCACCCCAATCCCCAAGATGCGATTTACGATTGGATATCCAAATGCCCGGAAAACAAGGAACGCATTGGCGGCTTGCCTGCCAAACGCTTTCATATTTCTGAAGATCCAGAAGTCATTCAAAGCTATCTTGCCAAAGTAAAGCATAAAGAACCGATCACTAAAGTGGTTTATTCTTCAGTCTTGAATGGCAAATTGTTCATCAGCAAACAAGCTGTCATCGACGATTTTAAAGCCAACTATCTGAAACGCGTGTCGCTGGTTGAAGTACAGAGTCAAAACCGTTTCCAGATTGAAGAGCATTTCTTGGCTTTCATCCAGAAACAGCTGGCCGAAGAAAAAGTCGGGGTCTTTGTCGAAGCCTTGGCCGATTTTAAAGAATTCATGCCTTTTGTCGAGCAGTGGGTGGAATAAGGCAGAACACTACGCCGCATTAGAGCGATTATGGTTCAATATATCTCGCATTCTGCGGTCGAGACCCGGGCCTTAGGCATGGATATCGGTAAAGCATTGCCTGTCAACACCCTCCTCTGTTTTTATGGCGATCTTGGAGCCGGCAAGACTACTTTTATTAAAGGCCTTGCTGCCGGCGTGCTGGGGAGTTCCGGCGAAGAGGTTAATAGCCCAACCTTCACCTATCTCAATATCTACCATGGCATAAAGACACTCTATCATTTTGATCTCTACCGTTTGCGTGATGTAGACGAATTTTTAGGCATGGGTTTTGACGAGATGTTCGATGCCGGGGGGGTATGTTGCATCGAATGGGCAGAAAAACTCGCCCCCTTGGCATTGCCGATGGCCATCCGGATTGAGATGGCTCACCTCGGTGGCGACAGCAGGTCTATTGAAATTACCCCGGTATTGGATTAAAATAAATTATGGCTAAATATACCTTTAAAAACCCACTTTTTGTGACGTCGGCGACAAAAGCCGATAAATATCCCACTCTGCGGGCTGATTCGGGTAAGGAATTACCCGAAATTGCCGTGGCCGGCCGTTCTAATGTCGGCAAATCGAGTTTGCTCAACCACCTTTTTCAACGCCGCGATTTGGTCAAGACGTCCTCGATCCCCGGCAAAACCCAGTTGATAAATTTCTTCACGCTGGACAAAGCCCTGACCTTTGTGGACTTACCCGGTTATGGCTACGCCAAGGTGCCGGAGAAGACACGCAAGCAGTGGGGGCCGATGATCCAGGAGTATTTGGATAAACGTCCACAGCTGAAACTGATCATCTTTTTGTTCGATATCCGGCGCATCCCCAATGAAGAAGATAAAATGTTTTTGGAGTGGGTTGCGCATCGCCAAATTGCGATGATTTTAGTTATTACAAAAGTGGATAAAGTAACGACTAATGAAAAAAATATAAACACCAAGAAAATTTTAGAAGCTTTTAATTGTGAAAATCTTTACTATACTCATTATTCGACCACAAAAAATATCGGGCGTAAAGAATTAGTCCTCATGCTTCTTGATGCCCTTAAAGAAGAGTAGCTTGAATAAGCGGCTGCTAAACAATAGTGATGGATCAGATGCAGAAAACTCAATTCGTATGTATCGACTGTGAAACGACAGGCCTAGATACTCAAAAGGATCGCATCATCGAGGTGGCGGCGGTAAAATTCAGTTTTACCGAAGTTTTCGACACCTTTGAGTCGCTGGTCGATCCCCAATGCGAAATCCCTGAAGTATCGATCGCCATCCACCATATCACCGCCGACATGGTGGCCGGCAAACCCCAAATCCGCGCGCTACTACCCGAGATTCTGCAGTTTGTCGGCAAACATATCATCGTAGGACATGGTGTGGGCTTTGATATCGAAATGATCGCCAATGCCGCCGACCGGGCCGGCATACCTTGCTGTCTAAAGCATAATCCTTATCTGGATACCTTGCGCATGGCTCGCCTGTATGGCGAAAGCCCCACGAATTCCCTTGAACAGCTACGCCAGCATTTCAATATACTGCCTGAAGGCGCCCACCGCGCCATGAGCGATGTGGTTGTCAACATGGAAGTCTTCAAATACCTGGCCAAGAACTATCGCACGCTAGAGCAGCTTTTTGACATACTATCCAGGCCGATACAACTTAAAACGATGCCCCTAGGTAAGCATAAAGGACGTCCTCTCAAAGAGATTCCTATTGAATATCTCATGTGGGCCTCCCATAAGGACTTCGATCAGGATTTGCTTTTTTCACTGCGCTCGGAAATAAAGAGACGCAAAAAAGGCAACCTCTTCTCCCAGGCCGGCAATCCCTTTGGCGTACTCGAATAATTCAACGCAAATGAACAGCCTCAAATGAATAGCCAAGAGGCTGCAAAGGAAGGCAATTCACCACAGAGGCACTGAGACACAGAGAAGTAAGCGGCAGATAACAGGTGCAGGATAGTCAGGATAAACAAAACGCCAAGCTTTTTTTATATCATTGTCTTTGCATATTAGGCTGTGAATGCGATTCAACGTAAAGATATCTGCGATGCTCAGGATGAACACTGTCGTCAACCGGTAAGGCAGGTAAAGATACCCTTTTACTGTGTTTATCCTGACTATCCTACTGCATCCTGTTATTTGCTGCTTGTTTCTCGGTGTCTCCGTGGTGAATTGCCGTACTTTGCGCCTTTGCTGAAACTGTTTCTCAACGCGCTTTATCTTTTATCTTCGATCCTTTATCCTTATCATTCATTCATCATCCTTAAATAATATGGAGGCAGCTGATGCGTAAACAAAGCGCCAATCATCTCGAGAAAGGTTCTTTTGAAGTCAAGGTCGGTCTGGCAGAGATGCTGAAGGGCGGTGTTATCATGGATGTCACCAACCCCGAGCAAGCCAAAATTGCTGAAGATGCCGGCGCCGTCGCGGTCATGGCCTTGGAGCGAATTCCCTCCGATATCCGTGCTCAAGGCGGGGTGGCACGCATGTCGCATGCCGAGCTGATCCAGAAAATCCAGGAAGCTGTCTCCATTCCCGTCATGGCCAAATGCCGCATCGGCCACTTCGTCGAGGCACAAATTCTCGAAGCGCTCTTTGTCGATTTTATCGATGAAAGCGAAGTGCTGACGCCTGCCGATGAAGAATATCATATCGACAAAAATAATTTCAAAATACCCTTCGTATGCGGCTGCCGCAATCTCGGCGAAGCCTTGCGGCGCATCGGCGAAGGCGCTGCCATGATCCGCACCAAAGGCGAAGCCGGTACAGGTAATATCGTCGAAGCTGTCCGCCATATGCGCACTGTCAACCGCGATATCCGCCGCCTGGTAGGCCTGGATCATGCCGAATTAATGACCGAAGCCAAGCTGCTTGGCGCCCCCTACCACCTGGTAGAACAGGTGGCCAAGACCGGCAAGCTGCCCGTGCCAAACTTTGCCGCCGGCGGCATCGCCACTCCTGCCGATGCAGCCATGATGATGCAGCTAGGGGCCGAAAGTATCTTTGTCGGTTCGGGGATATTCAAATCCGCCGATCCGGCGCAGCGCGCCAAAGCCATCGTAGCGGCAGCGACCTACTACAACGATCCTTGCATGCTGGCAAAAATCTCGATGGGATTGCTCGACGCTATGCCCGGCATCGATATGCAAAAAATCAAAGCCGAAGACCTTTTAGCGCCCAGAGGGTGGTAAATAAAGGCTGGTAAATGGAGAGTGTTAGATGAAGTCTGTGGTCGTAGGCGTACTGGCGCTGCAAGGCGCTTTTGCAAAACATATGCAGATGCTGCGGCAGCTGGGTGTCAGGGCTATCGAAGTGCGCAAGCCCGAAGAGCTGGCTGCCTGCGATGCGCTGATCATTCCCGGCGGGGAATCGACGACTATGCTGAAACAGATGGAATTTATCGATTTCTTCGCAGCATTCCGTCATTTTTCACAACATAAACCCGTCTTTGGTACATGTGCCGGACTGATTCTGATGTCGCATGATGTCGTTGGCGATACCATGCGCCCTTTTGATTTGCTTGATATCGGGGTAGAGCGCAATGCCTTCGGACGCCAGGCCGAATCCTTCCAAGCTGACATTGCTGTCACGCTGGGGCCGGGCAAGCCCTCAGTCTTTCCAGCCGTCTTCATCCGTGCGCCGCGCATCCGCCGGGTAGGGGGCGATGTCCAAGTACTGGCCAGCCATGCAGAAGAGCCAGTACTGGTACAGCAAGGTCGCCATTTGGCGGCCACCTTCCACCCCGAACTTACCTCTGACACCACTATCCACGCCCATTTCCTGAAGCTTTTAAAAGGCTAGACTATTGCAGGGTGCCAAAAATGGACGATGCGGACAATGCGGACAGTGCGGACGAGGCGGACAGCGCCATGCAAGAAACCATGCCGTTTGCATGCCCGTACCACATCGTCCGCTGAGGGCTCAGATAGCCACCTCCGGATGGGGGTGAGGGCGTGTAGCCCAGGGCAAGCGGCAGCGCAGCCCTGGGTGATTCATGTTAAAAATGCACCCCTGATAGGGGTGGGGCCTACTAATAACAAATGCGCACCTTAATCTGATCATAACAAGGAGTTGTGATATGAGCCTGCCAGCATTAGATCTAGCCAGTTTGAAACAAGAGTATGGTGACTATGGACGGAAGACTATTGAACAGATGCAAAAAGTCTTGAATTTGCATGGGTTCGCTATCACATATAATCCAGCCACCGGCCAATTTACCATCCCCAACAGTTCACATCCAGACGAGAGAAGAAAGATTGAATCTCTCTTTACTATAAATAGCTACCAAGGATGGCAACCAAAAATACTTGCTGAAATCGTTGAGGGAAGAAACCTGCGCGTAAAATTAGAATGTTTTGTTTCTGACTCTGATATAACGGAGTTATACCACGCGCTGGCAGGTCGTGAGCGTTCAAATCTAAAATGATTTTTACCATGCTCTTTACGCCTTTTTTATGGTGCTAGGCGGTCGAGCTGCCATGCGGCGCCTTGCAAAGTATAGCAGAAGCGGTCGTGCAGCCGGTCTTTGCGCCCTTGCCAGAATTCAAAGCGGCGGGGGTGCAGGCGGAAGCCTCCCCATGATGGCGGGAGCGGGATTTCTTGGTCGGTATATTTCTTTTCCAAAGCTGCATAAGCCTCCTCAAGGACTTGGCGCGAAGCAATGACCGTGCTTTGCGGTGAAGCCAAGGCGCTGAGCTGGCTGCCGCGCGGACGGGCGGCAAAGTATTTTTTAGCCTCCTCACGGCTGATCTTGGTGACTTCCCCTTCGATATTTACCTGGCGCTCCAATTCCTTCCAAAGAAAAGTCACGGCGGCATAGGGCGTAGCTGCCAAATGGCAGCTTTTGCGGCTGTGGTAGTTGGTGAAGAAGACAAGGCCCTGTTCATCAAATTCCTTCATCAAGACTGTGCGGCAGGAGGGTTTGCCCTCCGGCGTGACGGTGGCCAGCGCCATGGCATTGGCTTCAATGATGTTAGCTTGCCGTGTGTCGGCAAACCAATCTAGAAACTGGCGGAATGGACTATCTGCCAATTGATGGCGCCTGAGTTGGCTAAATTTATAGTCGCGCCGCAAATCTTTGAATTCCATCGTTATTACACCTACGTCTTTAATGATCTAGTCTCTGAATCCGATTCAACGCCAAGAAACAGCCCATAGACGCAAAGCAAACAAGCAGCAAAATAAGCTAAACAGGATGGCCGCCTAGCCATGACACTATCGCTGTGATTGGTCTCTGTTGCCACCCAGGTTTTTCCTGCCTGTCCCGTTTACTCCTCTGTGTCTTCAGTGTCTCTGTGGTGAATTGCCTTCCTTTACGTTGAATCGGAGGCACAGGCTATTACCTAAGTACAATGTAACAAAATGTTACAAGCCTTCCCTTTCCCATTGGAATACCTGTGGTATAGCATTATGCGCTTGACAGGCGCAAGCAAAATGGCATATAGCTGATATTTATAAAACATATTTTGATGTTTGCATAAGATTTGCACGATCACATTCCAAGACTATTCCTGGAGCCTTATTATGACGAAACTCTCACTGGCCGACTTAGCCCTTAAAGATAAAAAAGTGCTGATGCGCGTCGATTTCAATGTGCCGCTGGATAGCCATCAGCATATTACCGACGATACCCGCATCAAGGCGGCGTTGCCCTCCATCCGCTATGTCATCGAACATGGCGCAGCTTTGGTGCTGATGAGCCATTTGGGACGTCCCAATGATAAATGCGTGCCCGAACTGTCTTTAAAGCCATGCGCCGAACGCCTTTCTCAGCTTTTGGGCCAGCCGGTGCAGCTTGCGCCGGATTGCATAGGTGCCGATGTCGAACGCCTGGTGCAGGCCATGAAGCCAGGGCAGGTGCTTTTGCTGGAAAATCTTCGTTTCCACCGTGGCGAGGAGCATCCTGATGAGGACAAAAGTTTTGTGCAGCAACTGGCAAAGCTTGGCGAGATCTATGTCAATGATGCTTTCGGCACCGCCCACCGGGCACATGCGTCAACGGCTGTAATCACCACGTATTTTCCGGAGAAAGCCGCCGCCGGCTTTCTTTTGGAAAAGGAAATAAAATTCCTGGGCGAGACCCTCATTAATCCCAAACGCCCTTTTTGTGCCCTCATTGGCGGCGCCAAGATATCCACCAAATGCGGTGTCATCGAAGCTTTGATGAACAAGGCCGATGTGGTTTTGCTGGCCGGCGGTATGACGTACACTTTTCTTATTGCCCAAGGCATCGCCATCGGCAATTCCATTTATGAAGAGGATTTCATCCCCAAAGCCCGCGAGCTATTGGCGGCAAGCGGTAAAGGCAAAGCGCGCCTTGTGCTACCCAAAGACCTTGTCATCACCGATCTCATTAGACAAGGCGCGCGTTTCCATGTCATCCCGGCCACGGCCGGCATTCCGGATGGCCGTCAAGGTGTCGATATCGGGCCTGAGACGATACAAGCCTATGCCGCCGAGCTGCGTAAGGCGGCCACCATCTTATGGAATGGCCCGGTCGGCGTCTTTGAAGTTCCGGCCTTTGCCAAAGGCACCAATGCCATCGCGCATGTGCTGGCGCAGCTGCCTGCCATCACTATTGTAGGCGGCGGCGATTCCATTGCGGCCGTGCAGGCGGCAGGCGTGGGCGATAACATAACGCATTTGTCTACCGGCGGCGGCGCCACCTTAGAATATATCGAATTTGGCACCTTGCCGGGTATTGAAGCCTTGACCGACAGCCGGCCACTGTATAGTTAGTAAATATTTGAATGTTATTAATTGAATTCAGTTGCTTTTATTCCCATTGTTATATACAATATAAGGACAATTATATGTAGTCTCTTAACCGCAAGGAGTCACATGTCAGTGTCCATGACCCCGCAACCCCAGTTTAGCCGCTGGCGGAATGCATTATGGCCGGTACATCGCTACGAGCTCAGAAAGCTTGTGCCGATGCTCCTTATATTCTTTCTGATCTCTTTTGATTATAATGTTTTGCGCATTATGAAAGATACGCTGGTGGTGACGGCAAAGTCTTCCGGCGCCGAGGTGATCCCATTTATTAAAGTCTGGGTGATGTTCCCCGGAGCTATCTTACTGACCTATCTGTTTACGCGCCTCTCCAACCGTCTTAAGCGCGAAACCGTCTTTTACGTCCTCCTGTCAATTTTCCTCGGATACTTCTTCATTTTCACCACCGTGCTTTATCCGGCCCGCGACCTCCTGCATCCCCACGCCACAGCCGATATGCTGGAGACGATTTTACCGGCCGGACTTAAAGGTCTGATCGCCATGTATCGCAATTGGACGTTCACCACGTTCTATGTCATGGCCGAACTTTGGAGCAATATCATCCTGGCGATGCTCTTTTGGGGATTTGCCAATCAGGTGACGCGTCTGGGGGAAGCCAAGCGCTTCTATGGTTTATTTGGCATCGGCGCCAACCTGTCCGGTGTGGCGGCAGGGGAGGCCTCGGTATGGCTTTCCCGCAAGCCGTTTAACGCCTATCTGCCATTCGGATCGGATGCCTGGGAGCAGTCGATGGTGATGCTGGTCGGATTAGTGATCATCGCAGGTCTGGCCGCCATGGGCATTTTCCGCTGGTTCAATACCACGATTCTGACAGACGCCCGTTTTTACGACGGCTCCAATGAAAGAAAGGCCGGCGATGTGCGCGGCAAGTTATCGATGCGCGAAAGTTTCAGTTATCTATTCCGTTCCCGCTATATGATCTGCGTGGCCATCATCGTTATCGCTTATAACCTGGTGATAAATTTGGTCGAAGTCGTCTGGAAGCACGAAATGCACGAGCTTTATCCTAGTCCGAGCGATTATAATATCTACATGAGCCACATCACCTCCATCATTGGCGTCGTGGCCACTTTGACGGCGCTTTTCGTGTCGGGAAATTCGCTGCGCAAATGCGGCTGGACCTTCACTGCGATGCTGACACCGGCGATATTATTTGTCACCAGCATCGGTTTCTTTGCCTTCTTCTTCGCTAAAGGGGATATGGCTAGCATGATCATCCAGCTCTTCGGGGCCACGCCTTTGGCCATTGTCGTCTTCTTCGGCTCGGCCCAGAATATCTTAAGCCGGGCGGCAAAATATACTGTTTTTGATGCCACCAAAGAGATGGCTTTTGTGCCACTCAGCCGGGAAGATCAGTTGAAGGGGAAACCTGCTGTCGATGGCGTATGCTCGCGTTTGGGCAAGTCGGGAGGGTCTGTCATCCATCAAGGGTTGCTACTGTCGTTTTCCACCATTACCGCCAGCGCCCCGTATGTGGCAGGCTTCTTGTTAGGCGTTATTGCCATATGGATTGGCGCCACCCGCATGCTCGGCAAACAGTTTAGCGAGTTGACCAAGGCGCCGCAGCCGGCACCAACAGTGCAGCCGCCAGTTGATGTGCCAGAGATGGTGGCAGCGCCTGTAGGAGTTTATGTAGAAGGAAATGCGACGTTAGCCTCTTAGGGCAGGCAGTTTCTTAGTAGAGATAGTGCTCTTGCCATAGGATCTATGGCAAGGGCACTATCTTTTTGTTTTGGTGGCTAAGCTAAAGGTTTAGTTTGTTTCTTGTTGATTAAAAATACGAAGATGTTGTATAATAATTCTTTACAAAAGGCGTTTAGATGTCTCAACAAACTAATGTAGACTCTGAAAAAGCATTTGGTCCCGTCAGATCCTGTTTATGGCCCATACATCGCCATGAAGCCAAAAAGCTTGTGCCGATGTTCCTGATGGTCTTTCTGCTATGTTTTGACTACAGCATCTTGCGCAACATGAAAGACACGCTGGTCGTCACGGCGTCCGGCGCGGAAGTTATCCCTTTTATCAAAGTCTGGGTCATGCTGCCGATGGCGGTCTTGTTGACCATCCTGTTTACCAAGCTATCAAACCGCTACAGTCAAGAACGCGTCTTTTACATGATGACGACCGGTTTTCTGGCCTGCTTTGTCACCTTTGCCTTTGTGCTTTACCCTATGCGCGATGCGCTCCACCCCAATGCCCTAGCCGATAGAATGGAATTGATCCTGCCGCTTGGCCTTAAAGGCTTGATCTCCATGTTCCGCAATTGGACATTCACCGGCTTTTATGTGATGTCTGAGCTGTGGGGCAGCATGATGCTGAATGTTTTATTCTGGGGCTTTGCCAATGAAGTCACGCGTGTTAAAGAAGCCCGCCGTTTTTATGGCGTCTTCGGTATCGGTTCAAACATAGCCACCATCCTCGCCGGACAAGCCGCCATTTTCTTTTCGCAAGGCACCTTTGCCAACCTCTCGATCCTCGCCGGCCGCGAATCTTGGGAACAGGTGCAGATGGTGCTGGTGACGCTCATCACGATCTGCGGTATCATCACCATGGGTCTATTCCGTTGGATGAATCGCCATGTGTTGACGGATCCTAGTTTCGATGAATTCCACCACAATAAGCGTGTCAGCAAAGCCAAAGGAAAGCTGTCCTTTCGTGAAAGCTTCTCCGTACTGTCTAATTCGAAATATCTGATCTGCATCGCTATCCTGGTGGTCTCCTACAACCTGGTGATCAATCTGGTTGAAATCGTCTGGAAAGATCAGTTGCGCAGCCTTTACCCAAATCCGGCCGATTTGAACACCTATCTGAACAATTTGACTTCGGCTGTCGGTATCGTGGCTACGGTCGCGGCCATCTTCATGGCTAAAATTATCGGGAAATACGGCTGGACGAAAACCGCCCTTAGCACACCCATCATCATGCTAGTAACCTGTGCCGGCTTTTTTGCCTTCTTATTCTTCCGCGAATCCGATTTTGCCGGTGTCATCGTCGCCCTGACCGGCACCACTCCACTGGCTATCGCCGTCTTCTTTGGTGCCGCGCAAAACTGTTTGAGCAAAGCCGCCAAATATTCGGTCTTTGATGCTACCAAGGAAATGGCCTATATTCCACTCAGCCATGAAGTGAAGCTCAAAGGGAAAGCTGCCATCGATGGCGTCGGTTCCCGCTTCGGCAAATCCGGCGGTTCGCTGATCCACCAAGGGTTGCTGATGATTTTTACGACGCTGACGGCCAGCGCGCCTTATGTCGCCGTCATCCTGCTGGTAGTGATTATTTTCTGGATCGGTGCTGCCAAGGCCTTGGGTGTACAGTTTAGAGATCTCGTAGCCTCGCAAAATAAAGGCCAGCCTGACGATTTGGGCGAAAGTCCGCCGCCTGTACGCGTGCCTGCCGGCGAACAGCCGATCCAAGCCGCCACCTAGGTATGCCACTTAGGTCGTAAATTAATCGTAAAAATGTGTGGCTCAAAACTCCCCATCGCGCGATAATTCGTAAGACTCACATTTAACATAGAATTTTATGACACAACCAATAAGTTTTAGCGACCTCGGCCTTGATGCGGCGATATTAAAATCTTTAGAGCGTATGGGGTATAAAGAGCCCTCTCCCATTCAGGCAGAAGCCATCCCTTTGATCATGCAAGGTAAGGACCTGATAGCCCTTGCCAAGACCGGTTCCGGCAAGACAGCAGCCTGCGCCATTCCCATCTGCCAGCGCATCAATGTAAACAAGCCAAATGTACAGGCCCTGATCATCGTGCCGACACGCGAACTAGCGCTGCAGTATGCCACCGAAGCTCAGAAAATCGGCAGCGACCAGGGGGTCAAGGCTTTTGCCGTCTTTGGCGGCGAAAGCGCCACCATGCAGCAATCCAAGCTTAAACATGGCGTGCATGTTCTGGTGGCCACGCCCGGCCGCCTGATCGATTTCATTTACAGCCGTCAAATCGACCTCTCGCATGTCGAAACGCTGATCCTTGATGAAGCCGACGAGATGCTCAGCATGGGCTTTTACGACGATTTGGAATTTGTCATGCAATGTCTCAACCACCCGCACCAGACGCTGCTTTTTTCCGCTACCATGCCGCAGCAGATCCGCAAAATCGCCAAGCAGCATATGAAAGAGCCGAGCGAGGTTTTTCTGAATCAGCAGCAGGCCAGCCCCTCTACCATTGACCACCGCTTCCTGCACTGCCATCACGAGCATAAAGGCCCGGCGCTTGTGCGCCTGATGGAAGAACTAAAACCCAAGCAGGCCATCATCTTCTGCCGCTCGCGCGACGAAGTGGAGAGGGTATGCCGCGGTCTTAAGCAGAAATTCGACGGTGTGGATTATCTGCATGCCGGCCTAAGCCAGGATATGCGCACTATTATCACCGGCAAATTCCGTACCGGCCGTGTACGCTTTCTGGTAGCTACAGATGTGGCCGCGCGCGGACTTGACATCTCAGGCATCACCCATGTATTCATCTATCATCTGGCCGATGACCCAGACATCTACGTGCACCGTTCCGGCCGTACCGGCCGCTGCGAGAGAGAAGGTATGGTGGTCACGCTTGTATCGGACCGCGAATTGCATGCTATGAAAGGCGTGCTCGAGCATATCAAAAAAGAAGCCGTCTGGATCGGCGAGCCTCCCCAGCCACGCCAAGATGGTGGCGATGGCCGTCCGCCGCGCAGCCGCCCCCCTTTCAGGCGCCGCCCGCCCGCCAAATAGCTTAAATGTCTTGCGCGAAGCGTTTGGTGTGTGCAAGTCCGCTTGCGCTTTTCCTAAAAACCATCCTCCACCAAATATCTTGAAGCCTACGCAGCGCGTTTGGAGTGCGCAAGTCCTCTTGCGCTTTTCCTAAGAAGCCATCTTTCATCAGACTTTTCTGTGATAAATAATTTGAACGATTAACTAAAAATCGTCAATCACTTTAACCTTATCGATCTTAAAGCTAGCCACTGTTTGATAGAACGAGGGCGTCGCTGTCTTTTCAAACCAACTTGCAGAACACCAAGGATATTGAGTGGCTACATTCACCAAGCCATGTCGAACTGGATTTTGATTCACATAATTTAGTCTTGCCAAATATGAATACTGGAATGAGATGTGTCTATCCCAATATTGCCACCACACTTGACGGTTTGGTGTATTATCCTTGGCATTTACATACTTTGCGGTTGTCACATGCAAATTTGATAGAAAAGCTGGAAGATTTTTCGGATCGTTCGGCGATTGAGCAATGAAATGATAATGGTTTGCAAAGACAGCCCACGCCTGCAGCAGCCAATTATATTCTTTTGCCAACTGCAACAACGTGTCATGAAGAAATTGCAAGCGTTCTGGCGAATGAAAATGCAATGTCTTGCCATAGGTTGCCGCGGTAATCATGTAGGTGCCTCTGAAAAGCGTTCGATGGGCAGGGGCATGCGGCCAATGTTGCATAGTAGGACCTTTTAAAATATGCATAATTACTAAAATAATTATAATAATTTATATTTTACCGCAATGTATACTTTTTAACCCCCGGGGGCTTTGATGAAAGGTAGCCTCCGGGAAAAGCGCAAGAGGACTTGCGCACTCCAAACGCTTCGCGCATGTATTGTAGTTTTGATGAATGATGACTTCTAGGAAAAGCGCAAGAGGACGTTTGGATTTCTTAAAAAGGATGGGAGAGGTCGGGGACGACGACGAGGTCTTGGGATATTTTGGCGCGCAGCACCTGTTGGATATAGGAAAGGGTAGTGCCGATTGAGGAGTAGCATGAGGTGCATGATCCCTGATAGGAGATGACCAGCTCTTTGTCGTGCAGCAGGTTCAGCACGGAGACGCCGCCGCCATCCAAAGCGATGTAGGGGCGGATGTCTTGATCCATCACCTGCTCGATGACGGCAATCTTCTGCTTCAGTGTCAGCTCCTGCCAGCCGGGGTAGCCGCCCGGTACGACCTCTCCCATGTCGATCGGCACGGGAGGGGCGGTATAGGTGTCGGCAAAGGGGATATCGGTGCACTGTTCGGCAGCTTTGTCGATAGCTTCCAGCACTAAATTAAGATGGGGATAGGTTTCTTTGGGAAAGGCTGGCGTATCGGAGCGGTCGCGCAGCTGCTTATCAATGAGGTCGGCGCTGATGCGGCGGGCCTGGTCGTAATTTTTACCGACCAGCAATTCGCAGGCGGCTTCGGCGGCGCCGATCAGGGCCGATTGCCCATACACCTGGAATCTGGCATCGACGATGATGCCGTCGTCCTTATCGACCAGCCAATACAGGCAGACTTCATTGCCATCGGCGATGCTGCCATCTTTGCCATAGGCCAGCCGCATCAGGCGCGCTTCGGCCTCTTCTTTGCCAAACAATCCGCTGCAGCGCGGCTGGTCGATTTTGGCGATCAACTTCTTGCTATAGCGCGCCCAAGGGAAGGAAGTGGTCAGTACGGAGAGGCCCATGCGCTATGATCCTTAGTTTAAGTGGATGCCTTGTTTGGCGGTGTCGTTTGAGGGGCCAGTTTGCGCAGGCGTTGTACGCTATCGCCGATGATGTCAATAGCCCGGTCTATCTCCTCCTCGGTGGTCTCGCGCGACAGGCTGAAGCTTAAGGCGCTGTGGGCCAGGGATTCTTCGACGCCGCAGGCAGTAAGCACAAGGCCAATTTGCTGGTGCGTGCCGCCGCCGATGCTGGCATAGACTTTTTTGCGGTTGAGCAGATAGAGCAGGGCTTCGTTGGCGATGCCGGGGAAGCCTATGGCGGTACAGTTGGGCAGGCGTTCCTGCTGCTGAAAAAATACCACGGCATCGGGCACAAGCGCCATAATGCCCGTTTCCAATTTGCTGCGCAGGCGCGCCACTTCAGTGCATATCAGGTCGCGCGCATCGAGGGCTTCGCGCGCGGCTTGTCCGAGCGCTGCCAAGCAGGCCACGCTGAAATTGCCGGCCCGATAGCCTCCTTGCTCAATGCCGCCCAGAATGAAGGGGGAGCATCTCACGTCGTGCCTGATATACAGCCCTCCCGTGCCAGTAGGGGCATGGAAGCTGTCGCCGCTGAAGGTCAGGAAATGCGCCGGCACATCTTCCCAATCACAAAAGATTTTCCCTAGAATGTTGGAGGCGTCCAGATGCAGGCGGATGCCGCGCTCGTCGCACAGGGTGGCGATTTCCTCGATAGGATTGATGACGCCTGTCAGGCCGTTGGCCCAGTTCAGTGATACGAGTGCCGTGCGCGGCGTGATGGTATCGGCAATGGCGGCTGCCGTGATGCGGCCGGTCTTGTCTGCCGGCACCATCTTGCCAAGGCAGCTCAACTGTTCCAGCCGACCGATGGCCATAATGGCCGGGGCTTCGTCGATGGCGGAGGTGATGAACTGATTTTTGCCGGTATGCACCGTGACATCGAAGTAGGTGGCGGTGACTACATGGTTGATGCCTTCGGCACCAGAGGAGGTGAAGATGACGGTGTCGCTTTCCTTGGCGCCGATCAAGGCATAGATGCCTCTTAAGGCCTCTTCAATGGCCGGATAGAGTTGCTGTCCGCGCTGGTGCGGCGCTGACGGCACCCCCCAGCGTTCGGTAAGGAAAGGCAGCATTTTGGCGACAGCCCGTTCGGAAGGACGGGTAGTGGTGTTGTTATCGAGGTAGATTTCGTTTGGCATAAAGTTATATCGGTGTGAGAGCTTCTTTTTTGAATGAGCCTTTACTATAGTCGTAAATGATGGGCGCGCCGGTGGCGATTTCCAGGTGCAGTACCTGCTCTTCAGTCAGCTTGTCAAGGTACATGATGATGGAGCGCAGCGAATTGCCGTGGGCCGAGATAAAGACATTTTTGCCCTGCTGCAGCAAAGGGACGATTTTTTCCTTGAAATAGGGGATGGAGCGTTCGGCGGTCATTTTCAGGCTTTCCCCGTTGGGAGGCGCTGTGTCAAAACTGCGCCGCCAGATTTTGACCTGGTCGGCCCCGAATTTTTCGGCCGTTTCGGCCTTGTTGAGTCCCTGCAATTGGCCATACATGCGCTCATTGAGCTCCCAGCAGCAGATCACGGGGATGGTGCGGGCTAAGGTCTCCGGACTGAAAATTTCGCCCCAGCTGCTGAGCTGGCTGTTTTCGGGGTGCTGGATGACAGGGACCTTGCCGGAGCTGTGCTCGCTCATGGCCAGCATGGCCGTCATCTGGGCGCGCATCAGGGTGGTGGTGATGATGATGTCGATGGGCAGATCTTTAATGAGCTGGCCGGCGGCCAAGGCTTCTTCGATACCCTGTGTGGACAGGGGAATATCCACCCAGCCGGTAAACAGGTTTAGTCGATTCCATTCCGATTGTCCGTGGCGCATCATGATCAGTTTGCTCATCAGCCCTTCAACTCCTTGCGTAGCTCTTGCTATTCCATCATACTGTACGTCAGCAGAAACGCAAAAGAGAAAAATGCAGTGTCTGCCATATTAAGATGATAAGGATGGTATTGCCTCATCGCTTGCTGCCAAGCTGCCGGTGCTAGATTGGCTAATAGAAATCCCTTCCGCATGGAGGCTGTCTGTGGAGGGCGTCTGCGTCAGCGGGCTTGCGCCTGTGATATTGTTACATCTTAACGTCTAAGCCATAGGCCTTATTGAAAAAACGCTCGCCGGATAATTTATTTATGGCGTTAGTGTAGCCAGTGTTGATGAGGCGATAAGTGTTTTTGCCTGTGTGGCCGACGACCAATTTTTCTTGCAGATCCCCCCATGCGGTGGTAGATCCTGGGTGTACATTATCTGGATTGACGAAGAAGACGGTAGCAAAAGCGCCAGCAAACATTCTTTCGACTTTATCGCGATCTTTCTCATGCTCGGCTTTCAACGAAATCGAACTGTTATATACTCCGTCCTGTGTGTGGACGACATTGGCATCGTGTTCATCGTAATCAGCTTGGCTGATGTCAAAGCCGCGGAAATAATCGATCGTGCCGCTCAAATTGGCGATGCTGGCCGAAAAAGCGGCCAGGAATTTAGGGATTTCACCAAGGCTTGACGCACATAAGGCGCCTAATACTTTGCGCGATTCATCGTGCCATGCCAGAAAAGGCGCGGTGATAGCCGTGATGGAAAAGAACGTCACGAATTTGGCGGCGCTTAAGCCCATGGCAAGGGCGTTGGTGGCTATTCTCAATAGCCCCAACGAACCTTTAAGGAGTGTGCCGATAACAAAGCCGCCGATTTTGCCATAGTCTTGCATGATTTCCTTCATCGTTTTATCCAACAATTTGCGGTCGGCGGCTTGAAATTGTGCGATATTCTGATTGAGTGCTGCCGGCGGTGTTTGTGAGCCTTGCGTTGTGGGAGGTGTACCGGCAAGCACCATGCCTGGCATGCTGGTAATGCTTGCACTGCTCATACTTAAGGGGCTGTCATTTTTTATGGAGCTGGTCTGACTGTCGGTTAATGTTGACGGCGTGGCGGCAGAACTGGCAGGGTCGTCCATCGATGATTTGCGTCGATTGTTATAGATCGATCCTGATGGATAGCCATTTGCATGTCCATAGAAAGGGATTTTTGAATGAGGTGAACTTCCATCTAGAGCGCTGCTCATAGTGCCTCCGGATTTTAAAACATTTATTTTTTAAAGCGTTCACTAAGTAACCGAATTCCATTGATGAGTCTTTGCATATGGTCCGTATTTCTGGCAAGGTAGCTTTGTTTTAGCTTTTCGGCATGCTGTTCGAAAGTTGTGAAGACATTGAAGTATGTTTTCTTTTTCTCATTCAGCAGCGCAGTTAGTAGCGGTTTAAGGGCTTTTTCCAAATCTTCCTGTAAATCCGGTTCAGATGGCTGGCTTTGGCTTGATGGGTATTCATTGTGCATCATGCCTCCTTTTGGAACGACTGGCGGATGGCATCTTTAACCTGCTGGAGGATGGCCAGCACAGTAGGATCGCTGTCAGTTGCACAGTTAGGAATCAGCTCTTCCATCAAAGCGATAAAATAGAGTGCCGTTTGGCTATCGGCCAGACCCAGGCAGCAGAGCGCGGCATTGATATAGGGCCGTGGATCATTTGGGTTGAGGATGATGGCTGTTTCATAGGCGCTTTGGGCGGCTGGCAGGTCTCCCTTTTGCTGTTCGCACATGCCAAGGCTAAGCCATTGATTATGCAGACAGGGGTTCAGCTGGGTCAGGACTAAAAAAACGTCAGCGGCATCGGCGAATTTTCGTTCGTTGAACAGCTCGATGGCGTAGCTATAAAATTGGCCGAGCTGTTCATCGGAAAGTTTTAAAACCGCTTGCAGCGAGCTGCCGTTTTCCAGCTCATGGCTGAGGAACTTCTTGGTCAGCGGCCCTTGCTGGTTGATTTCTGCCATAGTCAGCATTCTTGCTTTCATAAAATTTTCTCGCTAAATTTCAAGAAACGCTCATAAACTGAATTATAACATAATATTTTTTTTAAAAATAAGAAAAAGCAACTAGCTCGCGGTATGCATTGCTGTTTTATTATAATTCGTTTAATATAAGACTCTTTAAAAGCTGGATAGATGTAAATTTATGGATAATGCCACTACAAAAATGAGATTGAGCAAGTTTCTGGCCGCCTCGGGCGTCGCTTCGCGGCGTGCCTGCGAAGAACTGATTTTTGCCGGCAAAGTGAGCGTCAATGGGGTCGTGGTCTTGCTGCCGCAAACGCTGGTCAATGAAAAAGACAAAATTGTCATTGATGAAAAGCGCGTGAATAAGGCCGAACCCAAGGTCTATTTTCTGCTCAATAAACCGGCGGGTTATGTATGTACCACCAAAAAAAATAACAGCACCAAGATTGTGTTAGACCTCTTTAGCGAGGTGGATTACCGCCTCTTTACCGTCGGCCGCTTGGATAAGGATACGCAAGGGCTACTGCTGGTGACCAACGACGGGCACTTTGCCAACCAGGTGATCCACCCCTCGGCAGAAATTCAAAAAGAATATTTAGTTAAGACTGATGCCGAAGTCACTGCTGACCACTTGACGGCCATTTCCAGCGGCACGCTGGTAGAAGGGGTCTATGTAAGGCCCATCCGCGTGACCAAAGTCCGCCGCGGCACGCTCAAAATAACCATCGGTGAAGGTAAAAAGCGCGAAGTGCGCCTACTCATGGAAGCTGCCGGCTTGGCAGTCAAAGAACTTACCCGCATACGCATCGGCAACTTGCATTTGGGACCCCTGCCACCAGGTAGCTGGCGCCCCCTGACAGAAAAAGATAAAGGCTTAATTTTTGAATAGACTTATGAAAAAACAAAAAAAAACACTCACTGCTGATCTTGAAACCGTGATGCCGATTCTCATCGGCGTATGGCGGCGTATGAACAAATTGTCCGGACCGCCCGACAAGCTGCAGACGCGCGAATTCCGCAGCGTGGTGGAAGCCGTGCAGCAGTTGCAGGCAGGTTTTGCCGACGGCAAAACATTGATCGGTACGGATTATTTCGCCGATCCGCAGCTGCTTGGCGCCTATCTGCTCTATCAATGGGTCGTGCACTATCAGCAAGGACTTTCCCTAATTGGCGAGCTGCCCAATGCGCCCAAGCGCGTTTTGGACGTATGCAGCGGGCCTGCAGCCTTTTCCTTTGCCGCTTTGCGGCATGGGGCCGAAGAAGTCATCGCCACCGATCAGAATCTGCAGGCCATGCAGCTGGGCGGGGAGATTTGCGGCCGCTATGGCTTGACGCTTTCGCTGCGCAAATGGAACTGCCTCAAGCAGAATCTGCCGGTGGAAGGGAAATTCGATCTGATCATAGTGGGGCATTGCCTGGAAGAGTTATTTCCAAGCACTAAAGCCGGCTATCTCGACGATCAGCGCCTTTTCCTGGATCGCCTGATTGCGCGCTTGACGCCGGAAGGCTATCTGCTGATCGTCGGCAATTCATATCCTGAAGTCAATAAGCGTATCTTGCAATTGCGCGATGATATGGTAGCTCAAGGCATACCTGTGCAAGCACCTTGTATCTGGCGCGGCGAATGCCCGGCCCTTAAAACAGCAAACAGTCCATGCTACGCCCAGCGCGAATTTGAAAAGCCTTTCCTGATCAAGGAAATTCAACGTGCCGCCGCGATCAATCTAAGCTCGCTCAAGATGACATATGTCATCTTCCGCCATCCATCAGCCGGCTGGCCGTATGTGGGGGATAAAAAACTCTACCGTGTTATCAGTCCGCCGGTGGATTCCTTCAGCGGCAAGCGTTTCTACCTTTGCGGCAGCGATGGCAAAAAGCAGCTCGGGTCGCATCTTACAGAGCATCCTGTGGAATCGCGGGCCTTTGAATATCTGCGCCGCGGCGAGTTGATATCCTTTAGCGGGGCGTTGGAAAACCAAAGCGCCATCGATATTATTGAAGGGACGGCAGTGCATATAGAAGCGGCCTGCGGCAAGCCAGTACCCGAAGAAGGAAATAATGTGATGTGATTTAAGCATTTGTGGCCGAAATATGACGAACCTAAGCGCGTGGTATAAGGCCGTGGTATAAGGCCCAGGTGTGATTAAGTGTCTTTTGTGAGTTAAGTGTATGAAAAAAGCATCTTCCGCCGCCGAATTGCAAGCGGCCATCCGTCAGCTAGAAGCCTACTCCCGCCAGGCTGCTAGGCACGCGCTATTTTCCCCGCTTGCCAAGACCATCAGTTTCGTGCGCTCTTTCTGGCGCCAGGCACTGGCAGGTAAAGAGGTGGCGGGCAAGGCGAGTGGAGGCGGGGCCGTTGAAAAAAATGCGCTGCTGCGGGCTGTCGAAGTAATCAATCGTGAGCGGCTGTATATCCAAACTATGCAGGGAGGCAGCACTGCCGAGCAGAAGCTGGCCAATGCACTGACATCAGCCATCGATTCGTATAATAAGCATGCCTATGCCCCTTCTCCGCCTAATAAAGGCCTTGCCCAATATTTATCCGGAAAACTGATTACAGCCCAAGAGCTGCCTCTCATTCATCTGCCCCAACAAACGACGGTCACCTACCATTATCCCCCTCAAATGGCGGCTGAAGTGGCAGCAAGTACTGCCAAATATGCCATGCACGTTATCCAGCCTATGGCCCTTGCTCCGGAGGCTTTGCCGCTTTCCAAACAATCGAAGGAACTCTTCCAAATGAAGGTGCTGGCGTTGCTGGAGCGCTATGGCATCGCCACAAATCCTGAAGCGCGCGCCCTCGTCAAACAATCTCCCATCCATACATCTGTAAAGGGCGTAGACGGCGCCACATGCATGCTGACGCAGACACTGACGCTTTTTCCCGGGCAGACGGTGGTGGTGATGGGGACTTCGGCCTTGGATCCCAAAACGCAGACGATCAGCCGGCTTTTTCCGGAGTCCTTTTATGTGTCTTTGAAATCGACGCAGACAGCTTTTCCGCATGCCTCACAAAGAGCAGGTTGGACGCTGGCCAATCAGCTGTTGCCTGAATGTCCGCAGCGCATGGATTTGCTTAAGCAGGCAGCTGAACTCTTTCAACAGAAACAACAAACCATGCAAGCCCTATTGCCGCAGGGCGTTTTGATCGGCAAAGCCAAACAGCTGTTAAAACTGAAGAAAAAGGTTTTTTCGGCACATCAGGGTGAATTTATCGCCATGCATCAACAGCTCGCCAAGGCCCTTATGCAAGCGGCGCCTGCGGCATGGGTGTTGCCGCAGACGGCAGCGGTTGTCGAAAGTTTCTATGCAGCCTTTAACAGCCATTCCTTTGCTTTTGAGCGGCTGATAGAGACCAATCAAAGCATCAGTGAAATTTTCATTGCCCAACCGCAGCGCATGCTTTTTGATGCCATCATCAAGGGAAAGCATACTGAGTTTGGCAGCCCGCAGGCAGGCGTGCGCTATGCAGCTGCCAAATCGATTTTGGCACACGCCTGCGAAGGGAATGTCATGAAGCTGGCCCATCATCAACCTGCCCATGATCAAATCAGGAGCGAATATATCGCCTGTATAGGGCATGTGCTGGGGTTGGCGGCGCAGCCGATTATTTTGCAATATTTGTCTGAAGACCTCATCTTTACCCCGCCTGTGCTCACCATTTTCGAGCAGCGTGTACAGGCGGCAGCCTACCTGCAAGTGTCGGACTTTCTGCAGGAATTAAACCTGCCCTTAGAGTCTGAGGAAAATGTTTATCAGCGGTTTCGCCACCAAATGGAAGCAGACATTGCCTGTTTCCAAACAGCAGGCAAACTTAGCTTGCCGGCAGAGCTGGCGGCTTATTACCAGCAGCGCTATATCCACTTAAGCGCCATCTAAGCCTGTCCTGAAATCCAACGTAAAGGAACAGCCAAGAGGCGCAATGCAAGGCAATTCACCACCGAGGCACCGAGACAAAGAGAAGGCCGCGACAACATAAAACAGGATAGTTGGGCATAAGCATTAGGCACCAATATCGTATTCTTTGCAGGATAGGCAAGATAAAAGCGTTATGGTGCAAACCTCAACAGAGACTTATCTATCCTTTTTTATGTTGTCGCGGCCTTCTCTTTGTCTCGGTGCCTCTGTGGTGAATTGTCTTCTTGTGCGCCTCTGGGCTGCTTTAGCTACCAGCTATGGGTAGCTGGTGCAGTTGGCGGCTGTATCTTGCCATATAGGCCGTTGACAGCAGGCATAGCGCCCCGCCAATCAGCATCACGCCGGTGGCATGCAGCGGGTAGGCCAGCAGGCTGCCGATAGCCGGCACGAAGCAGCCGCGCAATCCCACCGTCAGCACATTCACGCTGCTATATACCGAGCTGTCCTCTTCTTTGGCAAAGCTCATGCCGGAAAGATGCCAGCTCATCTCGCTGCCCCCTTGCATTACGCCATAGAGCAGATAGCCTACATAAAGCCACATCAAGTTGACCTGGGCGCCAATCAGGCAGAGTGGAAAGAGAAAGGCCAGCAGCGTCACCCAGCTGTTGAAGCGGTAGATATCGATCTTATTCATCAGGCGCGCCCAAGCCGGCGAACTTAAGGCGACGCCGATGCCTTTGCATAGCGTCAAAGCCACGGCCAGCTCGGTATAGGTCAAATGCAGTCCATCCATCAGAAAGACCGGCAGCATCGGCTGCATGATGATCAGGCCGGAGCCGCCCAGCATGAATCCCAGCTGATAGCGGGCAAAGTCGGGACGTCGCTTAAGCAGTTCCCAAGTGCTTTTCCATGGCTTTAGGAGTTGTTGCTGCCATGCTTGGGGGGCAGGCGTTTGTTGATCGCTTTCCGCATCAGCATTTATGGCGATGGGGATGCGGGCTTTGAAGAAGATGGCGCTGAGCGAAAGCAGGGCGGTGGCCGGGAAAATCCAGCGCCAGGACTCATGATAGGTGTCCATGAGATTGCCGAAGGCAAAGGGGATCAATGCCGTGCCGATATAGCCGAAGGCGGTGCCATAGGCGAAGATGCGTTCGCGCGAGACGGCAGGCACATTCAATTTAAGCACTTCCATCCACGCCGGTATGGTGCCGCGCGCAAGCATCATATAAAAACCGAAGGAAAGAATGAAAAACCAGGGGTTGTCGACAAAGGGAAAGAAGAAAAAAGGCAAATGACTCAAGACGCGCGCCCAAATCAGGTTGGCTAACAGCCGGTCTTTGCGTTTTTCGATCAAGGCGCTCCAATAGATGGCAATGAGCGATACGGCCGGCTTTAAGACGACGATGGCCGTAATTTGCAGCGGCGTGGCATGCAAATCCTTATACAGGATAAAAGGCAGCATGTTGAAGATGTACCAGAAGGGAGTATCAAGAATGCTCTTCCACATATAGGCAGCACGCGTCTTTTGCCACGCCTTATCGGATGTTGCTGTGCTTTGTCCCATCATTGTCCTTAATTCAGATCACTAGACTTAGTTAAGCTTTGTAAAAGTTTAACACAATATAAATTATAGATATATCATAATTAGAGCTAAAATCTATTCTAAGATGCAGTGGTACTCGTGGTCGGCCTGACCGGTATGGCTGTCGATGATGACGCGCTTGGGGGGGATTTCGGCACAGATCGGCTGGGCATAGGGACAGCGCGTGCGGAAAGGACAGCCTGACGGCGGATGCAGGGCCGAGGGGATTTCGCCTTTCAGGAAGATGCGTTGCCTTTTCTCTGCCGGGTGGTTTTTGGGGATGGCGGAGAGTAAAGCTTGTGTATAAGGATGACGGGGATTGCTGAAAAGCTCTTCGACGGAGGCTTTTTCCATGACTTTACCCAGATAGAGCACGATCACGCGGTCGCACAAATATTTGATCAGCGACAAGTCGTGCGAGATAAAGATATAGCTTAGCGACAGGGTGTGCTTAAGTTCCTGCAACAGGTTGAGGATCTGGGCCTGCACCGAGACGTCCAGCGCCGATACGGCCTCGTCACAGACGATCAGGCGGGGCTTGAGCGAAATGGCCCGCCCGATGCAGATGCGCTGCTGCTGTCCACCAGAAAATTGATGCGGATAGCGCCACATGATATCCGGCGGCAGTCCTACCAGCGATAGCACCTCGGCCACGCGCTCCTGCTGCTCGGCCCGCGTCTTTACGATGCCATGGTAAAGCAGTCCTTCGCCAATGCTGTCGCATACCGTCTTGCGCGGATTGAGCGAGGCGAAGGGATCCTGGAAAACGATTTGGGCATGCTTGCGAAATTCTTTAAGGCCCTTTCCATCCAATTTAAGCAGATTTTGTCCTTCGAAAGACACCTCGCCGGCGGTGGGCTCGATCAGCCGCAGTACGGCGCGCCCAAGCGTGCTTTTGCCGGAACCTGTCTCACCGACAATGCCCAGCACTTCGCCACGGCGTAGGTCGAAGTCTACGCCTTCAACGGCCTGGACATGGCCGACGACTTTACGGATGATGCCGGACATGACAGGGAAATGAACTTTAAGGCCCTGCACCTGCATGAGCATCTCTTTGGCAGGGGGGCTGTCTAGTGCGTTTTGTTTGTCATTTGGCATGGTTGTTTCCTGAAAGCATACGATGGCGGCGGTTTTCCACCGTCAGTTCCTTATCGTGCAGCCAGCATTTGGCGGTATGGCGCGCCTCGCCGGCTACCGGGAAGGTGGGCACGTGGCCAAGCAGGCAGCGCTCCATCACATGCGGGCAGCGCGGATGGAAGCGGCAGCCGCTTGGAAAATGATCGGGTGAAGGCACCGCCCCTTTAATCGAATGCAGCCGGGCTTTGGGTGGCTGCATGGCCGGACGCGAGGCGAACAATTCCTGCGTGTAGGGATGGGCCATATGGTCGAAAACAGCCGTCACATTACCCCGCTCCACCGACTGCGAGGCATACATGACGATCACATCATCGGCCATTTCGGCCACGATGCCCATGTCGTGCGTGATGAGCAGCACGGCCATGCCTTTGTCTTTCTGCAGGGCGCGGATAAGATCTAAAATCTGCGCCTGGATGGTCACATCCAAAGCTGTCGTCGGCTCATCGGCGATCAGCACGTCGGGCTCGCACATCAAGGCCATGGCAATCATCACGCGTTGGCGCATTCCTCCCGAAAGTTGATGGGGATAGTTGAAAAAACGTTCCTTGGGCGAGGGGATGCCGACTTCTGTTAAGACTTTGATGGCGCGGACTTCGGCAGCCTCGCCAAAGAGGCCAAGATGCAGCTCCGCTACTTCTACCAGCTGGTCGCCAATCGTATAGACCGGATTTAATGCCGAAGTGGGATCTTGAAAAATCATGGCCATGCGTCCGCCGCGGATGGTGCGCATCTCCTTTTCGGTGAGGGTGAGCAGATTTTGATTTCGGTAAATAACTTTGCCGGTCGAAGGCAAAGCCGGGGGATGGGGCAGGATGCGCAGCAGCGATAAGGCCGTCAGCGATTTGCCGCAGCCGGATTCTCCCACCAGCGCCAGGGTTTTGCCGGCAAAGAGGTCAAAGGAGAGTCCATCCACAATGGTGATGGCATGCTTCCCCACCTGCAGCCTGGTGGTGAGATTTTTAACTTGTAGGACAGCTTCGTCATGCATCTTGGGCGTTTCCTAGGTAGAGAGTTAGCTTGCCAAGAAATGGATTTATCCGGAAAAGGAATTTTTCATTTTTACGGCAAAAGGCGAAGCTAAAGAATAAAAAGATGGTTTAAAGTAAATATTATGTTTATTTTTATTAAAGTTTGTTATAATAAGAGTTGTAGTATTCTTCGGTTGTCAGTGATTAGAATGTGAAGAAGCTGCGTAACGTACACAAGGAGTGATAGTTATGGCCAAATATATCGAATATGTTGCCGCCATTTTGCTGATCGTGGGCGGTCTTAACTGGGGTTTAGTCGGCCTAGCTGACTTTAACCTGGTCACCACATTGTTTGGTGTTGGTATGCTTACCAAAGTTGTTTACATCTTGGTCGGCGCCTCGGCTGTGTATGAAATATTTAATTACTTCAAACACGGCTCTTGCTGCGCTAAGTAGGTCAGGGTTTTTTACTGATTCTTATCTTAATAACAAAGCTCTGGGGGGCTTTGCTTTATCAAAACAGCAGTTGGACACCAGCACAGTTTAGGCTATGCCGGGCGTTTCAGCTGCTGTTTTGTTGTAATAGCGGGAGTTTGTGATGACGCCTATCGTAAGCCTGGTGCAGACGACGACCTACGACTTTACCCCCGCCCATTTGCGCCTGCCAACCTGCCTATGGACGGCTTTTACCGCGCTCAATAAGCTCCATGGCGTCTGGCGCTGGTATCGTCGCATCGAACTTTATCGGCACCCCGACAACCTGGTGCAGCTTATGGCCGGCCATGTCGTCAATCTGGTCATCGGCGAGGCTTTGATCCTGCGCCTGGCCGCACAATGCCTGCTGGTGGCTAAGCGCGTGTTGGCCTGCGTGCAGCAGCAGTCCGACCTATGTCAGGCCGGGCAGCGCTGGTTGCTGGCCTTTAAAGGCCACTACCCGCGGCCGGTAAAGGTGTCGTGGGAAAAGGAAGCCGGCTACAGCTGTTTGTCGCCTATCACCATCCATTGGTGGAAAACGACCGCCATTGCCTTCTGGCAGCGCATCGACAGGCTGGCCCGCGGCACGCTTGGCGTATGCCATGAGGCCTTTAAGCTCAGCATGTGCATTATGGATGTCATCGACGCCTGCTGCTGGAGTCCGGCCACGCGCCATGAAGGCATCCATGAAGGTTTTGTCAATATCACCAAATGGCTGGATACTACCGTACAGCATAAGGAGAAGTTGCTGGCCGGTATCAGCGCCAACCAGGCGCTGATCGAACGCCTATTGCAAGGTTCTGTCATCAGCTATGCCCAGCTGCATACCGGCGTGAGCACGGCTTTGGCTAAGACGGAAACGATTCAACGGGGTATCAAGAAAATATCGACGATAGGCGGCGGCGTACTGGTGGATATGGGAAAGCAAGCCGTCAATGGCAGCCTAGTGGTAATGGGGCTGGCCAACTGCCGCCCGCTAACTCTAGCCAAAGTTTAACCAGGAAATGGCATCGGGAAATGGCAGTTACCCATGGAAAAGCTTGTGCACCTTTTCACAACCTAACCGCGCGTGGTATAGGTTTAAGCCTGAGTTGTCCCGCTATCAGCCGCCTGCATAGACCAGCTGCGCAACAACGCTCCGCCGACAAACCATGCGCCGGCGATAATCGAACCGATGCCGATGACACCGGAGGTAATACCCACCGTGACGTTGGCGATATCATGGCGGCGGGCATGCACTTTTGCGGCCAGCGTTTGCAGTCCCTTGCAAGCTGCGCTAACGGCAAGCAAAGGCACGAAGCCCTTGAGCATGGCATTTCCACAGGCCCGGAGTGTCGAGGAGTCGTCGACTCCTAGCAGCATTGAGATTTCTGCTGTCGCCAGGGCGCTTAATGCCAGATGGGCGAGTTTGCAGGCGGTGGTATATGAGAAGTCTCTATTTTCTATCGGCAAGCGCGTCACGTGCATGCTGGCAGAAAAAATCGCCGCCGTGGCCGCACAGCTGCCTGATAGTTGCGTACCCGTGATGGGACCAAGTAGCTGTGTCGGGGTGATGAGATCGATCGATTTGCCCGCCACATACCCCATCATCCCTCCAGCCAATGCCGTTCCCATCACTTTAGCACTGCCGACAAGCGTTTTGGCTGCCAGCTTGTATAGTTTGGAGTCTTTTTCAGCTGCCGCCGGTTTGGCCGCCATGGGTTTGGTCGCCATGGGTGCCGCAGCCCCAGCCTGTAGCTGGCTTAGGTGAAGCATGCTTGGTCGCGCGGCAATTGATGTCATGTTAGCACCCTATATTTATAAGTAAAGAACGCAATTATAATACATGGGATTGAATTTTGTCAATCAATATTAAATAAAACAGTATGACAATAAGCTGTGAAACTTTATGTATGAGGTGGAAAGTATTGCGTAAGCTTTCGGGTTTTATTCGATTGAATTAAATGATAGCAATGTAATATACTATTTCATTTTTGAGAGTAAAATATTATTACAAGGAATTTATTATGTCATCATATGCTTGTTCTACCTCACACTCCTCAAATAGCGTGGTCATTGCGTACGATGCGCAAGCTCACACCCAAGCCATTGCTAGTCAATCCTCTTCTGCGACAAATGCCACCACAACCTTAGTTCAGCAAGTTTTAAAAAATACTGCACATGAGTCATCCGCAGCCGAGGAATGCAAGTCCTGGGATAAAAGCGTGGTTCACGGTGACGTCAATGAGCTGGCTTTGCTAAAAAACTTCATCGGTTTTGTTGAGGCGTTGCTGTCTGCCGCTCAAAAAGAGGAGCTGTCGGCCATCTTTGAATCTGGCGAAAAAAAACTAGGAGGTGCCCGCGTTAGTCTGTTAGCAGTTAAAAATGAACTTTCGACTATTAAAGAAGCTATGTTGGAAATAGTGAAAGGCGTGGATGCTAAGGCTCTCAGCGATTTAAAAGCCGGGCTGCCACGCGACCTGGCCGAAGCTGCCTTTTTCAGCAGCATGCTTGACTTGTCGCTCTTATATAAGGAAATTGATGAGGCCGATCCGTATTATTATGCGAAATTCTGCAAACAGTTGATAGCTGTTGGCGCCCTAAAAAAGGCCGCCTCCCTCGCCGACGAAATAACACACCCTGATCCAAGGACTGCCTCCCATCTCTATAAGGACATTTCCGGCAGCTATCTAAAAAATAAAGCCTATCACGAAGCGCTAGCCGCTGCTGAAAAAATATCTGCACCGCCTTCGATGCAATTACAAGCTATTAAGGCTGTTTGCAGAGATTTAATCGGAAAAGATAAAGATATCGATCACGCGATCGCGTTAGTTCAAGAGCTAGCTGATGTGGATGAGGATATTCTAGTAGAAGTTGTTTCTCAGATTCTTAGGGCGTTATTCAAAAATGAGGAGTTTGCGAAGGCGAAGAAGTTCTTGGGCATGGAGCCGGATGAGGAATTCGCTGCAGAAATACTTAGCGATTATCCGAATTGCCCGCGCAAATAAAGGGCGTAGCACGCAAATTCTAACTAGATCATGGTATATCTGAAGTATTCGCGAATAGAAGACCGGATAAACCTGGGCTGAAGCCGTAAACAACGGCTACAGCCCATGCCTGAATAGAGGCATGTCTGAAAAGAATTGTAATAGCATCCGCAATATTGTGTTTGCCCTTTTGTCCTTTTGTCCATTTGTCGTCCGTCCGCGTCCGCTCTCGTCCGTCTTTTGTGAATATCTTGCCTAAAGCTGCTTGTTCTGTAAACGCAAGTATGCTTGTCCGGCTGCCAAAAAAAAACGCAAGCATACGCCTCGCCTTAGCGAGGGGTATGCTTGCGTCATTATGCGATGCTTAGCGCTTGCGCCTCCCAGGAGGCGCAAAGGCTTAGGCTTTGATTTTGATATCCACGCCGGCAGGCAGGGTCAACGTCTTGAGGGCGTCGATGGTCTTGCCTGTTGGGTTTAGAATATCTACCAGTCTTTGTGCGTGCGGATTTCAAATTGTTCTCGCGATTTGCGGTCAATTTTGGGGAACGCAACACGGTGAAGATCTCACGTCGTGTCGGAATAGGAATAGGGCCCGCTACGCCGGCGCCGGTACGCTTGGCTGTTTCCACGATATCTGCAGTCGAACGATCCAGCAAACGCTGGTCGTACGCTTTCAGCCTGATTCGTATCTTCTGGGCTGTTGGGCAGCTTTTTGGCTGCTGCTTTTCTTGCTTTGCCATATACGACCTTGTGATCCTTACTCTCTAACGATTTCTTCCTGAATTTTCGCTGGCACCGCTCAAAGTGGCACGGTCCATCACGTAGGTCGCACGTCCTGAAGAGAACGAGCGGAGTTGGGTTGAGTAGCCAAACATTTCACTTAAAGGCACCTCAGCGTGGATGATGACAGCACCTTTGTGGTTTTCTTGACCCATGATCTGACCGCGACGGCGGTTTAAGTCGCCGATCACATCACCCATTGTAGACTCCGGCGTTGTCGCGTCGACTCTCATGATCGGTTCAAGAATGATCGGCTTGGCTTTACGCGCGGCATCTTTCAAGGCCATCGATCCGCAGATCTTAAAGGCCATCTCGCTCGGAGTCGACATCATGGTAAGAACCGAAGACGATATCGACGATGACGTCGACGAGGTTATAGCCTGCGAGCACGCCCGTGATGATGCCCTCTTCGATCCCTTTGATGGTCGGGTTGATGAATTCTCTAGGAATTACACCGCCAACGATCTTGTTGTTGATCTCGACGCCTTTGCCTTTTTCATTCGGCCTGATATCCAATTCAACGTGCGCATATTGGCCACGGCCACCCGACTGCTTGACGAACTTCGTCTGGCTGTTGGCTGGCATGGTGATGGTTTCTTTGTAGGAAACTTGCGGTTTGCCCACATTGGCTTCCACACCAAATTCGCGCTTCATACGGTCGTGGAGGATCTCCAGATGGAGCTCGCCCATACCGGCAATGATCGTCTGGCCGGTTTCTTCGTTGGTAGATACGCGGAAGGTGGGGTCTTCCTCTGAAAGCGCCGATAGAGCCATGGAAAGCTTTTCGCGGTCGCCTTTCGATTTTGGCTCGATGGCCATAGAAATCACAGCTTCAGGGAATTCCATCTTTTCCAATAGCAGCGGTCTTTCCGGCGAGCACAGGGTATCACCGGTGCTGGCTTTCTTTAGGCCGATGCAAGCGGCGATATCGCCGGCATAGAATTCGTCGCGTTCTTCACGTTTGTTGGCGTGCATTTCAAGCAGGCGTGAAATTCTTTCTTTAGTGTCTTTGGTGCTATTGATGAGGTTCATGCCTTTTAGCAAGGTGCCGCTGTAAATGCGCACAAAAGTCAGACGGCCCACATAGGGGTCGGTCATGATCTTAAATGCCAAGGCCGCAAACGGTGCATCATCTTTAGGTTCCAACAGGATCTCTTCGCCGGTCTTAAGGTCGTGCGCTTTAACCTGGCCGCGATCGATTGGCGATGGCATCCAATTGACAACTGCATCCAGCAACTGCTGTACGCCTTTGTTTTTGAAGGCCGAGCCGCACAGCACGGGGTTGAACAGGTTGGCGCAGACGCCTTTGACGGATGACGGCATGGATTTCTTCAGGTGTCAAAGAGGCCGGATTTTCCAGCACTTTGTTCATGAAGACTTCATTAGTGTCGTCCACGGTAGCCAGCTCTTCGAGCAGCTCGGCACGCATTTCCTGGCACTTGGCGAGCAGGTCGGCCGGGATGTCTGTCTCTTCCCAGTCGGCACCCAAGGTCTCGTCGTGGAAAAATAGCGCGCGCATCGTGATAAGATCGACCATGCCTTTGAATTCCGCTTCTGCACCAATGGGGCAGTGGACGGGAATGGCATTGGCATGCAGCTTCTCGCGCATCGTTTTGATGGCGTCGAAGAAGTCTGCACCGGTGCGGTCCATCTTGTTGACGAAGCAGATGCGGGGCACGCCGTATTTATCGGCTTGCCGCCATACTGTCTCAGACTGAGGCTCCACGCCAGAGACTGAGCAGAATACGGCAACAGAGCCATCGAGCACGCGCAGCGAACGTTCGACTTCGATGGTGAAGTCTACGTGGCCAGGGGTGTCGATGATGTTGATTTTAGAGCCTTTCCAGAACACGGTGGTAGCAGCGGAAGTAATCGTGATGCCACGTTCCTGCTCTTGCTCCATCCAGTCCATCGTCGCCGCACCTTCGTGCACTTCACCCATGCGGTGAACGCGGCCGGTGTAATACAAAATGCGCTCTGTCGTCGTGGTCTTGCCAGCATCGATGTGGGCCATGATGCCGATATTGCGCACGTTTTTGAGCTCTTCAGTTTGTGGTCTTGCCATGCGTATAGCCTCCTGTTACCACTTGTAGTGGGCGAAAGCTTTATTAGCTTCAGCCATACGGTGGGTATCATCTTTTTTCTTGATCGTCGTTCCTTGGTTGTTATAGCAGTCAACCAATTCGTTAGCTAGTCCATCTTCCATGGAGCGGCCAGCTTTAGAACGTGAGTAGGCGATGATCCAACGCATAGCCATAGACAAACGGCGATTTGGCGGGATTTCGATAGGCACTTGGTATGTGGCGCCACCGATACGGCGGGATTTGACTTCGAGGGCCGGCTGCGCATTTTGCAGAGCTTGTTCGAAGGCTTCCAGCGTATTTTCAACTTTTAATTTTTTGGAAAATTTATCCAATGCGTTATAGATGATGCGGCGGGAGGTGGATTTCTTGCCGCCTTCCATAACTTTATTGATGAATTTTGCCAATACAGTGCTTCCGTAAAGAGGATCGGGATCGATTTCTCTTTTTACTGCACGACGTCTTCTTGACATGTTAGCCTCGTAATTTTTTGCATGATTCTTCAAAACAGGATAATAGCCTGCCGAAGGAAGTGATCTTTCGATTCACCCGGTTTCATTAAAGTGAAACCTGTGCGTGATTAGCGTTTTTTATACAAAGCGCTAATCGCGGACCAGGATACCCATCAGAGCATCCTAGCGTTACTTAGGCCGTTTGGCCCCGTACTTAGATCTTCCTTGTTTACGGTCTTTTACAGCCGCACAGTCTAACGTACCGCGAACAATGTGATAGCGCACGCCAGGTAAGTCCTTCACGCGGCCGCCACGCACCAATACGATGCTGTGTTCTTGGAGGTTATGTCCTTCACCGCCGATATAGGCAATGACTTCTTGTCCGGTGGACAAGCGTACCCACGCTACTTTACGCAAAGCAGAGTTAGGTTTTTTTGGTGTCTTGGTTTTTACCTGCAAGCATACACCACGGCGCTGCGGGCATTTTAGCAAGGCTGGCGACTTACTACGCTTCTTTTTGGGAGAGCGTGGCTGTCTAACAAGCTGGTTAATAGTCGGCATGTGAGCCTTCTCCTTAAAAATGGTCTTTAAGCTTAATTCTCTATATATTTCCAAGCAGATGACTGGTCCGCATGGAAGTTACCCGGTGATTATAAAAGATACTGACAAAAGGCGCAAGCACCAAATTGGCTTGGGGTTGTTAGCTAAATTTTTAACCGCAAAGGAAAGGGACCTGAAAGAACAAATGGACGAGCAATGTTGTCCTTTGGTCTTTTTTGGTTCTTCCGGCAAATAATTACCCCGCTTCTAATGAGTACCTCGTCTCTTATGAAGATTATAGATTCGTTCTTTGAAGCATGGTTGTTAGCCGTGAATAACGGCGACAGCATGTAGCTACAGGCGTAAGCCTGTGGTGGGCAATTGATTCGATAGAAGCCGTGAATACGGCGACAGCAAATACTCGGAATGTTTTACTCTTAAACGCAATTATATCGGAATCTGCTTCTTTTGGTAATGCTGTCGCCGTATTCACGGCTCTCGTTATTCTATATTTCCACTCCATAGGTTGACACCTATGGCTACATGCTTTCGCCTCTAGCGAGGCTTTTATTAGTTTCCGTGATACCCTTAATTTATATATTACCTTTCTATCTCGCTAAACGTTATTTATTTGTGATTTCAGGTGGCCTTAAATTGATTTTACTGTGAGTAGGTATACTGCAGCCGGCATCAACATTCGATTTATGAACGCATCTTTTCTCGCCGAAATGTCGTTTCAAAAGCGAGCCTACAAATATGTATGTCACGCTTTCGAAACGACATTTCGGCGAAAAAATCTACATCCATAAATCGAATGTTGATGCCGGCTGCAGTATACGCATTTGTCGGATGAACCACTTAATACTTTTACCTGCCAAAGGTCCTGATTTGTCGGATGAATCGATTGAATTCTCCTGAGAAATAGGATTTTATGTTTATAATACAAAATTGTGTCATGCCGACATTAACAATGCATTATAAACGACTGAACGCCTTTAAATTTGATCATTTATTTTCTGGCAGGGGATGGAACAGGCGATGCAGCCATCAATTTGGAAGTTAAATACGAGCAATCAGGGCAAATTTGTCGAATTTCAGCGCCTGTTTGCCGCATATGGCTGCACACTGGTAGCCACGCACCACGACCTGCCGGAAATCGCCGCCGATCCCGTCAGCGTAGTGGTGCATAAGGCCGGTCAGCTCGGCGAACGCACTCTGGTGGAGGACACCTCGCTCGAAGTAGAAGGCGCAGACGTCGGCATCAATGTGCGCTGGCTGCTTACGCATTTGGATGAGTTCATCGGACGTAAAGCGCTGTGGCGCGTCTTGCTGGCTTACTGCCAGAATGGTCAAATCCATGTCTACCAAGGCGAAGTGCATGGAGCGCTTGTGCCGCCGCGCGGCGAAAAAGGCTTCGGCTTTGATCCCTTCTTTCTACCGGACGGCGCCAGCCATACTTTGGCAGAAAATAAATTCGACCAGTACAATGCGCGCGCTTTGGCAGTAGCGGCTTTAATGCAAGGAAAGGCTCTGGCGGTTCGCCCCTTTATTGAAGACTGGCAAGGTCTCTGGCAATAGACGCGATCTTTGTCCGGCAGCGTACAGGCAATCGGAACGGTTTTGTTTTAAAGCCTCGATAGAGGCGAAAGCATGTAGCCACATGCGTGAGCGTGTGGTGGATCGATTGTTTAGAAACAGAGCCGTGCACACGGCGACAGCAATTAATCAGGAATGACATCAAATTCAGCTATTTTCGGTACTGCTGCCGCCGTATTCACGGCTCTATTTGTGCTGCCTTTTCATTCCATCGGTTGACACCTATGGCTACATGCTTTCGCCTCTATCGGGGCTTTAAAAAAACGTTCTAATTGCTTGTGCCGACTTCGTTCGCAGTTTTCCCTTTGATTATATTGAGATCTCTTTCTATAATTCTTGATTATGATGAAAAACATCGCCATTCTAGGCAGTACAGGTTCGATCGGTGAAAGCACGCTTAAGATTGCGCGGCATTTAAAAGACCGCATCCGCATCACCGCCATTGCCGCCAGATCCAATATTGACGCGCTGGAAGCCCAGGCGCGCGAATTTAAGCCGCAGCTGATCGCCGTCTACGACGAGCAGCAGGCAGTCGCGCTTAGAAAGCGTCTGCCCCATATCACCATCGAATCGGGCTTAGCAGGCCTAAATGCCGTCGCCACGCATAGCGATGCCAATTTCGTGGTCTCCTGCATGAGCGGCACCATCGGCCTTACGCCTACCGTGGCAGCCATCAAGGCCGGCAAAAATATCGGCCTGGCCAACAAAGAAGCTTTGGTGGCCGGCGGCGCGCTCGTCATGGCGCTGGCAAAAAAACACGGCGTGCAGATTATCCCTATCGACAGCGAACATAGCGCCCTTTTTCAGTGTCTGCAAGGACAACCCAAAAATGGCGTACGGCGGCTGATCCTGACGGCATCCGGCGGACCCTTCCGCACCTTCACTCACGAACAGCTGCGGCAGATCACGCGCGAGCAGGCCTTGCGCCATCCCACCTGGACCATGGGGGCTAAAGTCACCATCGACTCGTCGACCTTGATGAATAAGGGGCTTGAAGTCATCGAAGCCCATTGGCTTTTTGAGGTGGCATTGGAAAATATTTCCGTCGTCGTCCATCCTCAAAGCATCATCCACAGCATGGTGGAGTTTGTCGACAATTCGCTCTTGGCGCAGCTCGGGGAAACGTCGATGCTGACGCCCATTCAATACGCCTTGATGTATCCTGAACGCTTGCCCGGCACGCTGGCCCCCTTTGATTTTATGAAATGCAGCACGCTGCAATTCTTCGAGCCCGATACGGAAAAATTCCGCTGCCTGCGCCTGGCTTATGACGCTCAAAAAACCGGCGGCACGCTGCCTTGCTATATGAATGCCGCCAATGACGTGTTGGTCGGCCTCTTCATGGATAAACGCATCGCCTGGACAGATATTGCCACCAAACTTGAAACTCTCATGCAAAGACATCAGATCAGCGCCATCCATTCGCTGGATGATGTGTTGCAGGCCGATGCCATGGCCCGGCGTGACGCTATGTGTGTTTCGGATTAGAGATAGGCATTTGCAAAACTTTGCAAAAGCTGCTAGCTCTTTTCATCATTTTAAGGTATTATCAGTTTTTTATTTGTTTATTACACACGTGTATTACACAGGGTAATGGGGAATTATGATTGTCAGCCTAATATATATGCTTCTCGCCGTGGTCGGCCTGAGCTTTTTAATTTTTATGCATGAGCTCGGTCACTATTATATGGCCCGCCGTGTGGGTATGCGCGTAGAAACCTTCGCCATCGGCTTTGGCAAGCCCATTTATTCCTGGGTAAGAGATGGTGTCAAATGGCAGATCGGCTGGCTGTTTTTCGGCGGCTATGTCAAAATCGCCGGGCAAGATAACGATGATGAACGCGATCCTTATCAGATTCCCGATGGTTTTTTCGGCAAGCGCCCTATCGACCGCATCAAAGTGGCTGTCGCCGGCCCTTTGGTCAACCTGGTATTGGCCTTGGTGTTTTTTTCCGTCATCTGGGCTATCGGTGGACGCGAAAAGGATTTTACTGAATTTACGCATAAGATCGGCTGGGTGGATCCGAAGTCAGAACTCTTTGCCGCCGGCATCCGTCCGGGCGATGAGATAACCTCTTATAACGACGAGCCTTTCCATAACTTTAAGGACCACCTGTATGCGCCGATGACAAGCTCTGGCGATATCGATGTCAAAGGCTATAAAGTCGATTACCTATCAGGACAAAAGCAACCTTTTGCATACAAAGTCAAGCCTTATTCCCATCCCAATGTATATGATAAGGGCATTCTCACCACCGGGATTATCAATTCCGCCAATTATATCATCTACAAACGCCTGCCACAAGGACAAGAAAACCCGCTGCCGGAAGGCTCGCCGATGCTGCAAAGCGGCATCCAATATGGCGACCGCATCCTTTGGGTGGATGGAGACCTCGTTTTTTCAGGACCGCAGCTCAGCCACCTGCTAAATGACAGTAAGGTGTTTTTGACCATTGAGCGCAATGGCCAGACGATGCAGGTGCGCGTGCCGCGCGTGCCGGTGCAGGAGCTGAAGTTGGATGCAGAAGTGAAGGAAGAACTGACCGATTGGCAATATGAAGCCGAGCTGAACAATATCAAGCTGCGCAATCTGTATGTCATCCCCTACAACCTTACCAATGACTGCATCGTGCAAAATGAACTCAAATTCATCGATGCAGACAATGAATTGTCGGCCTTCCCACATACGCCATATGCGGCCAATGAGCAGCCTCTCTTGGCCAAAGATAAAATCATCGCCATTGATGGCCTGCCGGTAAAAACCGCCTATGAGCTCCTCAAAGAGCTGCAACAGCATCGTGTCAATATCATCGTAGAACGTGAAGCCGACTTGGCCAAAGAAGTTTCTTGGAATGTGGCCGATGCCGATTTCGACCACGAGATCAATGGCCATGCTGTCAGCGTCATCGCCAACAGCATCGGCACATCGCGTCCGATTAATAATGTGGGTAACTACTACCTCTTGAATCCTGTGCTGCCCAAAACGCGCCATGACTTTGAACTATCTCCCGACAAGCAGGCTTGGATCAATGCCGAACTGCTGGAGCAGAAGAAGAAAGTCGAAGGAATCGAAGATCCCGAAAAACGCAATCACGCTTTGATCTTGCTGCAAAATCAGGAAAAGCAACTCCTACTTGGCCTGCCGGCGGTGCAAGACCGTAAAGTGAACTTCAATCCTTCGCCCTTCACTCAATTCGGCAATGTATTCGGCGAGATCTGGCGCACACTGGTGGCCCTCTTCAGCGGCTCGCTAAATGTCAAATGGATCAGCGGTCCGATCGGTATCATCCAGGTGGTGCATGACAATTCGATGGTCAGCATCAAGGAAGCCCTCTTCTGGCTCGGCGCTATCAGCTTAAACCTGGGCATGCTCAATCTGCTGCCCATCCCTGTGCTGGACGGGGGCACCATCGTGCTGTCCTTCTATGAGATGATTACCGGCCATAGGCTTCACCCCAAAACGCTTGAAAAGGTGATCCTGCCGTTCGCCGTGCTGCTGATCGGCTTCTTCATCTTCCTGACCTACCAGGATCTGTCGCGCCTGCTCAGCCGCTTCCTCAATTGGTAGCTCCAGTCGGCATCCTAAGCACAGCGGATCAGCTTAGCCGCAAATGGCGGCGGCATGGAGCCACATGCCGCCGCCGCTAGCTGCCATCTTTTGAATCTAAAAGGTATAATCCTAAAAACGAGGTACGCACTTGGGCGATGAGCCATTTTTAGTAGCATAGATGGTGCCAAAGCACGTTTTTTTGATTATCTTGAGCAGGCTTCTCTAAATAATTAATTTTTCCCATGAAGATAATCTCGAAAGTCACCAGATTTTGTTCATATGGGTGAGTTTTGTTCCACCGCTCACAAAGATAGCTAGCAAAGCTGGACAAGTTGACGGCATTATTCTCGTCAAACACCAGATTCATCATAAACGATTTCCAGCGATCATTCTTAAATAGAGTCGAGCATAGCTCTGGATGCTGCCAGCTGACAGGACCTCCATCGGTAAAAAGATCCACCTCATTGCCATTTCGCAGTTTGGCAGGAATGACAAACCAGCCATCGTCCCTAAGCGGGTAAGGCGCAAACATATTCCAATACTGATCGATTCTTACCAATGGTCCGATGGCATTCAGTTGCGGAGAAAGAAGTGGGACATTGAGTCCCTGTATATTCCATAACAAGACATAGATTAGAAAAAAAATTGCTAATCCGTTAGATAGCCTACTTGCTTTCCAGCCTATTGCCGGAATGTGATTTGAGCCAAGTATGCGCTCCCAGAACCAGCCGGGTAAAAATACCATCCAGGCAACGGCGCAAACGTAGGGGAAAATACCCAGTTCCATAGTAAGATTTAGGGCCATGAGATGAAAAAGGATAAAAACAATAGCAGTCACTGTTCTTACAGGGCCTGTCCAAATTGGCGAAAATGCCAAAAAAGGCCCGAAGGCCTCCAAATATAGTGTCGCGAAGGTGGAAATCTTTAGCAAAAAGGGAAATTGCAGCAAATATTTACCTGTTGAGGTGGCAAATAGCTCGTTGCTGAGTGCATACCAGACCGCTGTGCCGTCCTGTCGCCAACTTGCATCGGTCTTTAAGAGAGCTGAAAACCAATATATAAAACAAACTTGAAGTAACAGGGCCGCCGTACCGCCTGAAAAGACTTGGTATAGCTGGTTTTTTTTATCCCATAGCCGCTGGTCAATAGACCAACAAGCGCCCAATGGCAAAAACATGCCCCAGAAAAGGAGCATGCGCAAGACAACATCTCCTCCCTGAAGAATGAGCGGATTGCGCGAATGAAGCGAGATGAGAAATATCCATGAAAGAATAGTTGCTAATCGTGTGTGAAACCCTACCAGCAGTGCCACGGCAAATAGTGCTTCCAACATAAAGAAGACTAATTGAACCTGCCATGTGCCACTCACAAGATGAAATGAAATATTCCAAGCATCCATGACTTGATTAATCAGCACACTTCGAGGCAGGAGCCCTTCGTCAGAATAGTGGATGGTAAGATCCTGAATCCGAATGAATAGGTCCACCAGAAGAACTAGTGCCAGCCCGATGCGAAAGAGTGCTAAGCTGCGGATGTCAATGCCAAACAGTTCTTTGAATTTTACATTCCACCTATGCATTTGACCCTTAAGAATGATCGATGTAATGATTTCAATCATATTGCAGCTGGCCATGATTATGACCAGCTGCAAGCTATCGCGATTTATTTAGTGATATTGAATTATCCGATACCAGCCATTATGGCTGGTATCGGTTTTGCCTTGGGGGTACCATCGCTAACGGCGGTGACCGCCCTGGTGACCACCCCGGTGACCGCCTTGGTGACCACCCTGATAGCCTCCTTGGTGACCGCCTTGGTGTCCACCCTGGTGACCACCCTGGTGTCCACCCTGGTGACCGCCTTGGTGTCCACCCTGATGTCCACCATGGTGTCCACCTTCGTGACCTCCGTAATAAGTACCAGTGTATCCCCCGTAATAGCTACCGGTGTATCCACCATAATAACCACCATAATAACCACCATAATAACCACCCGAAGGGGGGATGTATGTGGGAGGCGAAACTGGCGTTACATACGTTGGCGTAGAAGGGGGCGGTGTGGGATAGGTCGGTGTTGGATATGGTTCTGGCGGTGGAGTTGGTTGAACAGGTGTTGGATATACTGTGGGTGGCGTCTCTGTGGGATGTGGGGGAATAGGTGCTGTCTGTGGTGGTTCAGGATGTTCAGGAGGCTGTACAGGAGGCGTTTTAGGTGGAATTACAGGTTTTGTATCTGTTGGAATAGGAGGCAATGTACCAGTTCCTGAAGCAGGAGGTTGCTCTCCTGGAGGAACCGGTTTAGGCGGTGTTTTGTCCGTTGTTGTCCCACTTGGAGGTGTCGTAATGGGATTCTTAGGAAATAAATTATCGACAGTATCGATGAGTATCGTGCCATCAGGTGGAAAAAATGGGATGTCATTTTTTCCAATGGCATCAATAATTGCTTTAATCCATTGATCTATGTTAGGCACACCCGCCGGGGTGATAAATATGGGTGTTGGAAAGAAATCAAAAATATTGATGAATACACCCGGTGGTGGAGGGATCATATTGATGAGATCGATGGTTATAAATGGGGGAGCGGGGAAGCCCGGATTTGCCCACCACCACCATAGCCACCATTGGTCAGACCAAGGAATCGACCACCAATCTGACCATCTCCACCAGGCAGGAATACATTCACAGCCGTCCCAGATCTGTGGCTGGTAATGCCAGTAGAAGTTGGCTTCAGCTTGGTAGTCAGGGTAGCTAAAGGTAAGTTGTTGGACGACCTTCTGCGGCTCTACCACACTTTGGGATTTGCAGTCGTAGATGACACCGCGCACATCGAGTGTCCAGTCCCAATAAGTTGGAACGAAAAGATATCCTTCAGGCCTCCACACCCAGTGCGCAGGCTCCAAGATCCAATTAGGATCGTACTTTTGCCACGAGCCGCCAAACCATTTGAACACTCCTTTCGTGTTCAAAACCGTTGTAAACCAGCCTTTGGGCGCCTCGTAGCTCCAGTATCCCGAAAGCCAGAAGTAATTAGCCCCGGGGGATGCGCCCGTGTTTTCATTCGGCGGCTTTGAAGGGGCATCCGGACTATAAACCCAGCTGGATGCCGGATTTGGCATCCAAGCCCCTTTAATCCATGTCCAACCACCTTTCACTTCCTTCCAATATCCGGTGGACCATGTATGATCAGGAGGGGGTAAACGCCAGAGGCCGCACACCCAGATAAAATCTTGCTTTTCGCGCATCCATTCCCAATATCCCGAGATCCAAATCATGCGTGGAGCCGGTTGTGGCGGTTGAGTATCTGCCATAGGCGCGGGAGGTTGTTTCGCAATGACCTCTTGAGGAACCGGATCCGTGATCCGCAAGACATAAGCCTCATGAATGGGCTGAATAGCGACAGTTGGCGGGGTCTCAGCGGCATTTATGTGACTAGCTGCACCAATTAGCTGACTAGCTAGTAAGAGCAGCAAAAGTTTTATTTTTTTCATAAACCTCCCGACGGGAAAAAAGTTATCAATCTAACCGGATAGTAAATAATTATTTGTAAAATTACAATTTTTTTTACATCTTTCTTAATAATTGAAAAATTTGCTGGGGTTTGCAAGTTTGCAACTTCTTGGCGCAAGTTGCCAGTCTAACACCGGCATACCAAGGAGAAATAATGGACGAAAAGTGAAGTGCAGTTCCTTAGGCCCTTTCATTTTAAGGACGAAGTTAAACCGGTAGTCAAATTTATCTGTGATGCCTTATGGTGCAGCATATGGAAAGAAATCTTTGGGGCAGTCTGAAAGTCATTTTTCTACAGTACCGTAGGCGTTTTGTCAAGGCGGCGGTGATGGTTGTGATCGCCAACCTGCTGCTGGTTATGACGCCGCTTGCCTTCAGGCAGGCGGTGGCGGCGGTGGATGCGAAGGGGTTGCCGGCGGCAAGCTTGGCGCACCGCCTGCTCGGATCCTATGCCACATCCCTTTGGGCATGGGTCGTGGTCTTGCTGGCATTATCGGTGGGCGCTGCCTGTTTCAAATACTTTATGCGCATGACCTTTATCGCCATCAGCCGCGATGCCGAGCGCGATGTGCGCTCAAAACTCTTCGACCGCATCCAGGAGCAGTCGATGGCTTTTTTCGACAGCCATGGCATCGGCGAGTTGCTGAGCCGTCTCTCCAATGACATCTCGGCCTATCGCGATGTGCTGGGGCCGGGGATCATGTATCCTTTATTTTTCATTACGCTAGTGGCACCGGGCATGGCGGCGCTGTTTTATATCGAGCCTAAGCTTGCACTGATATCGTTGGTACCCTTGCTTGCCATCCCCGTACTGAATTTGACCACCCGCCAGCGGGTATACCTGCTGGCGCATCAGGTGCAGAAGGGGCTGGCTGATCTGAGCGCCATGGCGCAGGAGCATTATGCCGGCATCCGCATTGTCAAAGGCTATGCCGCAGAAAATCTGCTGACGGTGCATTTTAGCGCACTTTGCCAAAGTCTGATCGGCATCAATACCAAATTGAATTGTTTTCAAGGGTTGCTATTTCCCTTTTTCAATCTCATCACCAAGCTGGTGACGGTGGTTTTGGTCCTGTTTACCGGCCTGATCATCCTTAAAGCCTGGGGCACGTTGAGCGCCGCTGATTTTGTGTCGTTCATGTGGATCCAGTCGTATGTCTTTTTCCCTGTCTTGATGCTGGCCTGGGTGCTGCCCATTTATCAGCGGGGGGCGGCGGCCTATGAACGGCTGGTTGAAATCTATCATGAGCCCATACAAGTTCAAAACACGGGCTCTGCCGGGCTAAAGATTACTGCCGGCGCCGACATCGAATTTAAGCAGCTGACTTTTGCCTATCCGCGGGCAGAAAAAAACACCTTAAACGATTTCTCGCTGCATATCAAAGGCGGGTCATTTGTCGGCATCACCGGGCCGGTGGGCAGCGGCAAGACGACCTTATTCCGTCTGCTCAACCGCGAATATGAGATTCCGCGTGATAAGCTGATCATCGGCGGACATGACGTCCATGATTATCGGCTGGAAGCCTTCTGGAACGAAATGGTCACGGTGGAGCAGATGCCATTTTTGTTTTCGCGCACCATCGCCGACAACGTGCGCTTCGGCAACGCGGAGGCCCTGCAGGCTGAGGTTGAGGCAGCAGCGGCCTATGCCGATCTGCATGAGACCGTGCAGAGCTTCCCCGCGCAATACAACACGCTTGTCGGTGAGAGGGGCGTGACGCTTTCCGGCGGCCAGAAGCAGCGCGTAGCTATGGCCAGGGCTTTTTTGGTCGACCGCTCCATCTTGCTGCTCGACGACATCTTTTCCGCCGTCGATGCCGAAACGGAGATGCGCATCTTTATGGCCATGCAGGCCAATTTAAGGCATAAGACGATATTGTTTATCAGCCACCGCATATCGGTGCTTGAAGCCATGGACCGCATTATCTATATGCAGGCCGGCAGGATCGTCGAAGACGGCACGCCGCAGGCACTCAAAGTTAAGAACGGACCCTATGCCGCCATGGTGGCATTGCAAAGCTGAACATGTATGGATTATCGTAAGCACCACAGCGAATATCTTAAAGAACAGGTGTTCTCAAAGGCTCTTGACAGGCAGCTCATTTGGCGGCTGCTCGGCTATTTGCAGCCCTATCGCCTATGGCTGGCAGCCGCCCTCTTTTTCCTGCTCATCTCCAAGCTGATAGAAGCCGGCGTGCCGATCTTCATCGGGCACATCAGCCAAAAAATCCTCGATAGCAGTGTTTTAGACGCCTCGCAGAAGAGCTTGTTAATGGACGGTATTTTGCGCGAATGCTTTTTGATCTTAGGCCTTTTTTTGTTCAGTTATGCCTTTGATCTCGGCAATGTGATCCTTAGGAGCTGGATCGGTCAGAAAGCCCTCTACACGCTGCGGATGCGGGTGTACCGCCATATGCTGCGCATGCCGCTCTCTTACTTCGACAAGCATAGCGTTGGACGCCTGATGACGCGCACCATCCATGATATCGACCAGATCAACCAGATGTTTGCCGAAAGCGTCATCCCCATTCTGGGCAATCTATTTCTGTATATCGGCATCTTTATCGGCATCGTCATCATCGACTGGCAGATAGCCGTTTTTGTGATCGCCATCATGCCTTTGGTATGGTGGTTGACGCACCGTTTCCGCTGCCTGCAAAGGCGCTGCTACGAACGCATCCGCACGGTGGTGTCGGCCATGAATACCTTTGTGCAGGAACATCTGCTGGGGATCTCGACGGTGCGCAATTTCGGCTTGCAAGCCCAAGCCAGGCGCTCTTTTGAGGAGATCAATGAGGATCAGTGCAATGCCTACATGGAGAGCATCGGCCATTTCGGCTTTTTCATCGCCGCCATCGAACTTATGCAAAACAGTGCGCTGATCATCGCCTTCGCGTTGATTGTCATTTTCACCCCCCATGCCGACGGCTTCCAGGCCGGCACCTACTTCACCTTCAGCCTCTATGCCATGATGTTCTTCCGCCCCTTAGCCGATCTGGCCGAACGCTATAACGTGCTGCAGTCGGCCATGGCCGCGGCAGCGCGCATCTTCGATCTGCTGGACACCCATTCAGAACAGTCCAAAGACCATGGCGCCATCGAACTTGATGAAATCGAAACCATCATCTTTAATGATGTCTGGTTTGCTTATGAAGCGGACAATTGGGTGCTGAAGGGTTTGTCTTTATCGCTCAACAAAGGGGAATCGGCGGCCCTGGTGGGCATGACGGGAGAGGGTAAATCCACCATTATGGCCCTTTTGCTGCGCTTTTATGAGCGGCAGAAAGGGCAGATCACAATCAATGGACGGGATATCGGCAGCTATTCCCTAGCTTCACTAAGGAGCCGTTTCGGCATCGTGCTGCAGGATCCGGTGATCTTTTCCGGCTCCTTTGCCGACAATATCGCCTTATTCAATCCGGAGATCGGACGCAAAGATATCGAGAGAGTTATCAACTATCTTGAGATGGGGCCGTTCATCAGCCGTTTTCCTGCCGGACTCGACCACATGCTGAGTGAACAGGGCAAGAGCCTGTCGGCAGGCGAGCGGCAGATGGTATCGCTGGCACGTGCCGTCGCCCACCGGCGCAGCGTGCTCATCCTCGATGAGGCCACCGCCAATATCGATACGACAACCGAGCATGTCATTCAACAAGCTTTGGAAAAGATTTTGACCAGCACCACGGCCATTGTCGTCGCCCATCGTCTCTCGACCATTAAAGATGTCAGCCGCATCTTCGTTTTGCAAGCCGGAACAATCGTTGAACAGGGCAATCATGATGGTCTGATGGCCAAGAAAGGTGTTTATGAAAAACTCTACCGTCTTCAGTTTTCCCAATAAAAAAATTGGTCAGAAGTCCTCGGCCGCAGTGAAGGCTTCTGCCGCCGGAGCATTTCCCGAAGAAGGTGCCACCAGGTGGTCGCCAAGGATGTATTTTTTTCTATACTGGTCGTCTGCATAGCGGGGGAGGGCAGAGAGCATCTCTTTTCGATCCGTTATATAGTCGGCTGAAAAGACACATTCAACCACATCACTGCCGGGCAGGGTGGCGAATGTCTCCTTGATCTTCTTTAAAAGGGCAGTGATATCCTGCTGGGAAAGCGGTGTTTTTAATTGACTGATTTCTCTTTTCAGCATGTCGTCTAGAGCCTTTTTAAAATCAGGCATCATCCCTTCCTCGTCCGTAATACTGATGCGATAATTTCCATCAGCCAACAGTTTGCAGCCGCAATCAATAAAGAAAAGATTGCCGGTGGAGCGGCTTTTTAAAAAAACTATCGGCATCGACTCTATGTCTGTTAATTTAGTCGATAGTGAATCCAGGATGAATTTTGGCACGAAGGAGACGGCGTTGGCACTTTCGATAGGCACAATCGAGCCGCCGGCCATCAAATCCTCAAGCGAGGTACTTTTTACTTTATAAGAGGCCATATCTTTTAGAAGTTTGGCATAGGGAGGAAGGGCTTCAAGCAAGACTTGATGGGAATCTTTTGGCAAAACAATGTTTTGGTCTTTTGGTTGGTATTTACTAATATTCTGCGCCCTTGAGCAGAATTTGATATATTCTGCTGGCAGCGTTTTATGATGGGTGTTTTTATAAATATCTCCGATGGCTAAGCGAAACTCTTTCAGTATCGACTGTGCTTTTGTATCCCTGTAAACGGGATCCACGGCAAAAAATGAAATTTTGTCGAAACCGCTTTTTATCAGCATGGCCCCCAAAATGTATTCCATCAGCAGGAAGCGCGAGCCAAGAGAGATAAGGGCTAATGGTCTATCTTTAGGGCATTTGGCGACAGTTTCTGCAAAGACCTTTTGGATAAAGGCCAGGCGGGCATGCAAATTACCGGCCGCACTATCAGTAGAACAGGAAAAGTCCGTGTTTTTTATATGGACGGAGGAAATCTCGCTCTTGAAAGTTGAATTTACATTTCTTTCAACCAGACTTAGATTCTTTAGCCATTTATTGGCCGTGTCTATAGCAGCAGAAGAGGTCGCGCCACCGGAAAAACTGTCCTTTTTTTCCTCTCTTTCCTGCTGGTTGCTATTGTGCAAATGATTTGCGGTGCTGAATTGGAGCATTTAGTTTACCAAAAGTTTTTATACGAATTAAACTGTGCATAACTTATAACAGCTAATAGCATAGTATACCATGGTTTAGTGAGAATTTGACATATTGGACCGCGGGGCTTTCGCGCAGTCCAATATGTCAAATTCTCACTAGATCATGGTATAAAGCAAGCAGACGATGCAGAAGTGAAAGGAGTCTCATGGACCGTTGGATAACCTATTTGCGCGAGCGCTTTCCTTTGGCGGCGGTTGCGCTGCTGGTGGCGGGGATTTCCCTTTCAAGCGTCTACCTATATGGCAAGGCATTCCTGTGGCTGTCATTTCTGCTGTCATTTGCCGGTATTTTGTGCTTTTTTGCCCTATTGCGCTTGATGGATGATGTCAGGGATTTGGAAAAAGACTGCATCGCCCATCGCACACGTCCCCTGCCGCGCGGCCTGATCAAGAAAGAAGAAGCCATACAGGCCATCGAGCTGGGTCTCATTATCCTCTTTTCATATAGCCTCTTTATATGGGTATGCCTGCATTCTACGGCCGCCCTTAGCTATATTTGCCTGATCGGCTATGGCTGGCTGATATACAAAGGGTTCGGTGTGGGAACGTGGTTGGCCGGGCGTCCGGTGTGGTATGCGCTGGTGCGCCAGGCGGCCGTCTTACTCATCGCCGTCTTTGCCGTCAGTGCCGCCCATCCAGAAAAAACGCAGGCCCCATTAACATGGGCCTTTGCAGCCATGCTCTTTGGCGCCTTCTTCTGTTTTGAAATCTGTGGCAAACTGGATCCCCATATGCATCCTGTGCTGGCGACCTATGTGCATTTTTACGGCTTCCGCAAAATCTTTGAACTGGCAGCCTTTATGCTAATAATTTCGGCCATGAGTGCTATCGGCCTTGGTCTAGCGGGTTTGCTATTGCCGATCGAGGGCGCTGTGTTCATCACGCTATGCCTGCTCTTTTTTCAATACGCCTGGTATCGCATACCGGAGCTTGCCGCCACCTTATCCTTGTTCATCCATGCCTGGGCCATCGTGATCCTCCATTTTTCATAAAAATTATGGCAGTATTCGTTGGAAAATTGTAGTGATCCAAGCTTCAGCCAGAATGGCATTCTTTTGAGCGGCCGGCAAGGCATTGACAAATGCTTTGACGCTATTGAAAAGGGCAGCCTCGTTGAATAGATAGAGGGAGTCAAGCATCTTTCCCAGCCGGACATTATATTCAATCCAGGCCTGGCCGGCATCTTTGTTTTTTACCGGTCCGCCCTTATTCGGCAGGGTAGTATCCCACCCCCAGGAGCTTAGGACCAGTCTGACCCCATCCCGATAATTTGCCATGAATTCAGCATCGCTTTTCAGCAGTGCAATTTCCCTGTCAGAAACGGCGCATGCCTGGTGCTTAGCACCGGCTCTGTTGATGGGGAACACCCACCAATCATAATGGCCATGAAGAGCGTTGGGATCAAATTCCTGCCACTTTTTTTTGCCGCCCATTCCCGGAAGAGACCGACATGATTTGCGTTCAAACGTTTAATGTTTTCAAGTTTGGCAGGCAACGTCTTGGCAGTCTTTACCACAACACTTAGTGGCGGGGTGGGCGCTGGCTTGTTTTTACCATCGCCAGGTTTCGGCAGCAATGCGGGCATTTGGGCGAATATGTCTTTGGCAAAAGCTTGGATCTTATGATTTTGCGCGTGCAGGAATTCATTAGTGATGCCTTTAACATCGGTATAGACAGTTTTTTCAGCGCTGATGATCGCCTTAGCGAAATTTTTACCTAAGAGATGTTGTGCTTGCAACATGTTAAATACTCTATGGGCGATCATTTCATCCAATGGGATAGCTGAGTTTTTTAAGCTCATGCGGTATATGCTGTTACCAATTTTAACTGTGCCTTCCATGGCTGAAATAGGGGTATAGATAAAATCAGGCCACGGTGATGCGGGGGAGGTGACGGCGATGGAACTCATAGAGGTCTCATTTGGATTTAATTTATGTTTTATTATACAACTAGATGTCATTTGTTGCAAATTCTGGTGATTTGTGTTTTATCAAGCGAGTGTGCCGTTTTATTAAATTAGCTGTTTATACCATGATCGTAAGCCACCCAATATTAGCAATATGGGGCGGCTTACGATCATGCCACCCCGGGGCTTTGGCGCGTCCAATATGTCAAATTCTCGGCTCATCACACAAATGAGTATCTATGAGGTTTTCCCGACCTTCTCTGTGACTCTGTGTCTCGGTGGTGAAATCTGCTTGCTGGTGGTATGGTATTATTAATCAATGTGTTAAGAAAAGCTTCACCACCGAGACACAGAGGCACAGAGAAGGAAAATGGAGCTTGCTCTTTAAGGTATTGTTAATTAGGTACTCATTTGTGTGATGAACCAAATTCTCACTAGATCATGGTATAGAGCTTAAAGTGGGTCATCACACAAATGAGTGGTTGACAGAGCTAACATCTCAAAAACGCATAATGTAGGCTTTGGCTGAACGGTTTGAGGTCAGGCTTGCGATTTGCGATTTGAAAGGTTCATCACGCAAATGAGTACCTAATTAACAAAACCCTAAGAGCAATCTCCATTTTTCTTCTCTGTGCCTCTGTGTCTCGGTGGTGAAGCTTTCCGTAACACTCAGATTGATAATACTATACATCCAGCAAGCAGATTTCACCACAGAGGCACAGAGTCACAGAGAAGGCCGGGAAAACCTCATGGGTAATCATTTGCGTGATGAGCCTTAATAAATTGTCTGCTTCTCTTTTTCAACTAGTCTAAACTAGGTCCTTTTCTCCGTTCTCCTCGGTCAGGTACTCATTTGCGCGATGAGCCATTTGAAAGGAGTCGGGCATTCTAATGTATTTAGGACTTTCAAATCACAAATCACAAGCCTGACCCCAATCCTCAAAGTCCTTTCATGTCATAAGTTCTTGAGCAGTCATCTCTGTCAACCACTCGTTTGTGTGATGATCCATTTATCTAGGTATGTTTTTAAAATAAAACTTTACATCCATCTTCGCCCGGTAATGCTGCCGATGTATGCACGGCTTTCTTCATTTTACATGTTCATTCCATGGGTTGACACCTATGGCTACATGCTTTCGCCTCTATCGAGGCTGCGAAAAAAAACGTTCTAATCGTTTGTTACCTATTTGAGATGCGCTTTGCGTTGACAAAAAGTTGGGGTAGTGCCATAAACGGCAGCTTAAAATATATCTTGGCATATGGAGGACATACTATGTGGAAAAGGCCTGCATTTTTATTTGTTTTGCTAGCTAATGTTGTTTTAAATATGTGTCAGCCTCTTTTGGCCGATGCCGACTATGCCATCGTCTTTATCCATATCGGGAAGCAATTGCCCGCCCATGCCGAGATCGCCCTGTCCCAGGCGAGGTTGTTCAACCCCGATTGTCCTATCATGCTGGTGGCCAGTGAAGAGGCCGTCATCAATTTTACCCCCCAAGACCCGGCTGCCGACACGACGATTGTTACCTGTGAATCACTAGTCAAAACGGCCGATCACGAGCGATTTATAAAAAATTCGACGTTAGATAAAAATACGCGCGCGGGCTTTTGGCTGTATACCAGCGAGCGTTTTTTCTATTTAAACGATCTGATGGTCCAGTATGGCTTAAAGAATGTATTCCACTTGGAATACGACAATATGCTTTATGTCGATCTGGCAGAGCAGTTACCTATATTCAGGAGCCAGTATCAGGGCATTGCAGCCACTTTTGATAATGACAACCGTTGCATTGCCGGCTTTATCTATATCCCTGATGCCGAAGTGATGACATGCCTGGCAAAATTTTTTGCCGACCGGGCCAGCCATGGGAGTGTCAGTGAAAATGATATGGTCATGTTGGCAGCTTTCCGAAAAAAATATGGAGAGGAGCTAATCGATAATCTTCCCATCATCCCGACAGAATACGTTGACGATCATGGAGTGCTGGTCAGTCCTTTTGGAGATGTCGCCAGCGATGCGCACAAATACTGCCAAAATATCGATTTGTTCCAATCTATTTTTGATGCAGCGGCTTTAGGACAGTATCTGGGTGGAATCGACCCCAGAAACGGCCCTTCAGAACCCGGTTTCATCAACGAGAGCTGTGTCTTCAACCCATCCCAGCTCACATACGAATGGCATTTCGATGCCCAGGATAGGGGAGTTCCCTATGCCGTTTATGCAGAGAGAAAATACCGTATCAGCAACCTGCATATCCATTCCAAACGCCTGGAGCTGTTTTCCTCAAGAGAAGACTGCCTGCTTATGGAGTTGGCAAATGATTAAGGAAAAAGTATGAAGAAATTTGCATGCCTGTTGATGTTTGCTTTCTGGCTGTTTTCTGCGCCATTTTTGGAAGCTATGGATAGGAGATCAAGCGCTCCTTATATCTCTGGCGATACCTTTAGGGCTTATTGCAGGTTCAAGTATGATGAGACAACCAGGGATTTAGATCCTTCGGCTGTCAATGACGGCGACACCATCTTTGTCAAGACGGACTATGTCGATGAGTTTTTCATCCAAATTCATCCTTTCATCGATGCGTGCTATATCATTGTCAGCCATAACAGCGACTACCATGTCACAAAAAACTTTGAGACCTACCTTGACGACAATAAGGTCATCGCCTGGTTCGGACAGAATGTGGAATCAGACCACCCGCGCATCCATCATATTCCCATCGGCCTCGCCAACAGATATTGGGGGCATGGCAACATCGCCTTCATCGATGAAGTGCAGCAGCAGCTCCCAAAGATAGAAAAGAATATCCTCTTATACATGAATTTCACGGTGGGTAATTATTGGGCTGAAAGAAGCCTTGTCGCCGCCCTCTTCCAAAATGAGCCATACTGTCATGTGGCAGCAATGAGGGATTACCGCAGCTATCTGCGTGAACTTGCCCAGTCGGAATTTGTACTCAGTCCGCGCGGAAATGGTATGGATTGTCACCGCACCTGGGAGGCCCTGCTGATGGGGGCCATCCCGATTGTAAAGACTTCTTCGCTTGACCCTTTATACGACAAATTGCCTGTGCTCATCGTCGACGACTGGCATGAGGTCAATGAAGATTTCCTAAATGCCAAATACGATGAAATGCAAGCACAAGCATATGACATGGAAAGGGCTTATAGTGCTTATTGGCTGGATCTTATCCAAAGCTATACAAAAAAGTAATTCGACCCAACACCAGCTTAGCTTACTCTAAAATACTGTCTAATGACGTAAATTCCGCGCTCAACACAAATGCCAAAGGCAATCCTTCAAAAGCCAGCGAAAGCTCATGCAGATAAACCATATACGCTTCCATATCATTAAGATCGTTTGGCGGCGGCTCAAGGCCGAAAAAGATCATATCGGCGTCTTTTGAAAAATGCTTCACCAGTTCCACTCTTTCCTTTAGTGGATCTGCCACAACATAAACCTCTGTTTCAAGATGCATTCTCTTGGCGATGCTCATCTGATGCAGCTGCTTTAGTTTCTCATGCCGTTCTACCTCGGCAGCTGCTGTGGCCTTGATGCAGATGCGGCTGCGTTTGCGTGCCGTATTGCTTTGCAACATGTAACCTAACACCAACATCAGTTCGGAGTTCTTTTGAGATTGATCATCCCACCATAAATGCAAATCCTTGATGGCGGTATCGAATTTTCCGGTCTCTGGTAAAATCACAACATTTTTATGCCGCCGGTAGGCCAGCCTCAATACATTGACAAAATCTATGGATTCATCCTCTTTCCGGACCCCGCCGAAAACGATGGTATTTGGAGAAAGGGGCCCAAGGCCATGATGCTCGATCATATTGCGCATGCCTGTAGTAACCTTTTCAGCCTCCTTGATTTTAACCAAAGCGTGAATATGTTCCTTATTATAGCGCTTGGCTAACGAGCTTGCCAGCTCTTTGCGGTTGGCCGTCGGGACTGTTCCCGGAGGCACAAAAGAAGCCATTGTCAAAAAACCCTTGCTTTGACTGATGCCTTGCGCAAATTTCAAAAGCGAGGTCGAATGCTCTTCAGACGATTTGGTAAATACCAGAAAGTGCGGCCTCCATGATTTGGAAGGGCTGTCAGAATAAGCCAGGCGGTAGATGGCAGAGCGCGAGAAATACAAAAGGATGCCATCGCGAATATCTGTCCAGCAGGCCTGCTGTTGGCGCTTTTTGACGAGGAAATATATCGTCCCCACGAGCATAAGGGAAAGTAAAGCCGTGCCGGCGTCAATCATAAGCATGATGATCAGACACAAGGCAGCTCCCGAGAGGGAGATAGCCCAGTGGACCCGGAACCGGGGGCGCCAACTGGGGTTGGCCATCAAGGTTTCAATGCCTGAGGAGAAATTGACCACTCCATAGCAAATTAAAGAAACCATCGTAAGCATCGGCGCAAGAATATTTACGCTGCCAAAATATGTGCCAAGCAAGGCAATGGCGCAGGTGGCCAGCGTGGCAATCCTAGGCTCTGACATTGGCCCAAAGGTTTTGGCGAAAATTCCGGGAGCCATGCCATCCTCGGCAATGGCTTGTAATGTTCTGGGAGCCCCTAAAAGCCCTCCAAGGGCGCTGGACAAGGTCGCCCCCCAAATGCCGACAATGATGAGCGAGGGGACGCTTGCCAGATCCTGCATAATTAAAGGATCCTGCACCAAGCGATCCATAGGTACGCGATAGGAGAGAAACAGGCTGATGGAGATATAGCAGAGATAGCCTGTCAGAATTGCGCTGATGGTGCCTATCGGCAGTGAACGGCTCGGATTGCGCAGATCTCCTGACAACGAAACACTCGATTCAACACCACACATGGCGGGAAAAAATATTGCGAAAACCGCCCAAAATCCCAATGCGGCCGGCGTATCTGGTCTGTAGACATCCAGGGGCATCGGCGTGAGTTCCCCGCCCGTAAATAAAGATATCAAAGAGGTGATGATAGCGACAAAAATAACGAGCTGAACCTTTAAAGCCCCCCTTACGGAGGTATAGGCTAAAAGGGTCAGTACAGTTAAAGTGCCAACGCCGATATTGGCGATTGACCATGAGGGAATCAGATCATGCAGCGATTCGGCAAAACCGATGCAGCAAAAGGCAATCGATAGCGACTGGCGGAAAAACATCGGGATGCCGACAGCGGCGCCGGCTTCTATGCCGAGCGAGCGCGATAACATGTAATAGACACCGCCTTTGCCCACTTCAGTATTTGTAGAAATGGCCGACATCGACAGTGTGGTGACTAGTGCCACAAGTCCCGCCAGTGTAATGATCACCAGCGTCTCGCTAAGCCCAACCAATCCCACAATCCAACCTAACCGCAAGAATATAATTACGCCGAAAAGCATCAATATACACGGAACAAACACACCTAAAAATGTGCCGAATTTTTGACTGGCAACGCCATCTGTTTCAATATTGGATGATCTTTTTTTAAACGGTAGAATATGTTGTAAGGTGGAAATAAGGCTCATAGCATCCTTTGGTCAGAATTAAGACGGTATTCTATAATAACCCCCCGTATTAAGCAAATTCTTAAAGGGCGTGGCCCTTAGCAAATCCGGGTATATAAAGGAAAAACAAGGGGGTTGCTTTACTTGTTTGTGTGGGGACGTTTGAATTTTTTAATGAGGTTTTCTTGAAAACAACTCCCAATTATAATTCAATATTTTATAAAAATCAAGTTTAAAAGTACCTTTTTTCATAAGGAAGTTGTTAGGCATGTTTGCAGTTTGAATTCATTGATAGAATCTCTTACCACCTCCCGTAAGGATCCGGTTTCGTGGAATACATGGCGTTGGCGTTTGGCACCATTTCCATTGGCGATGATATGTCTGATATATTGCAATTCTGCATGGCAGTTGAGGCTTTTTGCTGTAGGGGAAAGTTGTTCGATAAGTTGGAAGATAGCTTCTGAAAGCTTTTGCTTTTGTCCCCATGCATCGACAGTAATTATTCCTTCTAATCCATCACGAGCTGCAATCCATTGGTTTTCCGGCGCAATCCAATGCTGTTCCTTGCTCCATCGCCATTCAGAATCATCAGTTTGTGTGTTTTGGCTTAGAAAAACGACCAAGCATTGAATCAATGCCACTAATGCCATGGTTTCGTCCAGCTTTGGTGTGGCATCACAGATGCGGAATTCAATGGTGCCATATTCCAAATTTGGACGAATATACCAATACAAATCCTTTATCGTACGGATGGCTCCGGCGCGCCCTAGTGTGCTGCAATAATGCTCAATTTCGCTCCAAGTCTTGAAGTATGGCGGAATTCCGGCAAATGGAAATGATTCCATGATATTGATCCTGCTTGACTGCATACCGGTGTCCAATTCTTGCCAAAATGGCGAGTTGGCTGAAAGGGCCAACAAGTGTGGTAAGTAGCGAATTGCCGCGTTTGATACTGCTAAGGCTTGATTTCCACTTTCCATGCCGATATGTACATGTAAGCCATATACATTCATTCTTCTAACGAGCCATTGATATTTTTGCAGCAGATTCTGGTAACGGTTAGTACTGGAAATTAATCGATCGCTCCAGCGTTGGAATGGATGAGTTCCAGAGACAGCAACATCCAGGCCAAGTTCATCCGCCGCCTTGGAGAGGCCCTGAATTCTGGATCTTAGGAATTCCCGACATTGCGTCACGTCAGCGGAGATTTCCGAATCTACTTCAAGCATTGATTGATGGATTTCTGCCTTAACCCTGTCAAGACCGATTGATTGACATTTTTCTAAAAGCAACTCCGATTTTGGTGTGAGATCCAGCGTGTCAGGATCCAAGATCTGTAATTCAATTTCAACACCGATGGTGGGCTTGGCTGATCCGATAAAGTCTAACTGCATCAAATTCTCACTAGGTCATGGTATAATGTCGAATGATAAGTTTTGTGTCTTAGCAGATTGTATCTTAGCAGATCATTGAGTGTGGGGCAATAAAAACTGTAGGGGCATCGTGATGCCACAGGTGTCGCTTTATGAAGGTACTGCCCGCCTAGGGCTCACCTCTTGCCGATAGGGTGCTGCCGCTATAGCGGCGATGAAGGTGTGTCAAATAAAAGGGGCCGGCCGCTTTTACTTTTGCACGCCCGGCTCCTTTTACCCGGCCCCTTTCATTAGCAAGATGTCTAAGAGGAGCAAGGGTTTGCACATCATGCAAAGATAAAAATATTGTAGTCAAATATTAAATTGTATAATTTGAGATAATATAGATATTTTTAATCAAACGCCATTTATGCCAAACATGTATTTAATATAAATTAGGAGAGAATATGCAACCGGGAATCCTCAATAACATATTAAAAAGCGCTCTTGCCGTCTTTGCCATAGCTGCCACGGTAGCGCAGCCGATTGAGGCATGTACCAGGGCGTTGTTTACGGGCACTGACGGTGTGGTCATTACCGGAAGATCGATGGACTGGGTCGAAGATATGCACTCGGATCTTTGGGTGTTTCCGAAGGGGCTTAAACGCGATGGTGCTGCCGGGCCTAAGTCAGTCTCCTGGACGTCCAAATATGGCAGTCTTATTGTGGCCGGCTATAATGCGGGAACGGCCGATGGCATAAACGAGAAGGGGTTGGTAGCTAATTTATTGTATCTTACGGAATCTGATTACGGTAAGCCTGGCAGTCAAACACCGTTGTTATCAATCAGCCTATGGGCGCAGTATGCGCTTGATAACTTCGCCACGGTTTCAGAAGCAGTTGATACCTTGCGTCAAGAACCCTTCATCGTGCTGGCACCGACCTTACCGAACGGCTCGCCGGCCCAACTGCATCTATCGATTTCCGATGCCAGCGGCGATTCGGCCATTTTCGAATATATTGGCGGAAAGCTAGTCATTCACCATGGAAAACAGTATCAGGTGATGACGAATTCGCCAACCTTCGACAAACAGCTTGCCCTTAATGCATACTGGCAAGAGATTGGCGGTCTGAAATTCCTTCCTGGAACCAACAGGGCGGCAGATCGTTTTGCACGGGCCTCGTTCCTTATTGGCGCCATACCCAAAGAAGCCGACGCGCACTACATATCTGCCGTACCTCAGAAAGATTTTGCTAATCAAGCGGTAGCCAGTGTGATAGGAGTCATTCGCAGTGTCAGCGTGCCGCTCGGGATCTCGACCCCGCATGAACCCAATATCGCATCGACACTTTGGCGCACAGCCTCTGATCAAAAGAACAAAGTCTATTACTTTGATTCGGCGACTAGTCCAAATACTTTCTGGGTGCCGCTGGCAGATCTGGATTTCAAGGAAGGGGCTCCCATAAAGAAGCTCACAGCTTCAGGAGGAAAGATTTATTCCGGTAATGCGTCGCTTAGTTTCGAAGCGGCACAGCCCTTTATTTTCCTTCCTGCCAAGGCGTAATCTAGTAGCGGCAGTAGCCAGGCCGGCATGGGGGTAATCTGTACTGATTTGTGTATACCACGTGGCTTTCGCACCGCAGAAATGCGAACAAACTAGGGTTCATCACACAAATGAGTGGTTGACAGAGATGACTACTCAAGAATTTATGACGTGAAAGGGCTTTGAGGGGTGGGGTCAGGCTTGTGATTTGTGATTTGAAAGTCCTAAATACATTAGAAAGCCCGACTCCTTTCAAATCGCAAATCGCAAGCCTGACCTCAATCCGTTCAGCCAAACCCTACATTATGAGTTTTTGAGGTTCATCCGGTTTTATAGGACCCACCTAAGAAAAGGATGCGTAGAAATGGGGAAATGTAAGTAACACATCGGAGCAAAAATAACAGGATATTAGGGTTCATCGCACAAATGAGTACCTGCCCATGATGATTCGTCAAAAAGCCTTAGTAATTGATGGTTGAAATATGAGAAGTAATGATCTATTTGTAATGTTCTCTTTGAAACAAATCGGCATTCTAGCTCAGAAGGTCTAATTAGCCTCGATAGAGGCGGCAGCATGTAGCCATAGGTGTCAACCTATGGAATAAAATGTAGTATAAAGAGAGCCATGAATACGGCGACAGCAATTTCGATGGAAGCTGAATTAGATGCGATTATAATACCATCTAATATCCTTTAGTCATTGCTGCCGCCGTATTCACGGCGTTGTTTCTAAACATGCGATGACCACACGCTGACGCATGTGGCTACATGCTGCCGCCTCTATCGAGGCTGTAAAAATGTTCTCATGGCTTGTGCCCTATCTCTTGTATGGCAGTGCCAACTCAAATCCTTCCTTCACAGGGTCGCACGCGCAATTTGCCATTATGTATGATTTATTTAACATCCTCCATTAGTTTACATATGGGGAGGTACGCGATTGTGCGATGAACCGATATTAGGATGGACAGGATTAAAGATTTAAACTTTAGTTTGCCAACTTTGCGATTTACGTAGATCTTGGGTGATCATCCTATTTTTCATATCTTGACCATCGTAATATCCTGTTATTTTTGCTTGCTCTTTTCTCTTTACAAGTCCTGCAAAACCGGAAGAACCGTTTTTGAGATGTTAGCTCTGTCAACCACTCGTTTGTGTGATGACCCATTTTTTAACCATTCCTTACTAAGCCTTTCTGAAGAATTCTCCTGGATAAGTATACATTTGTGTGATTAGTATTAAGGATTTGCTTTGATTTATAATATATGTTATAATTATTTTTCTTCTAAAAATGATGGTTGTATTTATGAATTCTATAGGAACTTCCTTACGAGAATGGTTTTGCTGTTTCCAGGGTAAACCTAATCATTCTAATCCACATTCTCATCCACAATCGCTATTTTTGAATAGTATCGAGCGGATTGGGGAGCAACCTGTTTCGACTAACCGCAGCTTGCATGAAAAGATGGTGAAAACTTTAACAACTTCTAGAAAGAATCCTTTAAAAAAACTTCCTCATCAGCACACAGCCTTGCTGATAAGCCCTGTGCAGAAAGCAAAAGCTCAGCAGTTTATAAAGCGCTTAAAGGTAAAAAAGAAGTACATCAAAAAGGGAGAGTTGAGCTTTGCAGGAATGCTCAATGATTCAAAGCTACGCAATAATCCGGATGTTGAAATAAAGAAAAGTATGCTGCTTGAAAATGCACCCATACCTGAAGAAAGGAAAATGGGGCTTTACACGAAAAAGCATATTTTTGCCGGCGATATCATTCTTGAATATTTTGGCGATGAATACCTTTATGCAGAGGTGGAAACGAAGGGAGACGGGGACTATGCATATGTCTATATCCTTGATAGAACAAATGTAGTTGATGTAGAGAAAGCATCTATAATAAATGCTAAAACAAAAGAGGGTGAGATTACTTGCCAAGCAGCATACATTAATCATTCAATGACCCCTATTACACAGTTTCAAGAGGTTAATGACTCAAACGGCCACATAAGAGTCTTGGTGGTAGCCCAATCTGAAATTAAGAAAGGCACCGAATTAACCATCCATTATGGCGATGAGTATCGAAAAGAGCTGGAAGACAGTGGGGCTATGACTGACGTATCGTCAGCAGATGTCAGAACAACGAGATCAACGGCTAGACAGGACTCCCGGTTACAAGCAGCAGTTAATAGCATGGCAATGAAGTCCGGTTTAGGAACAAAACTTTGGCCGGGATATGACTATTAGCTATCATCTTGAGCGTATGGCCGGCACGATTTTTACAGCTCGGTGAATGGGACCAGGCTCGCAAGGGGCCGGGCGTGCATAAGCGCCTATTAAGCTTCATCCCACCCGAAGGGGATGATCTCGGCGATGTCTTTACCGTGGCGCAGCATCATCAGCCTGTCGAAACCTACCGCCACACCGCAAGCATCTGGCAGCCCCTTTTGCAGGGCTTTTAGAAAGTTTTCGTCGATAGGCAGGGTGTCTTTGCCGAGTTGCTGCCTAAACGCGTTAGCTTCCATCAAACGCGCGCGCTGTTCTTCGGCATCGGCCAGTTCGTGATAGCCATTGGCCAATTCGACGCCTCTATAATAAATTTCAAAGCGTTCGGCCACCAGCTCATCATCATCGCGGCGGCAGGTCTTGGCCAGCGCCGCTTGCGTGGCAGGGTAATAGGCCAGCACGCACAGCTCATCTTTTCCTAAAAGAGGTTCGATGAAGGCTCCTAGAATTAAATTCAGCAGGGCGTCCTTGCCTTCCTGTTCTATGCCCGCATATGGGATCAGGTCGCGCGAGGCCAGGTAGTCGAGCAGCTCTTGATTGGAGGCAGGCACATAGTCGATGCCGGCATAGGTGATGAAAGCATCGCGATAGCTGAGGATGTGATAGGGAAGGTTTCCAAGCAAAAGGCGTACGAAATCGATGGTCTCTGCCACCATCCCTTCAAAAGAGATGCCGAGGCGATACCATTCGGCCATGGTGAATTCCGGATTGTGCTTGGGGCTTTGTTCTCCCTGGCGGAACACATGGGCCAGCTGATAGATATCGCCGATACCTTGTGCCAACAGGCGCTTCATGCCATATTCAGGCGACGAATGCAGATAGCGCCAACCGGAATCCTGCCCAATCGGCCCCTCCTTCACCGGGATGAGGTCGATATGCGCGTCCACAGACGCTTGGCGCGTGATCAGCGGACAGTCCACTTCCAGTACATGCCGCTCGGCAAAGAAGCTGCGCGCCGCTGCCAGCATCTGGGCGCGATCGCGCAAAAGGTTGAGTTTAGCAGCGAACACGCCGTCTTAAGCGATGGTTAGCTGGAAACACGCGAGACATATTCGCCTGTGCGTGTATCGATTTTAATGATTTCATCCTGAACAACAAAGATCGGCACTTGGATTTTGGCGCCACTTTCGGTGATGGCAGGCTTTAGCACGCGGCCGGAGGCTGTATTGCCGCGATCGCCTGGAGCGGTATCGACGATGCGCATGTCCATGAAAATCGGCGGCTCGACGGTGACAGGGACGCCTTTATAAAAGATGACGTCATAAACGAGGTCTTCCATCAGCCATTGGGCTGTATCGCCGATATTTGCCAGCGGGATGGTGATCTGTTCGAAAGCCTCATCCATGAATACGGCGCCATCGGCTTCTTTATAAAGCATGCGCATCTTGGAGTCTACGACATCGGCCACATCAACTTTGTCGCCGGATTTCAAGGTGCGTTCGATGGTGCGTCCTGTAAGAAGATGCTTCAGACGTACACGGTTGATGGCCTGCCCTTTGCCGGGTTTAAAAAACTCGTTGGTGACAATGGTATAGGGCTGTCCTTCGACTTCGACTTTAAGTCCCGCTCTGAATTCATTGGTGCTGATTTGCGCCATAAAAAACCTATAAGTTTTAAATTTTTGATAATTGTTGAGCATCATAGCAAAAGCAAATCGTTTTGTCCATGAGAAGATTGATAAGAAGATTCAGGTGAGTTGTAGGACAACACAATTATCCTAGCAATGCCAGTTGTCCAGGGACAACTGGCGTTGCTAGGATAATTGTGTTGGCATAGGGAATGTCTTTTTTGCCTTTTTTCTCTCATTCTGTAGCCCATACCTAAGCGCAGCGCAGGTGTGGGAATCAAGACCATGCGGCTTAACCGGGGACCGGTTCATCTTTATTCTCTATCTTTCAATCGAAGACGTAATAGAAAAAAAAGAAGAACCGGGTCCCCCGGTTAGGTCTTATTGGCATGGGTTCCCACACCTGCGCTGCGCTTAGGTATGGGC
>CAWHMU010000048.1:0-23202 GCA_963830365.1 uncultured Chlamydiae bacterium
GAGGTCAAGAGCAACATGCATTTTTGAAATTTTCTGTCCTTCGGCTAGTTGACGCTGACGCGTTTCCTCTAGCTGATCAGTCGCTTGTTTTAGAAGTGAGGAACCCATTCTTTTTGGAGAGTATTTTTTGTTGCTTGTTGCCTGTGCATTAGCCGCTGACTATAGAATGCCCGTGGTACACAAGCAGGGTCGAGCGTTAAAGGACGCAATAACAGGGCGCGAAGTAAAAAGACTAGTTTCTGTTCAGAAAGAAGAAAATTTACTTGATGAGATATTGGCAGTAGTATCTGATAGATAAGGATATTTTCGACTAACGGAAGGGCTACGCCATAGCGGACTTCCCTTGTAGGCGGAAAAAAGAGGATAACATTTATCCAATGGTAAGCCCAATACAGGCTGTATTTTGCGTTGGAGATACTGAAGATACGAGCTGATTGCGCTAGTAGAATTATCAAAAAAATCATCCCATATTTGGGCATCTCCTGCTGTTTTACATCCAATCCATGACGTGGGGATTTGGCTTTGCATTCTATAAGCTTCACCGGTGTCCCGTTTCGGAGAGTATAACCATCAAATCACAGTTCTTTCCATCGTTCTGCGTCTCGGCAAAAACATCAATAGATCTTTGGAATGGCAGTGATTTTTGATAAATTGAACAGCAGCTTTAATTTCCCCCAGTAAGCCAGAAGATTGCGTCGCGAAGGCTTCCAGGTTATTTCTATGATTGCATAATGCGTGGGCTTTCTGGGAAAATTCCTTCCATGAGTCATCGTCCGTTTGGTTGCGAATGATTTGAACAGATTCTTCGAGCCATTTTAAAGGTGCTTCAATTCGTTCATGAAGTACCCCTGGATGTCCGTGGTATGCTAAATAGATTGTTATCCTCTGGTAAATCCAGGGATTGCAAAAGAAGTTAAATAGTTTGCCTTCTCGGAAAGGCGCTGTCCGAAGAGGAAAAATGAATAGCGAGTAGACAATTGGATACACAGCTTGAAGTTCATCTATAGCCTTTTCATGCGAATCAATAAAATCTCCAATAGTAGGCTTTAAAAATTCCGTCGTGATAGCAGCAATAGCTTGTTCAAAAGTTTCATTCATATGAGGGAAGTGAGTTTTGAGTTTTTCTATTAGCCGTTGTATAACCAGAATGGTCTCTGGAGAGCCAAAAAAATTAACAATGAAAGTGCAGGAATGTTGAAATATTACATCGACTTTGCGGCTTAAGCTTTGATCTAATGATGTAAACAATTGAGAGAAAAATGCCTCAGTTTCTGAAAAGACAAAAAACTCTGGGTGGAAATTCACCTCCACTCTTTCACCCTTATACAGGAAAGTGATGCAGTCCAACATTTGGATGAAATAATCCAGCAATTGTAATTGAGTAGGTATGTCCGAGAGGTTAATATGAGCCAAGCTGTCATACTGTAAAGCATAAATAAAAGATTGAAGATCTTTTAGGCAATCGGGCGGGATTTCTAATTTATCCGAGGATTCTTTATTTTTACTCATAGTACATTACCTGTCATATACCTGCCACAGGGCAAAAAAAAGACTTATGGTCAAACCGAAGGTTTGAGCATGAGTCCTTAAGTAAAAAGAATCTGAGTGAGAGGATTTGAACCTCCGACCCCTTGCCCCCCAGGCAAGTGCGCTAGCCAAGCTGCGCTACACCCAGATATAAAGAGTTAGATAGCGGCAATGCCTTCGAATTGGAATTCGGCTTTTTTGAATTCTTTGACAGCTACGCGTGCACAGTCTTCGATGATTTTTTCTAAATTGTCTTCGGCAATATTGATTTCCACTGAGGAAAGGTCAACTGCAATCGAGGCGCTAAAAGAGGTGCCGCCCTTGATGCCTTTAACTTTGAAGTTGGCAAACATGCCATCTTTCTTCTTGGTGACGTTGATAAAGCGGATGAGGTTATTATCGGCGATGTTTTTCATGGTGTAAATCCTAAAAAGTAAGTACAGAGCATAAAGGGTTTTGACGATTCTCGTCAACGCGAATTTCTGTTTTGCTTATAAAGAAGAATGCTCTATCCTTGCTGTTTTCATGTTTTCAACAACCTCATTTACTGCTTAACCGGTATAAAACTCATGTCTGCTGTCGCACAAAACACCTCATTTTGTCCTTTCGAACTGGAAGCTTCATGGCGCAAGGCGCTCGGCGATGAGCTGACCCAGCCTTATTTGACGCAGCTGGCGGCTTTTGTGGCGCGCGAGCGCGCCGGCGCCCTGCCGGTCTACCCTCCACACGAACTGGTCTTCAATGCTTTTTACAAAACGCCTTTCGATAGCGTCAAAGTGGTCATCATCGGGCAAGACCCGTATCACGGTCCGAACCAGGCGCATGGCTTAAGCTTTAGTGTTCCACATGGAATTCCGCAGCCGCCATCATTGCAAAATATCTTCAAGGAGCTGCAGGCCGATTTAGGGATCGAGCGCCCGGCGCATGGCTGTCTATTGCATTGGGCGGAACAGGGAGTGATGTTGTTGAATGCATCGCTGACAGTGCGGCAGGGGGAGGCAGGCTCACACCAGGGTAAAGGTTGGGAACGCTTCACCAATGCTGTGGTAAAAGCTCTTTGCGAACGGCCGGAGCCGGTTATTTTTGTATTATGGGGGAAATTTGCGCAAGAAAAGTGCATTCACTTTGCCGCTTCTGCCGGCCATGAGCGCCACACGGTGCTGATGGCGGCGCATCCGTCGCCCTTATCAGCGCACCAGGGTTTTTTCGGCTGCCGTCATTTCTCCAAGATCAACGAAATCTTGCAGCAACGCGGGGACAATCCGATCGATTGGCGCGTGTAAGGAAAAGTAAAGTAAATATGATTTAAAGTTTGCGGGTTTGCCTATTTTCAAACTTTAGGTATAGTGATGTAAGTTTCGTTCACTCCGAGGTTTCCAATGCATGTTGAAGCTTTAGAGCCCGCCGCGTTGATACTTGAAAACGGTGCGATATTTCATGGTGCCTCGCCAGTCTGGCAGCAAGGGAACTATTACGGCGAAATCGTATTCACCACCGGCATGACGGGGTATGCTGAATCGTTGACAGACCCTTCCTATGCCGGTCAAATCCTAGCCTTCACCTACCCCCTGATCGGCAATTACGGCATTCCCAAGGCTGATCTTTGGGAGTCCCCTAAAGTGCATGCCAGCGGTGCTGTGATAGGCGCCAACACGCTGCAGTGGAGCCACCATAGCGGTCTGAAAGCACTTAAAGAGTGGCTCAAAGAGCAGCAGGTGCCGCTGATTGTGGGTGTCGACACGCGGGCGTTGACAAAAATGCTGCGCAATGCCGGTACGATGTCCGGCGCTATCGTCAATAAGCTCTCTGCCCCCCTGCATTTTCCGGCTGTCAAAGACAAGCATTGGGTGGGGGAAGTCTCTCCTAAAAAGGAAACCACCTATGCCAATGGCAGCAAGGTGGTGATCGCGGTGGATTGCGGCATGAAGGAAAATATCATCCGTTTGTTGGCCAAGTTTTCAATTACCGTCAGGCGTGTGCCATATGATTATGACTTCTCGCAAGATACTTTCGATGGGGTTTTCCTTTCCAACGGACCGGGCGATCCGGCCACCTGTACAAAAACCATTGAGATTATCCGCCAAGCGATGCTGCGGGATAAGCCTATGTTCGGCATCTGTCTTGGGATGCAGCTGATGGCGCTTGCGGCCGGCGGTTCTACCTATAAGCTGCCATTTGGCCATCGCGGCCACAACCAGCCTTGCATCAGTGTTGCAGACCGGCGTTGTTATATCACCAGCCAAAATCATAGCTATGCCGTCAGCGAGGCCTCGTTGCCAAAGGATTGGGCCGTCTCATTCAAAAATCTCAATGACGCCTCTGTAGAAGGGATTTCCCATAAAACCAAACCATTCTTTTCGGTCCAATTTCATCCTGAAGCCACCCCTGGACCAACAGATACCATGTGGTTATTCGATAAATTTTTGCAATTACTATGAAAAAGACGTATAAGAAAGTCCTTATTCTCGGTTCAGGCGGTTTTAGAATCGGCCAGGCGGGGGAATTTGATTATTCCGGCTCGCAGGCGATCAAAGCTTTGAAAGAAGAAAAGATCTTCACCGTGCTGGTCAATCCCAATATCGCCACCGTCCAGACTGACCACGATATGGCCGATGAGGTCTATCTGCAGCCGCTCAATGTGGCGTCATTGGCGCGCATCATCGAAAAGGAACGTCCGGATGCTATCCTGCTGAGTGTAGGCGGACAGACGGCACTCAATCTGGGGCTGGCTTTAGATGAGGAGGGCATTCTTGCAAAATATGGTGTGGCCGTGCTGGGCACAACCACGCACTGCATCAGGCTTACCGAAGACAGGTCGCTCTTCAAGCAAAGTTTGGACAGCATCGGTGTTAAGACCGCCAACAGCTTCTCCGCGGCGACGGTTGATGAGGCAGTGACCGCCGGTCGCAAACTAGGCTATCCGATCATGCTGCGCTCGGGATTTTCGCTGGGGGGGCTCGGCTCGGGCCGTGTCAATAATGAAACCGAGTTGCGCGCCAAAGCGCATGAGTCGCTCAGCAAATCCCCGCAGATCCTGATCGAGGAGTATCTGTTTGGTTGGAAAGAGATCGAATATGAGATCGTCAGGGATTGCGATGATAATGCCATCGCCGTTTGCAATATGGAAAATTTCGATCCCATGGGGATCCACACCGGCGATAGCATCGTGGTGGCGCCATCGCAGACACTATCCAACACCGAATTCCATCTGCTGCGCGAGGTGGCGCTTAAATGCGCCCGCCATCTCAAGATCATCGGCGAGTGCAATATCCAATACGCCCTGAATCCTGAAAATGGCGACTATAGGGTCATCGAGATGAACGCGCGCCTGTCGCGCTCAAGCGCGCTGGCTTCCAAAGCCACCGGCTATCCGCTGGCCTTTGTGTCGACGAAGCTATCGCTTGGCATGCGCCTGGACGAGATACAAAATGGCGTCACCAAAAAGACGACAGCCTTTTTCGAGCCGGCATTGGACTATCTGGTGCTGAAAATGCCGCGCTGGGACATGCAAAAGCTTAAATCAGCCGACCGCACCATAGGCTCTGAAATGAAAAGCGTCGGCGAAGTCATGGCCATCGGCCGTTCTTTCCCCGAAGTGCTGCAGAAAGCCATCCGCATGCTCAATATCGGGGCGTCGGGCCTTAACGACTACCCCTATCCGATCGCGTCAGTGGAAAAGGAAATCGAGATAGCTACCGACCGCCGCATTTTTGCGCTGCACCAATTTTTCAAAAATGGCGGCACAGCCAAACAGGCGCAGGCGCTGTCGCGCATCGATGATTGGTTTCTGCATCAAGTCGAACAACTGGCCATATTCGAAAAAAGCCTGGCGACTGCGCCGTTGACAAAAGAGCTGCTGCTGGAGGCTAAGAAATTCGGCTTCTCGGATAAAAATATCGGCAAATTGCGCGGCCTGGCGGAGCAGCGGGTACGCAGGCAGCGTTTGGAGATGGGGATTTTGCCCAATGTAAAGCAGATTGACACGCTGGCCGGCGAATTCAGCGCCGAAACCAACTATCTTTATACCACCTATCATGGGCAGGAGCACGATGTAAAGCCGGCAGTCATGGCCCCCATTCTGGTGCTTGGCTCAGGCCCTTATTGCATCGGCTCATCGGTGGAGTTCGATTGGTGTGGCATCAATACAGTCAAGACGTTACGCAAAATGGGCGAGCCTACCATCATCGTCAATTCCAATCCGGAGACTGTATCGACAGATTTTGATGAGTCCGATCGCCTCTATTTTGAAGAGCTCACGCTGGAAAGGATTCAGGATATCGCCGATTACGAATGTGTCAAAGGCATCATCGTCTCTGTCGGTGGCCAAATCGCCAACAACCTGGCCTTGCCGCTTTCGGTGGCCGGGTATCCCATCATGGGGACAGCGCCGAGCGCCATCGATATGGCGGAAGACCGCCACAAATTTTCCAGCCTGTTGCATGAGTTGCACATCGACCAGCCTTGCTGGCAGCAGGTGACGACGCTTGCACGTGCCATGGAGTTTGCCGCAAGCGTCGGCTATCCGGTGTTGGTGCGCCCTTCTTATGTGTTATCCGGGGCGGCCATGCATACGGTCTTTAACGACCAGGAGCTGGCGCATTATCTTGGCGAGGCCACGATTGTATCCCCCGACCATCCAGTGGTGATCTCGCGCTTTATCAGCCATGCCAAGGAACTGGAAGTCGATGGGGTGGCCGATCGCGGCGAGATTGTCATCGAAGCCGTTTCTGAGCATATCGAAAATGCGGGCATCCATTCCGGTGATGCGACTATCGTGCTGCCGCCACAGCGGCTGTATCTGGAGACCATCCGGCGCACCAAGAAAATCACCAGTGATATCGTGCGCGCGCTAAACATTACCGGACCATTCAACATCCAATTCATCGCCATCGACAATGCCTTAAAAGTCATTGAATGCAACGTGCGGGCGTCACGCTCATTTCCGTTTGTGTCAAAAGTTACCAACCATAACTTCATTGAAATTGCCACGCAGGTGCTGCTTAACAAATATGTAGGCAAGCATTATGAGACCTTGCAGCTGGACTACGTGGGGGTCAAATCACCGCAATTTTCCTACAGCCGGCTGAAAGGCGCAAATCCAGTGGCGCATGTCGAAATGGCATCCACCGGCGAAGTCGCCTGCCTTGGAGACAACCTGCTAGAAGCCTTTTACAAGTCTTGGCTGGCCACGGAACAGTCGATAGCCGGCAAGCGCATCCTAGTAGCCATCGGCGGCGATAAGAAGCCGCGCTTTTTATCCTATCTGCAAAAGATGGATGAAGACGGCTGGGAGATCTTTGCCACCGAAAAGACGCATGACTATTTAAGCCGTCATGGGGTGGGCTCGCATTTTCTGTATAAAGCCAGCGAACAGCACCAGCCCAATGTGGTGGGCTTCATTGGCAATAAGCAGGTAGATCTGATCATTAACATCCCGCGCACCATTGCGACCAGCAGCATCCAGTCCGATGGCTTTAAAATCCGGCGCCTGGCGATCGACCACCATATCCCCCTGATCACCAATACACATTTGGCACAAATGTGCCTGCAATGCCTGACAGAAGTCGATCCGGCTAATTTTCCGATGAAGTCGTGGAGAGAGTACACAACCACAAAACGGAATTATGCATGAGACCAGGACTTAAAAACCGCGCTGTCATCGAGGTGCAAGATTGTTTGCAAAGACGAAATTCTGCAGCTGCTTGATATGGCGGGTTAGCGCTACTATGAAGGTGAATCGTGGGTGGTTGCCTATCTCAACGACGCCATGATTTTGTCCGGCATGGGGCAGGACAGTCCCCTCCTCCACAATGCCGGCAAAATCTTGGCCGGCTCCTATGCCCTGTTTAGTGGCATCCTCCTCCTGGTGATCGTCGCCATCGTCTTTGCACCGCACTAGCAGCGCTTTTTACACGTCTTCCACTTCGAAGAAAAATGCAAAAGTGAAAACACGTTGTTTGTCTTTGCAATCCCGATGTCTAATGTAAAAGCGCTTTACATCCAATAAATTTTGGCGTGGCTAACAAACCTCTGCATCAATAGCCAATGCTTCTGAAACAAGCCTGGTGAGAGTCTTGTGCGGAATATTAGATAAGACAAAGCTGACGTCTGGTTAGATCTGTACGGATGGATTCACCATATAAGCCGACAATCCCCAGCGAGGCCATGTTGAAGCAGGCGTACATTAAGCTTAAATATCCTCGCCCGGCTTCTTTAAAGCCTTGTTGTGCGAGATCCGCAAAGATATTTTTCCTCGAATCAAAAAGTATGGCACCTATGGTGGCGCACATGCCGGCGAATACGCCGACGACAAGGCCTACAATGATTTGTGCTGTACTGACGACAATTTTTACTGGAGATACAACGGTGGGTCCTGCTATCGGTACAGCTTGTAGCAAGCTAAGACCGGTTTATACTTGATCAACAATTATCATAAATAAACCTGTTGTGTTGTTGTGTAAGTAATATTCTATCGAGTGATTGTTAATGTTTTGTTAAGTCTGTAATAAATATTTGTAAAGAGAAGGCTCATCACACAAATGAGAACCTCGCCTGATGTAAATTAATCGAGTTCGTTGCAAATAATGCATCATAAAAATCCGCAAATTGCACGTTAGCTCCTGTGAAGGTTGGAGTTGAGCTATACCACGCGCGGTTAGGTTGTTCATATTTTGGCTGCGCCAAAGCCCCGCAGTTAAACGATCGAAAGTGACCCAATATTCCAATATGAGGTCACTTTCGATCGTTTAACTGCGGAAGCTATCGCGTTGCCAAAATGTAAACAACCTAACCGCGCGTGGTATAGTACTGCCATATTAGCGACAGGGCGCAAGCTATGCGAATATTTTTAAAGCCTCGATAGAGGCGGAAGCATGTAGCCACATGCGTCAGCGTGTGGTCATCGCATGCTTAGAAACAAAGCCGTGAATACGGCGGCAGCAATGACTAAAGGATATTATCTGCTATCATAATTGTATCTGATTCAGTTTCCATCGAAATTGCTGTCGCCGTATTCACGGCTCTCTTTATACTACATTTTATTCCATAGGTTTACACCTATGGCTACATGCTTCCGCCTCTATCGAGGCAATTGCAGAATTTTCTCGGCATTCTTACACCATTATAAATCCCTAAAACATACGTCTAGAATCGCTTTTCCCGTGAAAAATGAAAATGTTTTGGCGAAGAATCGATCTAGGAATGCTCAAAACATTCTGCAACTCCCTCATTTGTGCGATGAACCTAACTTGTTTCAAGCCCGCGGCCTGTAAAACCTGTTGAACCGCAAAGAGGTGTTTATTTTAAATCATCCGGCAAATTGGGGGCTTGAGCGAAGCGTTTGGAATGCGCAAGGCCTCTTATACTTTGTTTTGGAAAGGATTTAAGGTGGAAAATAATAGATCGACTCTAGCATATATCCGCATTTGCCTTCCAGCAAAGCGCAAGAGGCCTTGCGCATTCCAAGCGCTTCGCGAAGGCGTTAGTGTCGGATGGTTAAATGGCACCTTGCGCTATCGTGCGCTGCCCGCAGACTAAATGTTTTTGTAACAAACTGAAAAATGCGGGACCAGTCCCTGGTTATAGCTTGCTTGTATTTATTCCCACACCAGCGACTCATCTACGCTTTGCTCGCGAGGCTACATAATGAGAGGAAATGGGTAAAAAGGAGAGGCATTCCTGCGCAGGTTTACTTTCTGATATGGGAGACAAAGTCGTTTGGGGGCTGGAAACGCTTGCGTAGGATGTTGATGTTTGGATAAAAAAAAGAGGCACCGGAGTGCCTCTTGAGAGATGCGAAGGACGAAGGAAGAATTTAAACTTCGACGAGGACTTCGGCGGCGGCTTCTTCGGCCGCGCGCACGGCTTTTGGAGGCTGTTTTTCTTTGCATTGCAGCATGATCAACGCTTCGATTTCATCCAGCATCTTGGGGTTCTTCTTAAGCTCTTCACGTACGACTTCGCGGCCTTGACCTAGGCGCTGCCCTTTGTAGCTGAACCAGGCGCCCTTTTTATCGACGATATTCATCTCTGTCGCCAGGTCGATAACCGAACCGGTACGAGAAATGCCTTCATTGAAGAGGATGTCGAATTCGGCGATATGGAATGGCGGGGCCATTTTGTTTTTAACGACTTTGACTTTGACGCGGTTGCCGACGTCTGTCGCCTCGCCTGCGCCCTTGATGCCGCCGATGCGGCGGATGTCGAGGCGGATTGACGAATAGAACTTTAAAGCGCGGCCGCCGGTGGTCGTTTCGGGGCTGCCGTACATCACTCCGATCTTTTCGCGGATCTGGTTGATGAAGACGGCGCAGGTATTGCTTTTAGCCAGGGTGGCGGTGAGCTTGCGCAGCGCTTGCGACATCAGTCTGGCTTGCAGGCCGACGAAAGAATCGCCGATTTCGCCTTCAAGTTCGGATTTAGGCACCAGGGCGGCGACGGAGTCGATGACGATGACGTCGATGGCATTGGAGCGGGCGAGCATTTCAGCGATATTGAGGGCTTCTTCGCCATTGTCAGGCTGCGAAATGAGCAGGTCGTCGATGTTGACGCCGATTTTGGTGGCGTAAGCTGGGTCGAGGGCATGCTCAGCATCGATATAAGCGGCCACGCCGCCATTGCGCTGGGCGTTGGCGACAACGTGCAGGGCGAGCGTTGATTTACCCGAGGATTCAGGACCAAATATTTCGACGACACGGCCTCTGGGCAGTCCGCCGATGCCAAGAGCTATATCAAGGGTCAGGGCGCCGGTTTTGATGACGCTGATTTCATGGTTTGCAGAGTGTTTGCCGAGGGACATGATGGCGCCGTCGCCAAATTGTTTTTTAATAAGGCCGACAGCTTGGTCTAAAGCCTTTTTTCTGTCTGCATCGGATTGAGCCATAGATGAAACTCCTATATGGGGTGGGTCTTGTTCAGGCTTGTTTAAAAGAAGAATAAGACCATGTTAAAAGATTGTTAAAGCGTATGTTCTCAAAAACGCCTGGCAAAGGTTCCGGCCGAACGGATTGAGGTCTGACTTGCGATGTGCGATTTGAAAGAAGTCTGCTTCCAGAATACATTGCAGGACTTTCAAATCACAAATCACAAGCCAGAGCCGAACCTTAAGTCAATACCCTCGCCATGAGTTTTTGAGAACATACTAAAAGCTAATGCAACGCAGCATAACCAAAAGTGAATTCCGAATCCAGTTGGGAAAAATATTATTCATCGAGCCTGGGTTTGCCATTGACATAGGTGACTTTTTGGATGAAATTCCCTTCACCGTCATAAAGTGTGACGACGCCATTTCCTTGGCTGACTTCGCTGACGGAAAGTTTTTCACCTTTCATGTAATATTCGCCGCGGACGAGCTTATCCTGTTCGTATTCTTCGATCAGCATCAGATTGCCATCGCGATACCAGGCGGTACAGTGACCATTTTTCTTGTTATTGCTCATTTCCTTTTGGCTTTCCTGGGCGCCGTTGTCATACCAGGTTTTAGTAGTGCCCTGAATTTTGCCCTCATACCAATTGACGGAAAGTTTTGGCAGGAGTTTTTTCTGCAGACGGACGGCGTCATAGAAGTGTAGTTCTTCGCCTTGTTTGCAACCGTTTTTGACGTGATATATTTTTTTTACGCGGTTATAGCTATCAAATAATTTGACTTCGCCTTCTGGGATGCCGTAGCGATAGTCGTGCAGTTCGGTGATGGCCTCTTTGCCAAAGATGGCGCGCGTGCCATTGCCTTCGTCGATGCTGGCGATGCATTCCCCGTCGCAATTATAATAGCGTCCGGATGAGAGCAGGCCTTCGCAATACGCTTCTTCGGCGGCGAGCCGGTCGGGGTTCCAATAGCGCTTGGCCGGGCCTTCCTTGACACCTTGGTTATATTGGCAGGATTGCAAGAGGTCGCCATTGGCAAGGTAGATTTGAAAGACACCGTTGATTTGGTTCTTATGGTATGGGATGATTTTCCACACCTGGCCGTTGTCGTGGTAATATGTAGACACGCCTTCCAGCAGACCCTTTTCATAGGGCATGGTAGCTTCTAAGTTTCCGTTCTCTTTCCATACCTGGCTACAGCCGTCAAAAATCCAGGTTTTTTCGGCGCCATCGATAATATCGCCGGAGCCTTCGATGATGTGGGCCTCGATTTTTTTAACGCCGTTGGGATACCACTCTCGGTAGTCGCCGCAGGCGCGGCAGTTGAGGACTTCAAGGGCTTGATAAGGATAGCCATTGGGATGATAGCTGGTGATGCAGGCAGGGACATTGCCTTCGGCATCGCGCGAGTAGATGCGCAGCACCTTCTGGTAGGATTGAGGCTGTAAAAAGTCTACACAGGCATATTGACCGAGGCGTTCAGGATTATTTATGGTCTCGGTGAGTCCGTTGCGATCGATGATGTTGATGCTGGTGAGTACAGGGATGTTCTCGATAGTTTTTGGTTGCTTATGGTGCGAACAGGCGGTAACCAGCCAAAGAGCTGGTATAAGAATGGTTGTTAGTTTGATTTTATGTGAAAGGAAAGGCATGGCAGGTTACAGGAACTCTCTTTTTAATAGTTTCAGGTTGAGGGAAAACACTTGGTTTTTATCGGAGACATTTTTCTTATCGATTTTAAAATCCAGGATCATCAGCTGTGGGCGGTTTGGCGGGGGTTTGCATGTGCCAAGGGGGATGCCTTCGATACGGCACAGGATCTGTTGGATATCACCGACATCGACTTCGACGGGATGGACGAGTGTTTCGGTGACTTCTTGAAAGATCGGAGTAGACTGAACAACGCCTTCGGTGAATATCAGGTGATTTGTGTGGCTTAGAATCAATTCCAGGCGTTTTTTGATATTTTCATCTTCGGGAAAGTTTGGATTGTTGAGCATGTTTGTAAGGCTTTCGATTTCAGGCTCCAGCAGAGACAGCGTCTCAAGGTGCTTATCGATATAGAAGTGGTCGACATCGCTGAAGTGGTGACGTACGGCCATATTGACGGCCTGTTTTTTTTCTCGGCTATAAGCCATCTCTTGAATGCGCCACATCTGCGATTCCAGTGCATTGGTGGTGTCGAATTGGGAGGAGAGCGAAAACCACGCCAGCAGGACAGGCACAAGTCCGCCGATGAGCAAATAGATGATTAAGCGCTGGGGGGGAATTGTGCTAAGCATCCCATTTCCTTAAGTTATGGTTGAGAGTATATCGTTTTGTCCTTCAAATAGAACGAAGTGCGGTATCGATCCTTGTTTGAGTTCCATTTGATCTCTGCCTTGGCGTCGACGAGGTCGTTGGGGGCAATGAGGGCATCGTGGAATTCGCGCGCCATTTTGGGAGTCGGGCTGGAGAATTCCAGCTCGATTTTGACCTGATATTTTTCTTGTTTTTTGGTGGGTTCGGGACGCTTTACCATGGCATAATGCAGGCTTTCGATCTTCAGGGAGGGTAGGAGTGCATTGTTGTCCGCGCTGTCAGTGTTTTCCTGGCTTTCCTGGCTTTTGGCGGCGAAACTAGGATGGGTGCTGAGCCAGGCCAGCACATCGCTGACGAGCGGTACATTGGGCTGCAGCGGATATATTTGGGGAATGGCTAGTATTCCCTTTTCGAGGTATTGCAGGCGGCTGTTGATATCAGCAGGTGTAAGATCGGCCGGGCTTAGGGTCTCGCCGGTGGCAAGTTCTTGCGGCTGGAGGGTTTTGCTGGTGAATTCGCCTTCAAATTGAGTGTAAGAGCGATTCATGCCGCTAAGTAAGTCGAGGTATTGCTGGCGAATGTTGCCTTCCTGATAGTGCAGATATGCATGGCCAAAAAGTATCAGCGCAAGGGTTAAGGCCAGGCACAGGGCGATATAGGTAATGATGGGTTTCTTCAGTCTTTTCCATGGGGCGGGGAAAATAAATTCCTGCTGGCGGAAATTAATTTGTTCCATATTCGTCGGTAGGGCGCTCAAGGCTTCTCCGATGGGCAGGGCGTATTTCTGCAGCTCAGGCGCGCTCATGCCGAAGGCCGGGGCATCGTCTAAAGGCATCAGGGTTTTGTTCAGGGAGCGGCAGACCGTAGCGGCAAGTTCGGGCACGGCGGCGCCGGGGCCTGTGACTAGAATATGGGAGACTTCTTGTGTTTTGATTTGCTTGGCGAGGGCATAAATTGGGCGCATGATGGATACGCGCAGAGCATCCAGGGCGTTTTTGAATGCCGGGCTGTCATATGCAGCCATAAACTGGCTGTCGTTTAATTGCTGCCGGGCGGCATTGATATCTGGGCCTTGTTCCTGGATTAGCACGTCGAGCAGGCTATTAATACCTTTGGTGCTGGTCTGGGCGGCGATTAGCTTGCCTTGATCGACGAGGGCGCATAGTGACTGATTCCAGTCGAGATGCAGCACATAGCATAAGTTTTCAGTCGGGGCAAAGTATTTGGCGAAGAGGGCCAGGGCGTGCGGAGCGGCGGAGACGACTTCCGGTTCGATATGCAAGGCATGCCACTGCTGCAGATGCTGCGCCAGATAATCTTTGCGCACAGAAAATAGGGAAAGCTTAGTATCTGCGCCCTCTTTTGATAGCAGGATTTTATCCAGCAAGGCATTGTCGGTAGGATAAGGCAGCAGCGGTTCGGCCTGAAAGGCCAGTACGGCATCGATGTCTTTAGCTTTATTGACTTTAATCTCGAGCGTGCGCACCAGTACATCTTGCGAGTTTATGGAGGTGACGATGAGATGGTTTTGCAGCAGGGAGTCAAGTTGGCGCTGTTGCGCTTCGGTGTAAAGCGGCTTTACCTCAGCGCCTAACGATTGGGGCCTGTCGATGGGAAAATCGAAGGCGGTCTCTAATTTCGGTTTGCCGCGCATCAAGCCTAAGGCTACCCCTTTGAGCGAGAAGGCGTCCATTTCGAGACCGAGAACTTGGCTGGCTTGTGGCTTATCAAACATAGAGAAATGTGGGTGTTTTTAATGAGTAGACTAAAAGGGATGATAAGAGATAGCGCATATAGGGAAAAGGAAAAACAAAGCGGGAGACGGTGAATGAGTAAAATATATTTAAACGGAGGGGTGTCGGCAACAGCTCAAGCTTAAGCGGCTGCCGCCGCAAACACATACATTTGAGGCCGCTCCTTGGCGGGGAGCTCAGCATCCCCGATCCCCTTCCGGATTATGAGCCAAGATCCGTTTAATTATCATCGCGAGATAGACTTCATTTCGATATGGTCAAAAGCAGGTAACATTCAAGAAAAATAAAAGGATGGGCAAAAAGGAGGTTCATGCGGCAAAGCGGTGTGCAAAGAAATGGACGAAGCGGACGTTGCGGACGAAGTGGACGAAGGATCCGATGTCCACTTTGTCCACAACGTCCGCCTTCGTCCGCGTCTATTTTTAGACGACGAGGTAGGTGTAGCTTTCCAGCGCCTCTTTGAATTTCTTTTGCAGCTTGGCGGATTCCTCGGCGGAGAGGCGGCCGCATTTGAGGGAGGTTTCGATGGCGGCGCGCAGGCGTTCGACAAGCTCTTGGGGATTGTATTGAACATATCCCAGGACTTCGCGGATGGTGTCGCCTTCGATGACGTTGTTGATCTGCCAGCATCCGTCGGCATCGAGTTCCACGTGGACGGCATTGGTATCGCCGAAAAGGTTGTGTAGGCCTCCTAGAATTTCCTGGTAGGCCCCCACCAGGAAGATGCCCAAAAAATAGGGTTGGCCATTGGACTGGTGCAGCTTTAGGAAGTCTTTGGGGGCATAGCGACCGACGAAATGGTCGATTTTGCCGTCGCTGTCGCAGCTTAAGTCGGCAATGATGCCGCTGCGTTTGGGTTCTTCATCGAGGCGGTGGATGGGCATGATAGGAAAGAGCTGGTTGATGGCCCAGGAGTCGGGCAGGGACTGGAAGACGGAAAAATTGCAGAAATAGGTGTCGAGCAGCAATTTGTCGAGATTTTTAATTTCAGTGGGGACATCAGTGAGTTCTCTTGAGACTAGGCGGATTTTGGCGATCAGGTGCTTAAAGGTCTGTTCGGCATAGGCGCGTTCTTTAAGCGAGAGGGTGCCATGCACAAAGCATTCGAAGATGCGTTCTTTGAGCTCTTGGGCGTCATGCAGCACTTCGTGGCAGTTGTCGATCGTTACATTTTGATATAGGGCATACAGGCTTGCCAAGACCTCCTGCTCGCTTGGCGGAGGATCGAGGAGATCCACGGCTTCCAAGGCGGGTGCGACATCGATGACCTCTGTGATCAGGACGGAGTGGTGGGCGACGATGGCGCGGCCTGATTCGGTGATGATGGTGGGTGGGGAGAGGCCTTCTTTATCGCAGGCATCGCCGATGGCGAAGACGACATCGCGGGCATATTCTTCGATGGTGTAGTCCATGGAGGAATCGGAGCTTGTGCGTGAGCCGTCGTAATCGATGCCCAGGCCGCCGCCGACATCGAAGAAGCACATTTCTGGGCAGTCGCGCGCCAGTTCTGTATACATGCGCGCGGCTTCGCCGACGGCTTTTTTGATGGAGACGATGGAAGGGATCTGACTGCCCAGATGGAAGTGTAGTAGTTTTACCCAGTGGATTTTGCCGGCTTGTTTGAGCATGTCGATCCCTTCGACAATTTCATGGGAGCTTAGGCCGAATTTGGCCATATCGCCGCCCGAGGTATTCCAACGGCCGCTGCCTTTGTTGAAGGGGCGCATGCGGAAGCCTATTTCGGGGTCGATATTGAGCTTTTGGGCGATATCGAGGACGATTTTGAGTTCATAGAGCTGTTCGATGATGATGACTGAGCGGCGGCCGATCTTGGTGGCCAGGAGGGCAATTTCGATATATTCGGCGTCTTTATAGCCGTTGCACAGCAGCAGGGCGCCGGGAGTATCGTGGATGCTGAGGACAGCGATGAGTTCGGGTTTGCTGCCCACTTCAAGGCCGAGCAGGCGGTCGCGGCCGGTGGCGGCGATGATGCCGACGATAGTGCGTTGCTGGTTGACTTTGATAGGGTATGCCAGGCGGAAGGTGTTGTCGTAGCGGAATTCATTGATGGCGGCATCGAAGGCTCTTTGGATGCAGCGGATGCGGTCGCGCAGGATATCGTCGAAGCGGATGAGGATCGGTGCTTCGATGCCGCGCTTTACCAGCGATTGAACAAGTTCGTAGAGATCGCCGGATTTGGCCTTTGGTTGGAGTCTGACAGCGACGTGGCCTTGAGGATTGATGTCGAAATAGGGCTTTCCCCAAGCGCGTATGCTGTAATCTTCGCCATAAATTTTAGGGTTTTTGACGGCATCTGCCATATTGAAAACTCCTTAGAGTTGAGTGTAAGACTATACGTTGCATTTAAAAAATTTAACCACAGAGGCACCGAGCCACAGAGAATAACTGCAGCATAAAAGTATCAGGGGCATATTCGTTCATATATTGGTTATTTACAGCTCGCTTGCGTCTTTGCGTTTCTGCGTTAAAGTGCATGCATAAGTTATTGGCAGTGGCAATGATGCAAGCTTCTTTGCCAGGTTGCGCTCATCAAAATAAATTTCAACGCAGAGACGCAGAGATGCAAGAGAAAATTAAGCAGGTCTCTTTTGCATCTCATTATTTTTTTCAGTGTTTCGGTGGCTCTGTGGTTAACTTTTGCTATCCCATTGTGTGAGGGTCTCTGTCATAATAAACGATATGCTGCTGCCGGCTAGACGTGCATGCTGCAGACAGCCATGCAATTGCGGCAGGGTCTCCCCTGTGAGGCTGATGGCGGCGTTGGGGAATATATCGAGCAGGCTTTCGGCTTCGGCGCTTGGCGGCGGGGCTTTGCTGCTGATGACGATCCGGTCATACTGCTGGGAAAGGTCAACCAGCAAGGTTTGAAATTTGCGGGAGCCGATTAATTCGTGGGCATAGCGGCAGAACCCCCCCGCAGCGATGGTGTCATAGGCGGGTCCGTGTTCGATGGCTGGTTGGGCGGTTTGCCCTTCCAGAAATGGCAAGATAGTGGAGGTAGTATTTGGGTGCAAATTGTCGAAGCTGAGATCGATGGAGAGTACTTTTAAGCCCATTTTTGACATGAGTGAGGCCAGGCAATGGGTGTAATTTGGTCCCCGGCTTTTGAGCAGCAGCAGTGTTTTTTTCAAAGGCTGTTTGGCAGATATCGATTCGTGGTTATCGGAGGCTGCGGTGAGGGCGATCAAACGGCGCAGGGTATCCAGATCGGCATCGAGGATATTATCATTATCGCTGCGGCAATTGGCCTGGCGGGAAAGGGAGCCTGACACATGATAGCCGGCGAGGCGAAGCGACTCAGCCGAGGCTTCAAGTCCGGTGGAGATGGAGCGGGCCAGCACATAAGCTGTGCTTAAAAAGGCTCCTAGGACAGCGCCGATGAGGGCCAGCAGGAAAAGACGGGGCGATTTGGGGTGGATGGGGATTATGGGCATATCCAGCGGTGCGGATTGGATTTTTTCTAGATTATTGGAGATGTTTTTGGATTCGACCAGCTTGCTGATTTCCTCGACCATTGTCTTGTTGATTTCCATCTGCTGTTCGATGAGACGTTCTGCCGCCCATTTATGGGGGAAGGCGGCCATTTCCAGGCGCAGCTCCTTCAAGTTGTCCTGCAGCAGCTTTTGTTCCTGTTTCAGGTTGTCGATGGCATTGGCGATGTATTTTTTTGTCTGATTTTCCAGCAGGGATATCTGTTCATGCAGCAAGGACAAGTTGATGCTTTGCAGGCTGGTGATTTTCTCCTTCAAGAAATTCTGGCGCAAATCAAGCAGTTGCACCGCCTGCTGCAGGTGGGTGGTCAGAAAACCTTTTTGGATGGCCAGATCGGATTTTAGGCGTTCCTGTTCCTTCAGGCTGCGATTTTCGGAGTCTTTAAGGGTCAGGATGATGGCGCTGGCCTTGGAAATCATTTCGGTGCTGATGGGGTCGGTAAGGACGGTGCTTAGGGAGCTGATTTCGAAAGCGGGATCGCCGATTTGGCCGATAATGAAGCTTTGCTGATTGGCATGGGATTCTGTTTCGCTGAGATCTTTGCTGTAATTGATATAGAGGTCTTTGGCGATATTGAGATTGATGCCTTGGAATTCGGCCAAAGGAGATTGCTGATGGGCAAGGCGCTCTTCGATATTGCGTTGATAGATATAGAGGTAGTGGATCATGTGGGAGAGGTAGGCGCTGAAGCCTTCTTTACACTTTTTCCATTCCTCGTGGGCATCTATCAGGTCTTTTGGTTTGGCTGTAAGCAGGTGTTGATGGCAGGCCAGGGCGCGAGCATACCACATGTTGACGATGAATTTAGGGTTGTCGAGCAGGATAGTGGCAGGCTGTGGTAGTTTATCATCATCAAGGTTTGCCAGCATGGTCGATGCGGCTTGGCCAGTTTTCTTTAAATCGTTCAGTTCGAGCATTTGTGCGGAAAAGGAATCTTGAAAAGCCTTGATATTGACGGGGGTATTTCTAAGGGCCAGATTGAGGGCATCGGCCTGTTGTTTTAAGCTTCTAATTTCTGCAGTCAGACGATTTATGGCTTCTGGAGTATTTGTGGAAGTGAATTTGTCATAGTCAGTTTCGTTTGTTTGGCGCATATGCTCAAGGCGCTGGAGGTCAAGGTCTATGGTGAGCAGCTTTTGTTTGAGCTGCTGCTGGTTGTCGGCCAGGAAGTCGATGGCTTTTTCCGAGGTGGCAAAGCCGGTATTGGAAAGGTCTGAGGAGAGGCTCTGTGCATGCTTGTGCATGACATCGGCAAGCTGGCTGCCCATTTCCTGTTGCCTCTGGATTAGATAATCGACCTGCAGGCAGCAGATGCGCTGGTGTTCGGTATGGATGTAGTTTTGATAGGCCGCCATCAGGGATTCGACAGCGGCGGCGGCCTGGTGGCGGCTGGGGTGTTTAAAGGAAATTTTTACCAACCCTTTGTCGGTGCGGTCGCCTTCGACCTGGAACTGTTTTGCCAAGCCCTCTGCCAATGGCCCTAAGGGGAGAAAGGAGAGATAATATTCATTTCCTTCGATAGGGTTGTCATGTGCGCGTTGCAGGGTGAAAGAAAATAGGCTTGTGGCAAAAGGCTTAGCGAAGGTGCCGGTGCCGATGAGTTCATGCTGATTTTCAAAAATTGAAAATTGCTTCTCATTGTCGATTTGCAGCCTGAGGTTTAAGGGCACTTCGCCCCGATAGGAAACGAGTTCGGCTTTTAAGTCGACAGCATGGTCTTTGAGGATAGGTTGGGGTAATTTTTTCAAAAGGGCGTATTCGACAAGCAGGTTGTTCTTGATGGTCTGCCATGGTAAAAATGGGAAATAGGATTCTTTTTTGACGATGGCGGCCTGCCATCCCATATTCTGGATGAGCTGTTCGTATAGCCGTCTTGATTTCATTAAAGTCAGCGCATCGCTGTCGCTGCCGCTGCCTACGAGCTGTGTTAAAATCGATTTATTCAAGCCGGACTGGCTTTTATTTTTTTCTTTGAAGGTGGCTTCGGCCTGATATTCGACGGGGCGGGTGAGGCCGTAAGAAAAGGCCAGCAGGGCAAACAAGCCTGAGCCGATCCATATCTTGCGCGTATTTTTCCTGATGATGCGCATTAGATCGGCAAAAGTGAGCAGGAAATCATCATCATGGTTTGGCGGAGAGTTGAGCATGCGTCCCTTCTATGGCGGCGTTATAATTTTTAATCGCTTATGAGGTTATATACACCAAATCCAGTCTGGAAGGCTTGAGCGCTGGGCAAAAGCTGGCTGATGAAACGGTTCCATTCTGTAATGGGCTTGGCAGATACATATACGGTATCTCCGGGCATAAGTAGCAGGCTGTCATTGGGCAGGTGGATGATGTGTTCCCAAGAGAGCACGTAAATTTTAGGACATTGCAGATTGCCGCGGATCACCTGGATGTTGTGTTTGTCGCCGGTGAAAGGTATGCCGCCGGCGTTGACGAGGGCTTCGCGCAGGGACATGAAGCCGTAAGGCAGGTGTACGGGGCGTGGGGTATTGACCTCGCCCATCACCATGACGCTGCTATCGGTTTTATTGGCGATGAAAATTTTATCGCCACCGCGCATGACGATATTTTGGCACATATCGCCTTCGTTGATGAGCTTATACAGGTCGACGGCGAGTGGGCGGCCTTGACGCACGACATAGCTCAAGAAGAGGTTTGCGTCAGCAGGGATATGGGCATTGGCGATGACATCGTAGAGGCGTATTTTGCCATCTACAGGTACATTGGCATGGGCCACCATGCCGGCCAGTTCGACTTTGCGTTTCAGGCGGTCTTTATAGGAGACAAAGACCTCGATATCGTGGATGTGGTCGCGGAATTGGTTTTGCAGGCGTTCTCTGGCTTCCTCCAGAGTGAGGCCAGCCAAGGTGACGGGCGGGATATCGGGCAGGTCGACTTGTCCGCGCGAGACGCGGAAGCCTCCCATAGTGGTGTTGATGAACTGGATGGAATCCATCAGATCGCGGCGTTTGGGGTGGTAGATGACGATATTGAGGATATCGTCTTCGGCGATGACGTCTTTGTATTCCTGCATGGCATCTTCGGGGATTTCTTCGACTTCGACGCCTACCATTTCGAGGATGGCGAATTTGCCTTGGCGGATGGTATAGGAGTCTGTGACGAATTCGTCGGCGCCCATGACGGAATAATCATGGCAGGGTGGATAGCAGCCGCTGCAGAGGGCCAGCATGAGGAGGCACATGGCAGTGCTTAAGAGATCTCTCATGGATGAAAGGCCTTTAATAAGAGGTGGAAAAGCTGTATTTAGATTTTCTAGCATGAGACCATAGATCGAATAAGTTATGTTTTAGGCAGACGAATAAGGAGCTGTTTTTTGGTTGTTTTGATTGGTCCATTATTTATCCGATTTGGGTTTAAAAGAAAGGCTTTTTTCACGAGGGTTAGAGGTGCCGATCTACAGAGGAACAAGGTGGTAAGTAGGCATGTGTTTCAGGCCAAAAGTGAAGTTACAGGATGACATGCTAATCAGGGTAGAAATGCAAGGCTCGGTCGAATCATTGTGCCTTGGCAATAGTCTGTGATGGCGATTTCCCGCAAAGAATGCAAAGGAGGCAAGCGGAAAACAGCATGCTAATTAGACAAAGCCTTTTGCAGCTTTCAGCTTAGGCTAGGGGGTTAATTTCGTGCATCTAAACATCTGCCATCAAGAATATTAAGGGTTCATTCGACAAATGAGGACCTTTAGCAGGTAAAAGCATTAAGTCATCAAATTTTTCCGAGTCTTAATTGTTAGTATGTTGTGAACGGCAGGAAATCTTGAAAGAGGAATAGAAATAAAAGTAGCAGACATATAAAAGAAGCTTGAAAACGCCCTTTTACAGGAGGCTTCTTCTAGGTCTACTTCTCTTTTGCATCATGCATATGGAATCAGTGGAGTTCAATACCAAGCCTGACCCCAAGTCTGACCTTATGACATGATCCTCCTAAGGACCATAACTAGAGCTCGGCGCTGGGGAGAAATAAGAGTGATACCTTTCACGAGAAAATCGTATCTTGTCCTCTGCTTTATTTTGCACAGCCTTGTGCAGTTCTATTCTTTCATCAGTTGAAGCCACTTTCCAAATTGCTTCACTTTTTTCTGTTTGATTAATATAACAGCCTCCATAAGCATCACAATCAAAATCCATGTATCTTAAAAAACATTCTATACGTTCTGTTTTGGGTAGAGAAATCCATCCTTTAACCATTCGTTCTATCTCTTTGGCCTTTTCTTCTAACTTGACAGCTTCTTTTGCTTTATGTTCACGTGTTTCTGTAATTCCAAGAGGATTTTCAAAGTCTTTTCCAGCCTTAGCCTGACCTATGACGTCCACGGTTTCATCATCACCCTGAAAATTAAATCTAAAAAAGCAACTAGGGGATTTATATCCCAGAAGCTCACCCCTTATGTTACTAAAGGATATTTTGGCTTCATATAGATCTATAAGCTCTTCTGCGTTTTCTTTAGGATTATTTGCCAGTTGCTTAATACGTCTATCAGCTAGATTAAATCCGTTATTAAAATAAGAAAGAAGTTTTTCATTGCTTATCCATTTTTCAGAACTTTCTTTACAAGAAAAATAAGAAGACACAGCGGCTTGGAATCTGACTTTGCATCTTATATCCACGGCTTCATTAGTTAAATTATAATACTTGCGTATACCATCCAGAGTACTCTTTCGATCATTTGCTCCTGATAGAAATACAGATGTTGTCTTTTCTTCTGTTTCGGTTGACATCTGAGGCCCTAAGGGAACACTCTCAACCATAGATGAATAATTAAAAGCTGTTGTGTTAAAGGGGAACGAAGTACTCATCATATTGCCAGTATATTTTTTTAAGAAAGTGTATCAAATATTTATTTAAAATATAATTGAGGGATAGATTTATCATAGAAGTAGTGTTGCTGTCAAGTTGCATTATTAGGCATCTAAGGTTCATCCGGTTTTGTAGGACTCGTTATCGGCCATTGATTTAATTTCGTCTGAAAAAGAAAAAAGAAGAACCCCTTCCGGGGTTTATATGAGGACATTCTTGTTCCCATACCTGCGGCTCCGCTACTGCTCCTCCTTGGTATGGGCTACAGAATGAGAGAAAAAAGGGCAAAAAAGATAGCATCCACGCCCTCTTTTTTGCCCTTTTTCTCTCATTCTGTAGCCCGTAGCCAAGTCTCGCGAGCAGCAGCGAAGACGAGCCACAGCTACGAGAAACGCAATGTATATGAAGTTAACCCCGTAGG